>NZ_JBXASS010000009.1:0-157638 GCF_058809565.1 Dermacoccus sp. MPR-E5 | reverse complement strand
ACCAACTACATCGCCAGATCCCTGCTCGAGTCCGGCGGATTCAGACCTCAACTACACCCTCATCTGTGAAGAGCCTGTTTGAGAGAGCCCTCGTGGAACCTTGTGACCCAACTCACTGCGGCGTGTCCGTGCTGGGTAGGGTGAGCGCGGGAGGGCTTCTCATGGCTGCCGGCACCTGTCGGCGTGCGGTTCGGGAGGCTCGCGCACTCTGCGCCTGCGTCGATCGATCCCGGGCGGCGCGCGCGGACGAAACCAGGACCAGCAGATTCTCAGGAGCACCCATGAGCCGCTCGATTCGTGTCACCAAGGCCGTCGCCGTCGCGTCGTTGTTCGGCGCCGCGACGATGGTGGCGCCCGCCGCCAACGCCGCCCAGGAACCGTCGATGACGATCACTCTCGGTGCGACCGTCACGGGCAAGACGGTCGACGTCGCCTACAAGGACAGCGGCGTCCAGTACTACGCCAACGACGGCCGGAAGGCGATGAGCCGCTACGGCGCGATGGCGTTTTTCGTCGACTACGGCGACGACAGCGACCCCGACGGCTACGACGGTCGCCCCGGCCTCACCTGCGAGACGACCGGCCCGACCTCGCCGTTCCGTGACTCGGTCTCCTCGGGCTACTCGCACACCTACCGCAAGGCGGGCACGTACACGATCACGGCCACCGGCTACTTCTGCGGTGAGGGCGGCCTGCAGACGGTCGAGAAGACGACGACCGTCAAAATCGCCAAGCCGGCGCCCGCGCCGAAGGTGAGCGCCGCCGCGCACATCGAGTACACCGTGGACGGCCTGACCGCGACCCTCGTGCCCTCCGTCACCGGCACACAGCACGAGATGAAGTACGGCCGCGACAAGCACGCCAAGTACGGTGTGCCGCTCGTGTACACGATGGCGTTCCCCGAAGGTGCCGAGGTCTCCGGCGGCGCCACGAAGGGTGGCATCAAGCGTGCCACCTGCACGAAGCACGGCTCGGTCGAGTTCGACCCGGTGATGCTGAGCGGCGATCCTGTCGTCGTCACCTTCCCGAAGCCGGGCACCTACGAGGTGACGCTGAGCGCCGATGTCTGCACGAGCCAGCGCATCGTGTCGAAGACTGTGGCGATCGTCGTCCCGCCGACGGACCCAACGCCGACGGACCCGACCCCGGAGCCCACGACGCCGACGCCGACGCCGACCGAGCCGACCCCCACCCCGACGACGCCGGTCCCGACCACGCCGGCTCCGACCACGCCGGCTCCGACGACGCCGGTCCCGACCACCCCGGTTCCGACGACGCCGGTCCCGACCACCCCGGTTCCGACGACGCCGGTTCCGACCACCCCGGTTCCGACGACGCCGGTTCCGACCACCCCGGTTCCGACGACGCCGACGACCAACACGACCGTCCCGACGACGACGACGTCGACGACGGCTGCGACCACGCCCGGCACGGGCCCCAAGGTCGAGACCGACCGCAAGGGTGACGACACCAACGCCCTTTCGCTCGGCGTCGCGGGTCTCGTCGGTGCGGGTGCGCTCGGCGGCATCGTCGTCGCTCGCCGTCGCCTTCAGCAGTGACACCGCGGTCCTGAACCGCTGACCACACCCCACCCTGGCCCTCGCCCGGTGGGGTGTGGTGCGTCCGGCTGGCCTTCGAATCGGCGCGGATCTCAGGTGCGACGCGGGCTGGACACGACGCGCAGCGCAGGGCCGACGGGGTGCGCGCTCGGACGCCGACGTGCGGCGGGTGCGCTCATCGCCTACTGTCGCGAGCGAATCCCTCCCCCTGAGCTCCCACTGAATCGAAGGCGTCTCGTGGCCATTGACCTCGTCTGGATCGTGCTCGGCTTCGCGCTGCTGCTCGCGGTCTTCCTCCCGACCGCCGTCGAGCGCTTCCCGTTGTCGACGCCGATGGTGCTGCTCGGCGTCGGGGCGCTCGTCGGCCTCGCGCCGATGCCGAAGGGGTTCACGTTCTCGCCGCAGGAGCACGAGGCGTTCGTCCTGCATGCCTCCGAGGCGACGGTGCTCGTCGCGCTCATGGGTGTCGGTCTCGCCCTCGATCGGCCGATGCGCGTTCGCAGCCTGACGTCGTGGCGCGCGTGGGCGCCGACGTGGCGTCTGCTCGCCATCGCGATGCCGCTCGGCATCGTGGGCGTCTCACTGCTCGGCTGGACGCTCGGTCTGGCCGCGCCGACGGCGTTGCTGCTCGCCGCGGCGCTCGCCCCGACGGACCCGGTGCTTGCCTCCGACGTCCAGGTCGATGGGCCGCAGACCGAGGCCACGCAGGAGATGACGCAGGACACCGAGATCGACGAGTCGGACGAGGTGCGGTTCGCGCTGACGTCGGAGGCCGGTCTCAACGACGGTCTCGCGTTCCCGTTCGTCTACGCCGCGATCCTGTGGGCGAGCGAGGGCTCGCCGTCGCACTGGGGGTGGAAGTGGCTCGGTTGGGAACTCGTCGGCAAGGTCGCGCTCGGCGTGGCCGTCGGCCTCGTCGTCGGGTGGGTGCTCGGCAAGCTGTTCTTCCGGCTGCCGGCGAAGAAGTATCGCCTCGCCGACGCCGGTGAGCCGCTCGCCGCGCTCGCGGCGATCATGTGCTCGTAAGGGCTGACGGAGCTCGCCGGCGGGTACGGGTTCCTCGCCGTGTTCGTCACGGCGATGGCGATGCGTCAGGCCGAGCGCGGCCACCGTTACTACGCGGACATGCACGCGTTCATCGAACGTCTCGAGCAGATCCTCACCCTCGTCATGCTCCTGCTGCTCGGCGCGGCGGCGACGAACGGTGTTCTCGCGCACGCTGATTGGCGCAGTGCCGTCATCGTCGCGGCCCTCATCCTCGTCATCAGGCCCGGCGGGGCGTGGCTGTCGCTGCTCGGGCGGCGCGACGACACGGCGAAGGCCGTCGGCCTGACGACGGGGGAGCGCTGGATCACGTCGTTCTACGGCGTGCGCGGCATCGGCTCGATCTTCTACATCGCGTACGCGACGGGGCACGCCGACTTCGCGGGCAGCGACTGGCTGTGGTCGACGATCGCCCTCGCCATCATCGTCAGCGTCGTCGTGCACGGCTCCACCGTCACGCCCGCGATGAACTGGCTCGAACGTCACCGCACGAACCACCGTCGGGCGCTCGCGGACGCTTGATCCACCTGCGCCCCGAGGGCGCCTGCGCTGCACCCCGGCGCCGGGCTGGCAGGGCCGCACACGCGGGCGCGTTTCTTCACCCCTCGAGGTGAAAAACTGCGTGCAGGAATGCTTCTGGGGGCCGGTGGTGTTGTGATCGATGAGAGAGCTCATCGATCTGAAGGAGAGACCTCATGGCCTACCGCACCGAAAACCCCGCCACCGGCGTCGTCGAGAAGGAGTACAACTCCGCGACGGATGCTGACGTCACCCGCGCCATCGAGCGCGCCGACGCCGCGTTCGGCACGTGGCGCACGACGGACGCGTCCGAGCGCGCCTCCGTCCTCGCCAAGGTCGCCGACATCTACGACGAGCGCGCCGACGAGCTCGCCCGCGTCATCGGCGCCGAGATGGGCAAGCCGCTCGCGCAGGCGCAGGGTGAGGTCGCGCTCGCGTCGTCGATCTTCCGCTGGTACTCCGAGCACGGTGAGGAGCTGCTCGTCGAGGAGCAGCTGAACATCGGCGACGACGCGAAGTCGCTCGTCGTCACCGACCCGATCGGTGTTCTCATGGGCGTCATGCCCTGGAACTTCCCGCACTACCAGGTCGCGCGGTTCGTCGCGCCGAACCTCATGCTCGGCAACACGATCCTGCTCAAGCACGCCTCGATCTGCGCGCGCACGGCCGAACTGATCGAGGAGATCCTCCACGCCGCGGGTGTGCCGCGGGATGCCTACATCAACCTGTTCGTCAGCAACGAGCAGATCACGTCGATCATCGAGGACCCGCGCGTGCGCGGCGTCTCGCTGACCGGTAGCGAGGGCGCCGGCAAGGCCGTCGCCGAGACCGCGTCGCAGAACCTCAAGAAGAGCGTCCTCGAACTCGGTGGCTCGGACGCGCTCATCGTCCTCGACGACGTCGACGTCGCCGAGACGGCGAAGGCCGTCGCCACCGCGCGCATGAGCAACGCCGGGCAAGCCTGCAACTCCCCGAAGCGCATCTTCGTTCCGTCGACGATGTTCGACGACTTCGTCAACGGCGTTGTCGCCACCGTCGAGGGCATGAAGGTCGGCAACCCGGACGACGAGGGCACGGACATGGGCCCGCTTTCGTCGGTCGAGGCTCGCGACGACGCGATCGCCCAGGTCGAGCGCGCCGTCGAGCAGGGTGCGACCCTGCGCACGGGTGGCACGGCGCTCGAGCAGGACGGCGCCTGGATGGCCCCCGCCGTGCTCACCGGTGTCACGCGTGAGATGGACGCCTTCAAGGAGGAGATCTTCGGCCCCGTCGCCGTCGTCTACTCCTACGACTCGATCGACGAAGCCGTCGAGCTCGCCAACGACTCCTCCTTCGGCCTGTCCGGCTCCGTCTGGGGCAAGGACACCGACAAGGCGGAGCAGATCGCCCGACGCCTCGAGGTCGGCATGGCCTATGTCAACGAGCACGGCACGACGAAGGCCGGCCTGCCATTCGGTGGTGTGCGCCGCTCCGGTTACGGGCGTGAGCTCGGACGCTGGGGCTTCGGCGAATTCGCCAACACGAAGCTCGTCCGCGTCGCCAAGTGATCGATGCGTCGTGACCCGCGACGCGAGGAGGAAATAACCATGACTCGTTTCACCCGACTGATCGAGTCCGTCCGGTCACTCGCCGAGCCGGCCCCGCCTGCGACCCGTGGGCAGGAGGTGGCCCGTCTCGGCCTCGGAGCCTTCATGTCGTTCGCCGGTGTCTCGCACCTGACGTTCGCCCGCAAGGACTTCCAGGCGCAGGTGCCGGACTGGTTCCCGATGGACAAGGACGTCGTCGTCCTCGCCTCCGGTGTCGTCGAGGTCGCGTTCGGTGCGGCGATGCTCACCCTGCCGCAGCGTCGCGCTGCGGTGGGGGTGGCGCTCGCCGCCTTCTACGCCGCGATCTTCCCCGGCAACATCAGCCAGTACGCGGAGCGCCACGACGCCTTCGGCCTCGACACCGACACCAAGCGCCTCGTCCGCCTGTTCGGCCAGCCCGCCCTCATCGCTGCGGCGCTGTCGGCGGCCGGCTTCCCCCGACGCGGCTCGCGTCGCTGATCTCACCGTTTCGCACCCAAGCGAAGGAGACCCCAATGTCGGACACCACGCAGCTCACGTAGACCGAGAAGGCCAACCTCGACCTCGCGCACGAGTACACATGCGCCCTGTTCCGCGTCGAAGACGACAAGCTCGTCGAATTCGTCAAGGAGTGGAACAAGCTGCCGATGTGGCAGCAGCTCGGCTGGCCGATCGAGGAGGGCCTCACCTACCACGAGTGACGACTCGCCCCGATGCGAACGCCGCTCACTGAATCACCAAGGAGATTGACATGTCCAACGTTCTCTTCGTCGTCACCGGCGCCCGCTCCTGGACCCTGGCCGACGGCTCGAGCGTCCCGACGGGTTACTGGGCGGAAGAACTTCTCACCCCCTACCGTCTGATCACCGGGGCAGGTCACTCGGTCACGTTCGCCACGCCCGGCGGTGTGACGCCGGTGGCCGATGAGGTCAGCCTCGCCCCCGACGCGAACGGCGGCGCTGACGTGCGTCCTGACCTCGACGCGATCGACGGCCTGCAGCACCCCATGAAGCTCGAGGACGTCGTCCTCGGCGACTATGACGCGGTGTTCTACCCGGGTGGGCACGGCCCGATGGAAGACCTTGCGCAGGACGCCACCTCCGGCAAGCTCATCGCGGACGCACTCGAGGGCAGCAAGCCTGTCGCCATCGTGTGCCACGGCCCGGCAGCGCTGCTTCCGGCGCGGACGTCGGCGGGCGAGCCCGTCGTCGCCGGACGCAAGATCACCGGCTTCTCCAATGAGGAGGAGAAGGCCGCCGGCAAGGCTGACAAGGCCAAGTGGTTGCTGGAGGACCGGCTGCGCGAACTCGGCGCCGACGTCTCGACCGGCCCCGCCTGGCAGCCGTTCACCGTCGTCGACGGTGACCTGCTGACGGGTCAGAACCCGGCATCGTCCGAGGCGCTCGCCAAGAAGCTGCTCGAGCGCCTGAGCTGAGCCTGGCTGCGCCAAGCGCGAACATGCCGAAGGCGCCTGGATCCCCATGGGGTCCAGGCGCCTTCGGTGTTCACGGGCGGCCGGCGAAGGGCCGATTGGGCTCGGCTCTCACGTGGCGTGGCGCCTCGTCGTGCGAGATGAACGGGCTCAGTCCGCTGCCCCGCGCATCATGGGGATGCTCGCGACGAGGACGACCAGCGAGGTGAGCGCGCAGAAGAGAGCCAGGCTCGCGCTGATGGACAGGCGTGTCGTGAGCAACCCCGCCAGCACGACGGGGATCGTGATGCCGATGTAGGCGGCCAGGAAGACACCAGCCACGCTTCCCCCGGTGTGTCCGGCCTCGCTGACCGCGGAACCGACGGCGACAGCACTTTGGAAGAGCAGGCCGATCCCAGCCCCCGCCATGACCGCGCCGCCTGCGTACAGGACGAAGGGGTGGGTGAGTGCGGACGCCGCGACGCACCCGAGGCCGGCGACGGCGAACAGGACGCCGCACGCGATCTTCGTTCGCGGGTTGGGGATCGGAAGGGCGACCTGGGCCAGGGCAGATGCCCCCATGGCGAGGAAGACGACCACGCCGCACACGAGCGGAGACGAGCGATGCGCGACGTGCGCCAGGAACGTCCCCGTCATCGACGTCAGGATTCCCAGTGCAGCGAAGGCCGCGCCGGCCACGACCTGCGCTGAGCGAAAACGGGCTTCATGACCTGCTCGGACGACGGCGCGCTGCGGTCGATACCTCGGGCGCTCGTTCGCCGGTGTTGCCGGGTTGGTCTCGGGAACCAACGTGAGCGCGAGGCCCACCCCGGCGAGCAGGACGAAGAAGACCACGTAGGGCGTCCTCAAGGGGGCCGGGGCCCACTGCACGAGGACTCCACCGACGAGGGGGCCGAGGGCCAGCCCGCCAGTGTTCACGCTCGAGGCCACCGTCGAGGCGAAACTGCTCGGCTCGTGCGGGCGATGAACGCGCCGCAATTCACCGAGCATCGCCGTTGCTGCCGGAGTCAGTATGCCGATCCCCACACCACACAGCAGCCGGGCGACCAACAGCGCCGGCACGGACGGCGAACCGATGAAGATCGCCGCGCTCACCAGAGAGACGGCAGTGGCGATCGCGATCATGCGGCGTCGCCCGAACTGGTCACTCAGGTGGCCCGCGAGGTAGAGGCTTGCCATGACGCCCAGCCCGTAGGCCGCGAAGATGGCGGTGATCATCACGGTGGGGAAGTGATCGTGGTGTTGGTAGAGCGGATAGATCGGCGTCGGCACGGTCGAGTAGGCCATGAGGATGGGAAACGCCGCAGCAAGCAGCCAGAAACCGCGGGCGTGGCGCTCAGCGGCCGCAGGCGCGGTGGGTGTCGTGGTCACGGGGTCAGGATGATACGGGAGCGTCGCGAGAACGACGGCACGAGCTCTTTCGCTTCGTTCTTGTTGATCCCATGCACTCGTCGGTCCATGGCGGACGACGCAGCAAGCGCCACCATCCCGCTCGGGGTGGTGGCGCTTGCTGTTGCACCTTCGCTCACAGCGAAGTCATGGGGCGATCGTGGGCCCGGACGTGAGTCGTCAGTGGACCTTGATCGGGTCGGGGCGGCTCGGGTCGACCGCCTTGGGGATGTGACGCGTCGTGATGCGCTTGCGGAACACCCAGTACGTCCAGCTCTGGTAGATGAGGACGATCGGGGTGAAGATCAGCGCGACCCACGTCATGATGACGAGCGTGTGGTGCGAGCTCGCCGCGTTCGTCGTCGTCAGCGACCACGCCGGGTTCGTCGAGCTCGGCATGACGTTCGGGAACAGCATGAGGAAGTACGTCAGAACGAACAGGGCGATCGCGACGAACGTGCACAGGAACGCCAGGCCCTCCTTGCCGCGCATGTTGAAGAACAGCCCGGTGAGGAAGATGACGGCGAGTGCGACGGTCGTGATCCACGACCACACCGAGCCGCCTTCGATGCCCAGCCACAGCAGCAGGACGACGGCGGCGACGGCGGCCGCGAGGCCGATCTTCGTGCCGAGCGCGCGAGCGTCGTGACGGATGGCGCCGTCGGTCTTGAGCGCGACGAAGAAGCAGCCGTGCGTCATGAACACGAGCATCGTCGTGACGCCGCCGAGAAGCGACACCGGGTTGAGCATGGTGAGCAGGTTGCCCGTGTACTCCATGTCCTGGTTGATCGGCAGGCCGTGGACGATGTTCGTCAGCGCGACGCCCCAGAGGATCGCCGGCAGGAACGAACCGAACACGATGGCGGCGTCCCAGCCGCGGCGCCAGCCGTCGGAGTCACGCTTGTGGCGGTACTCGAAGCCCATGTTGCGCACGATGAGCGCGACGAGGATGAGCAGCAGCGGCAGGTAGGCGCCCGAGAACAGCGTCGCGTACCAGTTCGGGAACGCGGCGAAGGTCGCGCCACCAGCAGTGAGCACCCACACCTCGTTGCCGTCCCAGACCGGGCCGATCGTATTGAGCATGACGCGGCGGCGTCGCTCGTTCTCGCCGATGTGGTCGGTGACCGGGTCGGTGACGCCAGTCGCCTCCGCCTTGCCTTTGCCGAGCACGGGAAGCAGCATGCCAACACCGAAGTCGAAGCCCTCGAGGACGAAGTAACCCGTCCAGAGCACGCCGATGATGATGAACCAGAAAGTGGTGAGTTCCATCGTTCAACCTCGCCTATCAGTACGCGAACGCGAGTTCGTCATCGTCGGAACCGGCGGAGCCGTGGCCATCGTCGTGACCACCGGGCAGATCCTCACCGTCGGAGGCGACGGGCTCGGCGCCCTTCTTCATGTAGTCCATGAACAGCTTCACCTCGACGACGGCGAGTGCGCCGTACAGCAGTGTGAAGACGATCATCGACGTCAGCACCTCACCCGAGGTGACGCTCGGACTGACGCCCTGCTTCGTCGTCATGAGGCCGTTGACGATCCACGGCTGACGGCCGATCTCGGTGAAGATCCAGCCGATGCTCATCGCCGCGACCGGCGACAGCGCGCCGACGAGGGCGGCCGGGCCCATCCAGCGGTTCGTCGCGTTGCGGCCCTTGCGGGTCAGCCACAGCACCCAGCAGGCGATGAGCATGGAGATCGCGCCCCAACCCATCATCCAGCGGAAGCTCCAGTACGACCACATGATGTTAGGCGCGTACGTGTCCGCCGCCGTCAGCTCGTTGCCGCTGTACTTGGCCTTCTGGGATTCCTCGAGGTTGTTGATGCCCTCGACCTTGCCGTGGAAGTCACCCGTCGCGAGGAACGACAGCAGGTTGGGCACGGTGACCGCGAACTTCTCCTGCTTGCCGTCACGCGTACCGACGGTGAAGATCGAGAACGGCGCGTCCTTCTCCTGCGTCTCGTACAACGCCTCGGCGGCAGCCATCTTCATCGGCTGCACCTCGGTCATGACCTTGCCCTGCAGGTCGCCGGTGATGACGACGAACAGGCTCGAGACGAGCAGGACGATCGCGCCGACGCGCGAGCCCTTGCGGTACATCGTGAGGTCGTCGGAGGTCGACGCCAACTTCGTCGCGCCCGTCGAACCGTCGGAACGGCCTTCGAGAGTTTCACCCTTGATTGCTTCGGCAGCAAGAGTGCGCTTGCGCAGATTCCACAGCATGACGCCCATGACGACGGCGCCACCGACCATGTACGAGCTCGCGATGACGTGCGGGAACGTGACGAGCTGGACCTTGTTCGTCAGGACGGCGACGAAGTCGGTGAGCTCCGCGCGGTGCGTCGTCGGGTTGTACTTGTAACCGACGGGGTTCTGCATGAACGAGTTCGCGGCGAGGATGAAGTACGCCGACAGCACCGTGCCGATGTGGACGATCCAGATCGTCGCGGCGTGCAGCTTCTTCGGCAGTCGGCCCCAGCCGAAGATCCACAGACCGAGGAACGTCGACTCGAGGAAGAACGCGAGCAGCGCCTCGATCGCGAGCGGCGCGCCGAAGATGTCGCCGACGAAACGCGAGTAGTCGCTCCAGTTCATGCCGAACTGGAACTCCTGCACGATGCCGGTGACGAGACCGAGCGCGAAGTTGATCGTGAACAGCTTGCCGAGGAACTTCGCGACCCTCAGATGCTGCGTGTTACCCGTGCGCAACCATGCGGTGTGGTAACCGGCGACGACGGCAGACAAGCCGATCGTGATCGGCACGAACAGGAAGTGGTAGACCGTCGTGATGGCGAACTGCCATCTCGCCAGCTCCAAGGCATCCATGAGTGACCCCTCGACGAGACGAATGTGAAGACTTTCACAACCACGCTACGGGGTGAGTTCCGCAATCCGTGGGGACCATGGTCCTGACGTAGGCGTGTCGTGCCTCACGCGGCGCCCGAACCGGCGGCCGGCCACGCGTCAGGTCGTGGCCTCGCCGGACGGTGACGGGTCCGGCGCCATCTCCCCACCGTCGAGAGCGCCGACGGGGCGCGGCACCGCGATCTTCTCGTTCCAGCGTGAGAACGTCGCCGTGCCCAGGTCGTCCGTGCCCGCGGCCTCGTCGACGACCTTGAGGAGGTCGTGCGTGTCGTCGGTGGTCACCCAGGCGCGAGTGTCTCCGTCAGCGCTGACGATCTTGTACGCCGGCCTGCCGTCGAGCGTCTCGGGCGTCAGGGTGCCGTCGCCGAGGTGACCCCACTTGGCGTCGGTGGTGTCGCCCATGGCCTCGATGTACGACTTGGCGCTGAGGTCGGACAGGTCCTTCTGGGCGAAGGCGCTTTCGGGCACCTTGATCCACCGGTTCGCCGGTGGGCTCGAGCCCTGGAGGGACGGGTCGTCCTTGTCGACGGAATCCCAGTACGTGCGATCGCCCTTGAGGTAGACGTCATGGGAGATGCGACGCATCGTCACGTGGCCCACCTCGTCACCCTCGTAGGACATCTCCGACGGCTCGCCGTCCAGCTCGCCGAGGAAGGTGGCCCTGGGGCCGGAGCCGTCCGCGCTGTCCGTTCCTGTCAACGACAGGGAGGTGTAACCACGCACCGACTGTTGGGTGCGCGACCAGACATCCTTCGCGCTCGGCTGTTCCGCAGGGGCCGAGGCGCTCATCGATGCGGTGCCTGGTGCCGTCGAGCTCCCCGACGGGCCCTTCACCGGACCCGACGCGGGCTGCCCCGCGTCATGCCCCATCGTGCAGCCGCTCAGCACCACCGCCGTCACGGCGATGGTGCTGAGCGTGCGGGACGCGGGCAACGCGGTCGTCCTGTCGGGGAGGCGGGGGACACCTCAGCTGCCCATCGCGTCCGTGATGGACGTGGCACCGCTCGGTGCCTTGATGCCGTAATCCTTGTCGTGCGACAGGAACGTCACCGTCTTCATCGACTCATCGGACTTCGCCGACGAGCCCGACGTGGAGGCGACGGAGGCGCTGTCGAAGCCCTCGGTCTTGAGGATGTCGCGGCGATCCTCCTGCGACACCCACGCGGTGACCTTCTTGTCCTCACTCTGGATCTTCCAGGCATCCTTGCCGTCGACCTTGTCCTCCGACACGGTGGCCTTGTCGGAGAGCAGCTTCTTGTTCGGCTCCGAGGAGTCGTTCTTGATGTTGTCGATGAGTTCCTTGAACCCGGTGTTGGACGAACCGTCCGCCGGCATCTCGAGCCACTTGTCGGCGATCTTGTCCGTGTTGGATGCCGCGGGCGAACCCGAACTCGTCTGCGTGAAGAAGGCCTTGTTGGCCTTCATGTAGTTCTTGGAGTCAACCGTGATGAGGTCCATCGTGCCGTCGCCGATCTTGCCGCTCATCTCGAGCTTGCCGCCGTTGACGTCGCCCTTGGCCGTCATCGTGGCCGGCTTGCCGTCCGAGGTGCCTTCGCCCTTGAGCTCGAGGCTCTTGTAGGCGCCGGCGGTGTCCTGGGCCTTGTTCCAGGCGTCCTTGGCCTTCGGAGCCTCCTTGCTCGAGCAGCCGGTGACACCGGCTGCCGTGCCGGCCGCGAGGACGAGGGCGAGGGCGGACGTGCGGAGCTTCGTCATGGTTTCCTCCCAGAGAAGTTGGTTGTGCCCCCAGTGTTGCAGGTGGCCTTCACCGTTCAGACGTGTCGGGCGCCGTCATCGTGCCCTTCGTCGCCGAGGGAGTCGAGCGGTGGGTGCCCCGGCATGATCGTGTGCGTCGTTCGGGCCGCGCGCTGCCGGCGTGCGGAAAGGAATTTGCGCGCGCCACTAATCTTGACGTCATGGACGCCATCTCCGCACTGACCGGTCATCTGAGCAACGCGATCGCCTCGGCCCTCGGTGACGAGTGGCGCGACGCCGACCCCGTCATCCGTCCTGCGAACAAGAAGCAGACGAGCGCCGACGTGCAGGTCAACGCGGCGATGGCGCTCGCGAAGAAGGTCGGCAAGAACCCGCGCGAGGTGGCGTCTGCGATCGTCGAGGCGCTGCGCGCGGACGACGAGGTCATGGCACTCGTCGACGACGTCGAGATCGCCGGGCCCGGCTTCCTCAACATCACGCTGTCGACGGATTGGGTCGCGGCGCAGGCGTCGACGATCCTCGCGGACGGCTCGCTCGGCGTCGCGCCGGCAGCGAAGACCGAGATCATCCCGATCGACTACTCCTCGCCGAACGTCGCGAAGGAGATGCACGTCGGGCACCTGCGCACCACCGTCGTCGGGGATTCGCTGGCGCGTGTGCTCGAGCGGCTCGGGCACACCGTCATCCGGCAGAACCACGTCGGCGACTGGGGCACGCCCTTCGGGATGCTCATCGAGCACCTTCTCGAGGTGGGCGAGGATTCGCCGGAGGCGGCGCTGCTCGAGAGCGACCCGAACGCGTTCTACCAGGCGGCGCGCACCAAGTTCGACACGGCCGAGAAGGCCGAGCCCGCCGGTTCGAAGGGTGACTTCAACACGCGGGCCCGCAAGCGCGTGACGTTGCTGCAGGGCGGTGACCCCGAGACGCTCGCGCACTGGAACAAGCTGATGGAGCGCTCGAAGGCGTACTTCAACAAGGTCTACGGGTTGCTCGGCGTGACGTTGACCGACGCCGACCTCGCTGGTGAGTCGACGTACAACGACGAGCTCGCGGGCATCTGCGACGACCTCGAGTCGCGTGGCATCGCCGTCGTCTCCGACGGGGCGCTGTGCATCTTCCAGGACGAGTTCACCGGGCGCGACGATGCGCCGGTGCCGCTCATCATCCGCAAGTCCGACGGCGGGTACGGCTACGCGACGACCGACCTCGCGACGGTGCGTCACCGCTCGTTCGACCTCCAGGGCGATCGGATGGTGTACGTCGTCGGCGCGCCGCAGAACTTGCACTTCCGCATGACGTGGGCCGCCGCCGACAAGGCCGGCTACATCCGCCCCGAGTCGACGCCGATCCACGTGCAGATCGGGTCGGTGCTCGGCAAGGACGGCAAGATGTTCAAGACGCGCTCGGGCGACTCGGTGCTGCTCATGGACCTGCTCGGCGAGGCCGTCGACCGCGCCGCGGGCGTCGTCAGCGAGTCGAAGGCGGAGATGAGCGACGAGGAGCGCGCCGTCGTCGCGCGTCAGGTCGGCATCGGCGCGGTGAAGTACGCCGACCTGTCGGTCTCGCACGACTCGGAGTACATCTTCGACTTCGACCGCATGCTGGCGTTGACGGGCAACACCGGCCCCTACCTCCAGTACGCGGCGACGCGCATTCGCTCGATCCTCGCGCGTGCCGCCGAGGCGGGGTACTCGCCGGCGGCGGAGATCACGCTGGGCGAGGACGCCGAACGCGCCCTCGCGTTGAAACTGCTCGACTACGGCGCCGTCGTGGCTGCCGTCGGCGAGTCGTTGGAGCCGCATCGCCTCGCCGGTTACCTGTTCGAACTGGCGACGACGTTCACGGCGTTCTACGAGAAGTGCCCGGTGCTCAAGGCTGATGACGACGACGTCCGTGCGTCGCGTCTGGCGTTGTGCGAACTGACGCTGGGCGTCCTCGTCGACGGATTGTCGCTGCTGGGCATCGAGACGCCCGAGAAGATGTGACGCTCGGGGCCCTCCCGGACCTGCCCCATCGGCGATTTACCTCCACATTCGCTCGATCCTGCAGGAGCGTCAGGGATGTTCCGGGCGGGGCTCGAACCAACGGAACGTCAGGTTGATGCGGGGTTCGGTCACTCGCGTGCGTTTCGGAACGGCGTGCTGCCAGGCGCTCTGCGAGTCCTCGCGCATGACGACGAGGCTCCCGTGCGTGAGTGCGAGCGTCTCCTTCACGGTGTGATCGTCCTTGCGGCGCATGACGAAGTCGCGCGTGGCGCCGAGCGAGACACTTGCGATGGTGGGCGCATGGCCCAACTCGGCTTCGTCATCGCTGTGCCAGGAGATGGAGTCCCGGCCGTCGCGGTAGAGGTTGAGCAGCACCGAGTTGTAGGGCGCTCCGGTGTCGGCGGCCAGACGCTCCCGCAGCGCGGCGAGCTTGGGCGTCCACGCGTTCGGCGGCTGTGTCGAGCCGGAGAAGGTGTACGGCGCGTCGGCGTACCAGGCGATGAGGCGTGGCATCGCGATCGTGCGGCCGTACATGGTGAGCGACGACGTCCGCCAGGGTGTCGCGCCGACGAGGTGCGACATGAGGTGGTCCGCCTCCTCCGTCGACAGATACGTCGCGCGCAGCTCGATCGGTGCCTCGCCCATGCCGCCCCTTCCTTGGCAGGTGCCCGCCCCATGATGCGGCACGACGCACGAGTGGGGCATCCCCGACGTCGCCCTTCCTCACTCGAGCGATCCCACGCATGGGTGGGGCATCACGAGGCGCGTAACCTCACCTCGGCGCGACAGCGGTGAAGACCGCGACGACGAAGCCGTCGTCATGCGCGGGGGAGTGCATCTCCCACGTCGAGAAGCGCGCGTCGAGGCGCCAGCAGGCGGCGTCGGCGTCGTCGAAGAACTGCTCGAACGTGTAGCCGCGGCCCGCGCCGAAGCCGACGGCGAGGCGCCCGCCGTCACGCACGCACTGACGCATCGCGGCCAGGCCGTCGCGGCGTGCGTCGTCCGGCATGAACGGCATGACGTTGCCCGCACAGACGATCGCGTCCAACGGCGTGACGTCGAGATCGTCGAGGGACAGCCGTGCGAGATCGACCACCTCGAAACGCAGCGACGGGTGGTCCTCGCGTGCGGCGGCGATGAGGACGGGGTCGAGGTCGACGCCGACGACGTCATGCCCGAGGGCACTCAACGCGGCGGCCACACGTCCCGGCCCGCAACCCGCGTCGAGGATGCGTGAGCCGGGCGTGACGAGCGCGTTGACGAGCCGCGCCTCGCCACCGAGGTCGTCGCCGCGCGCCGCCATGGCGCGGATGCGGTCGACGTACCACTGCGAACGCGTCGGATCCTCGCTCACCCACTCCGCCCAGCTCGGGTTCTCGCGTCGCGACTCGCGCGTCGGCTCGGTCATGCCAGTCTCCTCGTCGTGGGTCGCACGTCTGCTTCCATCATCGGGGCCGGGGCCGGGGGCATAGGACGGGGCGTGGTTCGGCGCCTCGCCGAAGCCTGAACATGCGGGGCACGGACTCGAGAGACCGTGCCATGCGGTTTCCGAACGGCGTCGGCTCAGCCCCCGAAGCCGTTCGGGTTGGCCGACTGCCAGCGCCACGTGTCGGTGCACATGTCGTCGATGGTCTTCTGGGCCTTCCAACCGAGTTCTTCGCGAGCGCGCGTGGGGTCGGCGAACGTCGTCGGCAGGTCGCCCGCACGTCGCGGCCCGACCTCGTAGGGCAGTTCGCGGCCGCACGCCCGCTCGAACGCGTGCAGCAACTCGAACACGCTCGTGCCCTCACCCGTGCCGAGGTTGAACGCGCGCGCCGAATCGTCCATGGCGTCAAGATGATCCAGCGCCGCGACGTGCCCTGCCGCGAGATCGACGACGTGGATGTAGTCGCGCTCGCCGGTGCCGTCCTTCGTGTCGTAGTCGTCGCCGAAGACCCCGAGCTTCTCGCGGCGCCCGACGGCGACCTGCGCGATGTACGGCATGAGGTTGTTCGGGATGCCGCTCGGATCCTCACCGATCAGCCCCGACGAGTGCGCGCCGATCGGGTTGAAATAACGCAGCAGCGCGGCCTTGAAACCGGGCGACGCAGCGGCGACGTCGGTGACGATCTGCTCGATCATCGCCTTCGTCCAGCCGTACGGGTTCGTGGCGCGCAGCGGCTCGTACGTCTCGCTGTACGGCAGCGGCGCGTCGGGCCCGTACACTGTCGCCGACGACGAGAACACGAACTTCTCGACGCCGTGCGCCGTCATCGCCGACAGCAGCGAGAACGTCGAGTCGAGGTTGTTCGTGTAGTACATGAGCGGCTTCTCCACGCTCTCACCGACGGCCTTGTACCCCGCGAAGTGGATGACGGCGTCCGGCTTCACCGAGGCGACGAGGGCACTCGTCGCGGCAGCGTCCGTCAGGTCGATCTCGTGCAAGTCGATCGAGCGGCCGGCGATCTTCTCCAGGCGCGGCAGCACGGCCGGGCTCGAGTTCGAGAAGTTGTCGGCGATGACGGGTTCGTGCCCCGCCTCGATCAGGGCAAGGACGGTGTGGGATCCGATGTAGCCGGCACCACCGGCAACGAGTACGCGCATGACCTCAGCCTAGGCGCCCCACCCGCCGAGAACGATGAGACGCGGCTGTGCGCCGGCCCAGGGCATCTCGGGCATCAAGGGCGCCGCGGCCGTAGCCGACATCCCCAGCGCCCCGCGGCGAGGGCTCACCGATACGTGATGAGCGAACGATCCCCGCCGAGATGAGCGTGGTCGTTGAGGCTCACTGCGGTGAGCGCCGACCCGGCAAGCACCGTCGTCACGCCCGTGTTGACGGTCACCTCGTTGAGGCGCCGCCACACCGTCACCGCACCGTCAGGCAACGCCGCGGGCAGCGTCGATGCCGGTGACGGCGCCGTCAGCAGCCCCGCGGCGACCCACGCGATCGGCCCGCCGGAGCTGACGACGACGGCGCTGCGCCCCGACTCGAGGCGCGAGGTCACGCGCCCGAGCGCGAGCGCGACGCGGTCGCGGAACTGCGAGAACGTCTCGGGATAGTCGTCGTCGAAGTCGCCACTCGCCCAACGCGATGCGGCCGCGACGAACATCTCCTGAAACGCCTTGCGCGGGTGACGGTGACGCGCGAGGTCGGCGCGCATGACGGCGTGGTTGCGGTACGCGGGCTTGTACGCCTCGATGATCGCGTCGTGGTCGTACTCGTTCCACCCCGCATCCGTGCTGACGTCCGACTCCCACCCGGCGGCTTCCCACAGCCGCGACCCGGTGAGTTGCTGACGCCGCATCGTGCCCGTGACGAGGACGTCGGGCGTCACGCCGCGCGCCGCCAACCCCTCGCCGGCGAGGCGTGCCTGACGTTCGCCGAGCTCCGACAGCTGGTCGTATGCCGCGCGCGACGGCCCGGCCTGCCCGTGCCGCACGAGGTGGATGACGCTCACGACAGCCGTCCCGCGCGTCGCATGAGGCGCCGGCAGCGCCATTCGAGGTAGATCACCAAGCCGCGAAACTGCTTGAACGCGGGGTTGCTCGTCTGACCGTTCGCATACCGGTAGTAGATCTGCTGGGCGATGACGGCGAGTCGGAACAGGCCGAAGATCTCGTAGAACAGCTGATCCTTGGGGCTGATCGCACGCCCTGACGCGTGCGCGTAGTACTGCCACACCTCGTCGCGCGTGAGCATGCCGGGCGCGTGCGTGGGCTGACGGCGTGAGCCGCGCATGATGCGGTCATCGTCGGCCTGCACCCAGTAGGCGAGGGCGCCGCCGAGATCCATGAGCGGGTCGCCGAGCGTCGCCATCTCCCAGTCGAGGACACCGATGACGCGCGTCGGGTCGTCGTGCGCGAGGACGAGGTTGTCGAAGCGGAAATCGTTGTGAATCAGGCAGTTTCCGACGTCGTGTGGCTGGTGCTCGTCGAGCCAGGCCATCACCTTCTCGAACGATCCGGTGCCGTGACGCACACCGTGCGTACGTGCCTTGCGGTAGCGCGCCGACCATCCGTCGACCTGCCGCTTGACGTACCCCTCCCCCTTGCCGAAGCGCTCAAGCTCGGTGCCGGCGACGTCGATCGAGTGCAACGCGACGAGCTGGTCGATCGCGGCGGTGCACAGTGCCCGCACCTCGGCCTCGCCGAGACCCAGCTCAGCGGGAATGTTCTTGCGCAGGATGATGCCGTCGAGGCGCTCCATGACGTAGAAGTCGCTGCCGATGACGCCGGCGTCGTCGCAGAACGCGATCATCGGCGCGACGGCGGGGAACACGGGCGCCAGCGCGCGTTGGATGTCGTGCTCACGGCGCATGTCGTGCGCGCCCTTCGCCTTCGTGCCCGCCGGCGGACGACGCAGGATGAGGTCACGGGTCGGGTAACGCAGCAGATACGTCAGATTGCTCGCGCCGCCGGTGAACTGCTTGACCTCCGGCGCCGCGTCGAGTCCGCTCGTGTCTGCGTCGGGGTGCGCGTGCTCACGCAGCCATGCGGCGACGCGTTCGACGTCGAACGCATCCTCGCTGCGCACGTCGGAGGCGTTCGTCGCGACGTCGTCGACGGGCGCCGCCGTGGGGGCGGTGGGGGCCGAGGGAGCGCCAGGAGTGTCCGGGGCCGGGCTCACTTGGCCTCACCCTTCACGGCGGCCAGGTAAGGCTTGAGCTCGGCGCGCGCGACCATGCCGAGGTGCACCTCGTCGGGGCCGTCCGCGAGACGCAGCGAACGCGCCGTCGCATAAGCGGACGTCAGGGGGAAGTCGTCGCTCATGCCGCCGCCGCCGTGCATCTGGATGGCGAAGTCGATGACGTCGCAGGCGATCTGCGGCACGACGGCCTTGATGGCGCTGACGTCGACGCGCGCGCCTTCGGTGCCGTAGGCGTCCAGCTTCGCTGCCGCGTTCTGCACGAGCAGACGCGCCATGTCGATGTCGATGCGGGCCTTCGCGATGCGCTCGCGGTTGCCGCCGAGCTGCACGAGGGGCTTGCCGAACGCGACGCGCTCGGTGCCACGACGGCAGGCGCGCTCGAGCGCCATCTCGGCGAGCCCGATGAGGCGCATGCAGTGATGGATGCGGCCCGGGCCGAGGCGTCCCTGCGCGATGGCGAACGCCTGACCCGGCCCCGACAGCACGTTGGACGCCGGCACGCGGACGTTCTCGAGCGACACCTCGCAGTGCCCGAGCGGCTCGTCGAGCTGACCCATGACGGGCAGCGCACGCTCGATCGTCACACCGGGCGCGTCGGCCGGCACGAGAACCATCGAGTGCTGGGCGTGACGCGGTGCGTCCGGGTCGGTCAGACCCATGAAGACGAATACCTTGCAGTCGGGGTGCGCTGCACCGGAACTCCACCACTTGCGGCCGTTGATGACGATCTCGTCGCCGTCGACCTCGGCGCGCGCCGCCATGTTCGTCGCGTCCGAACTCGCGACCGCGGGCTCCGTCATGAGGAACGCCGAACGAATCTTTCCCTCGAGCAGCGGCACGAGCCACTCCTCCTGCTGCTCGCGCGTGCCGTACTTGAGCAACACCTCCATGTTGCCGGTGTCGGGGGCGTTGCAGTTGAAGATGAGCGGCGCGAGCGCCGTGCGGCCCGTCTTCTCCGCGATGGCGGCGTAATCGACGTTGGAGAAACCCTTGCCGCCACGCGTGCCGAAGCGTGCGGCCCACTCGTCGCCGTGCTCGCCGGCGGGCAGGAACAGGTTCCACAGCCCCGCTTCGCGCGCCTGCGCCTTGAGCTCGTCGATCTTCGGGTGCACGACGAACGAGTTCTCGCCGCGAGCGCGCATCGCGGCGTAGTCGCGCGTGATCTCGGCCTCGGCGGGCTCGATCCTCTCGCGCACGAAGGTGTCGACGTCTGCGGCGATCTCGGCCGCGCGGGGCGAAACGGTGAGGTCCATGTCTTGACCGTAACCCCTTTGTTGAGCAATGCTCAATAGGGTGAGCGAGAAAGATTCCAGACCCCGTCAGCGCCTGACACAGGACGAGCGCCGCCGTCAGCTGCTCGGCATCGGGCTGAAGATGCTCACCGAGCGACCCATCCAGGACGTCGCGCTCGACGCCGTCGCCGAGGAGGCCGGCATCTCGCGCGGGTTGCTCTTCCATTATTTCCCGTCGAAGACCGCGTACTATGAGGCTGTCGTCGCAGCCGCGGGTCGCCGCATCCTGCGCAACGTCACCCCGCCCGACGACGTGACGGGCCGCGCGGCGCTCGCCGCCATGGTCGAGGCGCTCGTCGCTCAGATCGAACGCCGACACGAGCTCTATCGCGCCCTCGTCGAGGGCAGCCTCGCCGACGTCGGGGGAGCCGAGGTCGCTGTCACGCTGCGGGAGCGCCTCACCGGCATCGTCCTCGATTCGCTTGCCACAGAACCCGATTCGACGACGCCGCACCCCGCCGTCGTCCACGCCTGGCTCGCGTACGTCGAGGATCTTGCCGTCCAGGGCACACGCCCCGCCGTGCGCGAGCAGTTCGACGCCGCCGCCACCGTCCGTCATGCGCTGGCGGCGCTCGACGCGTTGAGCGGCGTGGCGATCACGCCGTCGCACTTCTCCCCCCAGGACGACGGCGCGCCCCGCCACGACTGCGGGCCTGACGTGCCCAAGCCTGTCACCCCTCACGATCACACCTCCCAGACCCCCACCAAGGAGTAGCCATGCGCGCAGTTCAGGTCGTCACCCTCGACGGGCCCGGTGCCGTCCGTATCAACGACGTCGACGCCCCCACGCCGAAGCCGCACGAGGTGCTCATCGACGTGCGCGCCGCCGGGTTGTGTTACCCCGACGCGTTGCTGACCCGTGGGCTGTACCAGATGAAGCCCGAGCCGCCGTTCACGCTCGGGGCCGAGGTGGCGGGCGTCGTCGCCCAGGCGCCCGAGGGGTCGGGGTTCAGCGTGGGCGACCGTGTCGTCGCCTTCCCCGGCTTCGGGGGGATGGCCGAGCAGGTGTGCGTCGCAGCGCCGTTCGTCTTCCACCTGCCGGACGACGTCAGCTTCGAGACGGGTGCGGCGCTGCCCATGAACTACCTCACCGTGCAGTTCGCCCTCGACCGACGTGGGCGCCTGGCCGAGGGGGAGACGGTGCTCGTGCATGGTGCGGCCGGCGGCATCGGCATCGCCGCGATCCAGCACGCCAAGGCGCGTGGTGCGCGCGTGATCGCCGTTGCCTCGAGCGACGACAAGCGCGCGATCGCCACCCAGGCCGGCGCGGACGACGTCATCGCGCCCGACGGGTTCAAGGACGCCGTCATGGAGCTGACGGACGGCCGCGGCGTCGACATCGTCGTCGACCCGGTCGGCGGCGACCGCTTCACCGACTCGCTGCGCAGCCTCGCAGTCGAAGGCCGCTTGCTCGTCATCGGGTTCACCGGCGGCGCGATTCCCGAGGTGAAGGTCAACCGGCTACTGCTCAACAACGTCGATGTCGTCGGCGTCGGGTGGGGCGCGTTCTGGATGCCGCGCCCCGAGACCGTCCCCGCGCAGTGGAAGGCGATCGAGCCGCTCGTCGCCTCCGGTCAACTCTCACCCGTACTCGGCGAGGTGCGCCCCCTCGAGCGTGCCGGCGAGGCCATCGCCGAGATGGAGGAGCGCCGCGCGACGGGCAAGCTCGTCCTCACGCTGTGACGGTTCGGGTGCCGCCCGGTGCCGAGCCGGGCGCACTCGCCTCGTTCTGCTCGGGATCCGCTCTGCAGGCCCGGCGCACGAGCAGGCCGGTGGCGCCGATGAGGGCGCCGACGACGAACACCGTCACGGCGAGCAGCCCCAGCATTCCGGCCAGGACGGCGTTGATGACACCGGAACCTGCGTGGGTCGTGACGTACTCGCTCGTCGGCAAATGGCCTCCCCCTCAGCAGCCGCGTCGCCTGCGCCGATCGCGCTTAGGGTGCGACTCACGCTCTTGGCTCAGCCAAGCACGGATCGTCGGCGGGCGGGGTTTGCGAGGACGTGAAAAGGTGGGGGCATGTCGTGGAGTTCCGAGCAGATCGCCTACGTCGAAGGAGCGCGTTTCGCGCCGAGCACCATCGGGTACGAACGTGAGGACGTCGAGCGCCTGCGCCGTCGCGCCGTCATCGCGATGAGAGCCGGCAAGCCGCTGCCCGACCTCGATGCGATGGTGCTGCGGCGCACCGCGCGCGGCGGGCTGAACCTCGGGCAGGTCGACGGTCTGCGCACCGTGCTGTCGGTGTGGCGACGCACCACGCCGATCGAGGATCCGCAGGACGTGGCACGTCGCGCTCAGGAAGCCGAACTGGCGGCCTTCGCGGGGGTGCGTGACGGCGCGCCGCGCTGGAGTTCGCAGCAGATGGATCGCGTGCGCGACAAGCACTTCACGTTGCTGCGGCGCACGGCGACGAGCTACGACGAGAGCGACGTCGACGACTACCTCGACTCCGTCGTCGTCGCGATGCGCCGCGGCGTCGAGCTGCCCGACCCGGCGCAGGCGCGTTTCGCGTCGTCGGGCTTGCGGCGCGGCTACGACCCGAAGGAAGTCGACGACTTCCTCGACGAGATCGCCCACCTGCGACCGGAGGGATGACGAGCGATGACCGATCCCGACAAGCCCGCCCACGACAGCCGGGCCCCTGAGAACCAGGCTCCCGAGAACCGCGCCCTCGAGAACTCAGGCGATGAGAAGTCAGCCCCCGCGACGAGCTCGCCGGTCGACGACGCCGCGCAGAGCGGCACACCTGCAGGGGCCGACGAGTTGCGTCGTGCGACGCGCGCCGAGGTCGACGCCGAGGGCCTGCCCGACGAGAACACTGTCTCGAAGGCGGCGGTCTACCTCAACCGCAAGCTGCCGCGCACGCGCACCATCACCCAGGGGCTCGTGCGTGACGCCGAGGGTCGGGTCATGCTGTGTCAGTTGTCGTACAAGAAGTTCTGGGATCTGCCCGGCGGTGTCGTCGACCCGCACGAGTCACCGGCGCACGCCCTCGTGCGGGAGATCGCGGAGGAACTCGGCGCGACGGCGACGATCACAGGTCTGCGTGTCGTGTCGTGGCTGCCGCCGTGGCGCGGCTGGGACGACGCGATGCTCTACCTGTTCGACGTCGAACTCGACCGTCCGGCAGGCGAATTCGCGCTGCAGCGCAAGGAGATCGCCGGCATCCACTTCGTCGGCCTCGACGAACTCGACGACCGCGTCGCGGCCTACACCGCCAAGGTGATCCGGCGCGCCGTCACGGCGATCGAGAACGGCGAGAGCGGTGTCTACCTCGAGAACGGTGACGAGCCGGGCTGGGCCTGAGCCTCAGACGCGGTAGTCGCTGCGCTCGTCGTCCGGGTCGATGATGAGCCCGAGGACCCATGACACGACCGACACGATGGCGGCGCCGACGACAGCGGTCGGCCAGAAGCGGTCGATGTGGAACGCGAAGCCGAGCTGACCCGCCAGCCACGACGTCAGCATGAGCATCGCCGCGTTGATGACGAAGATGAACAACCCGAGCGTCAGGATGAGGAACGGCAGCCCGAGCAGCTTCGCGAGGGGCCGCGCGAGCGCGTTGACGACGCCGAAGAGTGCGCCGACGACGAGTGCCGTGACCAGCTTCGTCGAGTTCGTCGTGAACCCGTCCGCGAGCGTCATGCCCTCGAGCAGGGCGGCGGCCACCCAGATGGCGGCCGCGTTGATGGCGACCTTGACGAGTGTGCGCATGAACCCACTCTGCCCCGCAGGGCTGAATGTTTCCTCGATCTGAGCGGCGCGCTCGCTGACGGCCGGCCTCAGGTCTGCGGTTGGGTGAACGCCCACTGGATCATCTCGCCCAGGTGGGGGACGTACGTGTTGTAGTTGTGCCCGCCGTGCGCGATCCACATCGCCGACACGTGCGGATCGGCCTTGGCCAGGTCGGCCATGCGCTTCGAGGTGGTCCAGGTCGCCTTGTCCTCGCGGCTCGCGACGACGAGCATGCGCGTCGTGGGCATCTGGTAGAGGCGGTAGAGGTGGGACGGGGAGTTGAGGTCGCGCTCACTCTTCGAGCGGTAGAGGTCGCCCGTCGTTCCGTCCGTCATCGATTCGAAGTACCCACCCATCGAGACTGCCGAGCCCCATGGTGAACCGGAACGGGTGTAGAGCGCCTTGGCCGCGCAGTACCCGCCGGTGCTCCAGCCCAGCGCCGACCACTGCTTCGACTCCTTGGCGACTCGCAGGTGCGAACGGATGGCGTTGGGCACCGTCCGCGTCAGGAACGTCAGTTCCTGGGGGCCGTGCGTGATGTTGGTGCACTCGGTGTCGCGTCCCTGCACCGTCTGGTAGGGCGCGAACACGGCGACGAACGGGGCGGTCGTCCCCTTCTCGACGAGAGCGCTCGCCGTCTGACCGAAGTTGAGGTTCTCGACGGTGGAGCCGACGGTGTTGGCGTAGCCAGGCAGCACGACGAGGACGGGGTAACGCTTGTTGGCGTTCGTCTTGTCGTGGTAGCCCGGCGGCAACCAGGCGACGCTCTGCGCGGTGCCACCGCCCGGTGTGGTGATGGGGAACGACTCGAAGCGGCCGCTGCCGGCGGAGCTGGCGTCGACACCACCGGCGGCGATGGCGGCCGCGCCGTTGTCCGTCTTGCCGAGCGCGTCGTCCCAGCTCGAGTAGAAACCGTACTGACGGTTGACGTACAACCCGAGGGAGGCGACGGCGAGAACCTGGGCGACGACGACCGCCACCCAACTGCCGACGGCGCGCTGCCACGTCGCCTTCGTGCGCTGGCGCACCAGGACGAGCGCCAGTGGCACGATGACGGCACCGATCACCACGAGGGTGAGCAGCGACGGGCTGGTGATGGACAAGGTGGCCTCCCCTGATCTGATTCTCGGCGTCATTAAAGGTGCCCTTGCTGGGGGAACGATGAGGAGCATCTGGAAACCTCGCGCGGCCTAGGCTGGGAGCATGAGCGAATCGCTGGAGACCCCCGTCCGTCTGCGCACCACCCTCGACTCCGTGCCGGGATACAAGCCGGGCAGGCCGGCGGCCATGGCCGCGGAGGATTCCGAGCGCGGCGTCACGAGTGTGTTCAAGATCTCCAGCAACGAGAACCCGTACCCGCCGCTGCCGTCCGTGCTCGACATCGTGCGCGAGGCCGCGACGACGATGAACCGTTACCCGGACATGGCGTCGTCGGAGCTGACGCACGCCCTGGCGCAGCGGGTGGGTGTGAGCGCCGACGAGGTGAGCTTCGGCACGGGCTCGGTGGGCGTCCTCGCCTCCCTCATCCAGATCACGTGCGAGCCGGGCGACGAGGTCGTCTACGCGTGGCGCTCGTTCGAGGCGTACCCGATCGTCGTCGCGCTCGCGGGGGCGCGCTCGGTGCAGGTGCCGCTCGACGCCGACGCGCGGCACGACCTCGATGCGATGGCGGCTGCCGTCACCGATCGCACGCGGCTGCTCATCGTCTGCACACCCAACAATCCGACGGGCCCGAGCGTGCGTGCTGACGAGTTGCGCGCGTTCCTGCGGTCGCTGCCGGAGGATCTGCTCGTCGTGCTCGACGAGGCTTACCTCGAGTTCGTCGTCGCGGACGATGCGCCGGACGCGCTCGCCATCTACCGCGAGTTTCCCAACGTCGTCGTCCTGCGGACCTTCTCCAAGGCCTACGGCCTCGCGGGGCTGCGCGTCGGTTACGCGTTGGCGCGCCCGCGCATCACGACGGCGCTGCGCAAGGCGGCCACCCCGTTCGGCGTGAGTGACATGGCGCAGAAGGCCGCCATCGCCAGCATCGCAGCGTTCGACGAACTGCAGGAGCGCGTCGTCTCCCTCGTCGCTGAGCGTCGACGCGTCGTCGACGCCCTGGGCGAGGCGGGCGTCGACATCCCCGACACGCAGGCCAACTTCGTGTGGCTGCCGCTCGGCGAGCGGGCACTCGAGTTCGCCGCCTTCGCGGACGAGAACGGACTCGTCGTGCGCCCCTTCGACGGTGACGGCGTGCGCTGCACGATCGCCGAGGTCGAGGCCAACGACCGTCTCATCGACGTCGTGACGCGCTTCTACGCGGGGTGAGTCGTCTCTGCGGGCTAGATTCGAGTGATGCCGATCACATCGTGAGACGGGGGTTTCGCGCCTCGATACGACTGTGAACCTGGCCGAAGAAACCGTCGTTCGGATGCGAATTACTCGTCGGTAGCCAGGTAGCGTCTCCTAGGTGGCGTGACCTGCGTCACAAGCCCTGTGGTGGCGTCCCGCACTCCGTGACGTCACCCCCGAACGCCTCGCGCCCCGCACTCAGGGCGACGTCGCGCAAGGAGGAAACGATGACGATTCCCGACGCTTCGCGCACCAATCACGCAGCGCACCTCGATGGGGTGACGCACGTGGCCGGTCATGCCCTCGACGGCAAGCCGGACATCACCGACGGCGGCCCCGACATGGTGCAGCTCATCGCACCCAACGGCACCCGCTCGCCGATGACGAGCGTCAATGAGCCCTACATGGAAGCGCTCAAGGCCATCACGGCCGAAGAGGTGCGCGCGATGTACCGCGACATGGTGCTCGTGCGCCGATTCGACATCGAGGGCTACAGCCTGCAGCGCCAGGGCGAGCTCGGCCTGTGGCCGCAGCTGCTCGGCCAGGAGGCCGCTCAGGTCGCCGCCGGCCACGCGCTGCGCGAGCAGGACTACGGCTTCCCCGGCTACCGCGAGCACGGCGTCGCGTTCTGCCGCGGCATCCAGCCGAGCCAGGTCTTCGCGCTCTACCGCGGCGTCACGCACGGCGGCCACGACCCGCGCAAGCACAACTTCAACACCTCGACGATCGTCATCGGCAACCAGATGCTCAACGCCGTCGGCTATGCCATGGGCCTGCGCCTCGACGGTGTTGTCGGCACGGGGGACGTGAACGTCGACGCGGCCGTCATGGCATTCACCGGCGACGGCGGCACGAGCCAGGGCGACTTCAACGAGGCGATGGTCTACGCGGCCGTCAACCACTCGCCGATGGTCTTCTTCATCCAGAACAACGGCTGGGCGATCAGCGAGCCGAACACGCGTCAGTTCATCATCCCGCCCTACAAGCGCGCTGACGGCTTCGGCTTCCCCGGCGTGCGCACCGACGGCAACGACGTCCTCGCGACGTACGCCGTCACCCGTCGCAGCCTCGACAACGCGCGCAGCGGGCTCGGCCCGACGCTCGTCGAGGCGTTCACCTACCGCATGGGCGCGCACACGACGTCCGACGACCCGTCGCGCTACCGCGACTCGGCGCACGTCGAGGCGTGGAAGGCAAAGGATCCGATCGCGCGCCTGCGTTCGCTGCTCGAGCTCGAGAACCACGCCGACGCGGCGTTCTTCGACGACGTCGACGCCGAGGCGAAGGAGCTCGCCGCCGAGTGGCGCCGCTCGTGCCTCGAGATGCCCGACCCGGAGATGACGGCGATGTTCGACCACGCCTACACGGTCATGGACGACCAGCTCACCGCTCAGCGCGACGAGTTCGCGGCCTACCTCGCCTCCTTCGAGGACGATGCAGCATGAGCGGCGCTACCACGAGCACGGCCCCCGGCGCCGAGAAGGCCGCGAAACCCAAGAAGGCCCCGAAGCTCTCCCTTGCCAAGGCGCTCAACGCGGCGATGCACGACGCGATGGCGGCCGACGACAAGGTCGTCGTCATCGGTGAGGACGTCGGCGAGCTCGGTGGCGTCTTCCGCCTGACCGACGGGTTGAAGAAGGAGTTCGGCGAGCGCGTCATCGACCCGCCGCTGGCCGAATCCGGCATCGTCGGTTCGGCCGTCGGCCTCGCGATGCGCGGGTACCGCCCGATCGTCGAGATCCAGTTCGACGGGTTCGTGTACCCGGCGTTCGACCAGATCGTCAGCCAGGTCTCCAAGGTGCACAACCGCACCGAGGGCGCCGTCAAGCTGCCCATGGTCATCCGCATCCCGTTCGGCGGCGGCATCGGCGCCGTCGAGCACCACAGCGAGTCGAACGAGGCGTACTTCGCGCACACCGCCGGCCTGCGCGTCGTGGTCTGCTCGCGCCCCGTCGACGCGTACTGGATGATGCGTCAGGCGATCGACTGCGACGACCCGGTCATCTTCTTCGAGCCCAAGCGCCGCTACCACGAGCCCAGCCCCGACCAGCTCGACCTCGCCGCCGGCCCCGCTCGCGGCCTCTTCGAGGCCGAGGTGCTGCGCGAGGGCGCCGACCTGACGCTGCTCGCGTACGGCCCGATGGTGCGCACGTGTCTCGACGTCGCCGCGGCCGCCGAGGCGGATGGTCGCTCGCTCGAGGTCATCGACCTGCGCACGCTGTCGCCGATCGACGAGGAGACGATCTGCGAGTCCGTGCGCAAGACGGGCCGCGCCGTCATCGTGCACGAGGCCGCACGCTCGTACGGCGTGGGCGCCGAGCTGGCAGCGCTCCTGCAGGAGCGCTGCTTCTATTCGCTCGAAGCGCCCGTGCAACGCGTCACCGGCTATGACATCCCCTACCCGCCGAGCCGCCACGAGCGCGAATACCTGCCCGGGCTCGACCGCATCCTCGACGCCGTCGACGCGTCCTTCAGCTTCTAGGAGTACCGCCGAACATGGCCATTCAAGAGTTCACCCTGCCCGACCCCGGTGAAGGGCTCGTCGAGGCCGAGATCGTGACGTGGCACGTCGCCGCAGGCGACACCGTCGACGTCAACCAGGTCGTCCTCGAGATCGAGACGGCGAAGTCGCTCGTCGAACTGCCCATCCCGTGGGCCGGGAGGGTCGCATCGATCCTCGTACCCGAGGGCGAGACGGTCGAGGTCGGCACGCCGATCGTCACGATCGACGTCGGCGGCGATACAGCACCTGCGGACGGTGGCGCTGCCGGTGCCGCCAATGACGTTTCCGGAGCTGCTGACGGTGGCGAGGTCGCGGCCGAGATGCAGACGGCGGCCGACGTCGCGCCCGCCGAGACCGGCGAGTCGGATGACGAGCCGCAGCAGAAGACGCTCGTCGGCTACGGCCCGACGCCGTCGAGCTCGACGCGCCGCGCTCGTCGCGGCCGTGGGGCCGGTGGCGGCGCGTCGGGTGGCGGCACGCTCGCCGCCCCCGCGACGCGCGGGTTCGCGAAGCAGCAGGGCGTCGACATCGATACTGTCGAACCCTCGCGCGACGACGGCGTCGTCACTCGGGACGACGTGAAGAAGGCCGGGGGTTCAAACGCGCCCGCGGCGATGTCGACGCCGAGCGTCGCGTCGAGCGCCCCATCAGCGCCGAGTGCGGACACCGTCGCGAAGGCTGCGGCCAGTGCCCCGTCGGTGCGCCCCGACAAGCCGACGGCTGCCGCTCCGGCCCCGGCCGGTCTGAGCGACGAGCGCATCCCGATCAAGGGCGTGCGCAAGGTGACGGCGCAGGCCATGGTGAGCAGCGCGTTCACGGCGCCGCACGTCACGGAGTTCCTCACCGTCGACATGACGCGCACGATGGAGTTCGTCCGCGAACTGCAGGGCATGCGCGAGCTCAAGGACATCAAGGTGACGCCGCTGCTCGTCGTCGCGAAGGCGTGCCTCATCGCGATGCAGCGTGAGCCGATGATGAACGCACTGTGGGACGACGCGAACGGCGAGATCGTCATTCGTTCCGAGGTGAACCTCGGCATCGCCGCGGCCACCGACCGTGGGCTGCTCGTGCCGAACGTCAAGGACGCCGGCCGCTTCGGCCTCGGCGACCTGGGGCGTGAGATCGCGAAGCTCGTCGAGATCGCACGCCACGGCAAGCCGAGCCCGGCCATCCTCAACGGCGGCACGTTCACGATCTCGAACATCGGTGTCTTCGGCGTCGATTCGGGCACGCCGATCATCAAGCCCGGTGAGAGCGGCATCCTTGCCATCGGCACGGTGCGTCCGATGCCGTGGGTCGTCGAGAACGAGCGCGGCGAGCAGGAGATGGTGATCCGCCAGATCGCGCAGCTGTCCTTGAGCTTCGACCACCGCATCATCGACGGCGACGTCGGTTCGCGGTATCTGTCGACCGTCGGCCAGATCCTCGAGAACCCCGCGAAGGCGATGCTCTGGGGCTGATTTCGCTCCCTCGTTCGGCCGGCTGAGTCACGCGTGCCACCTGCGTCAGTCCTGACGGACTCGCGTGGCACGAAGTGACTCAGCTGCGCCCTGAGCGTCCTCGGTGCGTGAGTCGTGGAGGGTGTGCAGATCGGCCGCGAGGCGCGCGTAGGCGTGACGCTTGGCCCACTCGGCCTTCTTGCGCTCCGAGCGTCTGCGGTTGCGATTCGCGGTGACGCCCCAGAACGCGGCCGCGACGATGGGTACCCACACCTTCGGGTGCTCGAGCAACCATGCGAGCCAGCCCGGTGGGGTCCACGACGGCAGCCTGGGCCACGGGATCGACGGCAGGTCGACCGAGGGCCACGAGACGCTCGGCCATGGGATCTCGGGCCAGTCGATGTCCGGCACGAGTGATGCCATCCACGCGATGATCGGGCCGAAGATCCACGCGAGCAATCGCGCGACGAGGGGACCGAGGACGAGCACGCTGACCGCCCATCCACTCTTGCCGAGCCCGCCGAGGATCGGGTAAAGCACCCGCTTGAGCGGCGACGAATCCATCGCGGCGTACCGGTGTGCCGCCATCGAACCCACCGGCGCATCGAAGGCGGTGACCCCGCCGTCGTCGCGCAGCTGGACGTCCATGACGTACCCGCGCACCGGGTTGACGCTCACCTCGACGCGCGGCTTCTCCGTCGCCTGGGTGTGCTCGGTGAAGTGCCCGTCGGGTGTGGAACGCATGAGGCGGATCTTGACGTTGCCGATGCTGCGGCGGCGGGCGAACACCACCCCGTCACGCATGAGCACGAGCCCTGGGCGCGCCCACTCATCGTCGAGGCCGAGGTGGGTGCGCAGCTTCTCGTTTCGCCCCGGCGAGAGGGGCAGACGCTCGCCTGCCCGGCGGCGGGTGCTGCCGCGGGCGCGACTGGCACCGGCCGGCGTGACGACCGGCGCACCCGTCGAAGATTCTTTGACCCCGTGCCCCTCGTCGCCCACCGGCGACGCGCCCGTGCCGTCATCGTCGCGGCCGGGATCCGGTGCGCCGGGTGTGAATCCCGGGTCGACGGTACGGAGTTCGTCAGCCGACCCGGCGTAGGCCTCCAACGTTCCGCGTTCGGGGTGATCGAGCTGCCAGTGCTCCATGCCTGTCCCTCCCTCGGCCCGTCGTGCGGCGCCGACCATGAACCGCCCATTCAAACATCGGGTGCGCCGAAGACGAGTGATGCCCACCCCGAACAGGTCGGGGTGGGCATCACTCAGCGTGCGTCGCGAGCAGCCGTCACTCGTCGTGGGACGCGTGACGAGCGACCGAGTGATCGACCTGCTCGCCGTGCTTGCGCGCTTCGACGCGCGCGATGGCGGCGGCGACGGCGTCGCTCACGTCATCGTGCGTCTCGTCGGCGGGCGTCGAACCTGCGTCCACGCCACCGTCGGCTGCGGTGTCGGCGCGACGTGCCGCGCCACCGTCAGCGGCGAGCGCGGCGTTCGACTTGTCCTGCGCCGCGGCCGCGGCCGCGGCCATCGCCGATTGCTTGCGCAACTCGATCTTCGGCAGGAACAGCAGGGTGATGAAACCGAGCAGTGCGATAGCGGAGGCGAGCAGGAACACGTGGTCCATCGACTGCGCGAAGCCTGCCTCGAACGGGTGAGCAACAGCCTTCGGCAGGCGAGCGATGACGGAGGAGTCCTCGCTCACGTTGTTCAGGGCGCCGCCGCCGGACTTCGGGTTCGCCAGGCTCTGCAGGATGCCGTAGGCGTGTTCGTCCTTCATGAGCTCCTTGTCGGCGAGACCACTCTTGAGGGCCTGCTGGAACGCGGGCGTCTTCGCCTCGTCGGTGAGGTTCGTCTTGATGTTGCCGCCCACCGTCGAGAACAGCATCGACAAGAAGATGGCGACGCCGACGGTTCCACCGATCTGACGGAAGAACGTGGCGGACGAGGTGGCCATGCCGATCTCGCGGGGGCTGACGGCGTTCTGCACGATGAGCGTCAGCGCCTGCATGCAGTTGCCGAGGCCGATGCCGACGATGGCCATGAACACCATGACCTGCCACAGCGGCGTGTCGGCGCTGATCGTGTGCAGCAGGAACATGCCGACGGTGACGATGGCGGTGCCGATGATCGGGAACTCGCGCACGCGACCCGTACGAGCCGTCAACTGGCCGGCTGTGATGGAGGCCGTCATCATGCCGGCGACGAGCGGCAGCATCATGAGGCCCGACTTCATCGGGGAGGCGTTGTGCACGATCTGCATGTAGAGCGGCAGCATCATCATGGCGCCGAACATCGCCATGCCGATGATGACGGAGGCGACGACGGTGACCGTCACGGCACGGTGGCGGAAGATGCGCAGCGGGATGAGGGCCTCGTCCTTCATCTTCGCCTCGGCGAGGACGAAAGCGATGAGGCCGAGGATGCCGATGGCGAAGCAGGCGATCGACTTGCCCGAACCCCAGCCCCACGTGCGTCCCTGCTCGGCGACGGTCAGCAGCGGCACGAGGCCGACCGTGAGCGCGACGGCGCCCCAGTAGTCGATGCGGTGGTCCTGACGCGTGTGCTCGAGGTGCAGGGTGCGGGCGACGACGAGGAAGGCGACGATGCCGATCGGCACGTTGATGAGGAAGACCCAGCGCCAGCCGGTGAGACCGAGGATGTGGTCCTGCTCGGCGAAGAAGCCACCGATGACGGGGCCGAGGACGGAGCTCGTCGCGAAGACGGCGAGGAAGTAACCCTGGTACTTGGCGCGTTCGCGCGGCGGCAGGATGTCACCGATGATCGCGAGGGCCAGCGACATGAGGCCACCGGCGCCGATGCCCTGGATGGCGCGGAACGCGGCGAGCATGTACATGCTGTTCGCGAATGAACATGCGAGCGAGCCGATGACGAAGATGACGATCGCGAACAGGTAGAACCCGCGGCGGCCGAAGATGTCGGAGAGCTTGCCGTACAGCGGGGTCGCGATGGTCGAGGTGATGAGGTAGGCCGTCGTCACCCAGGCCTGCGCGGAGAGGCCGTGCAGGTCGTCACCGATGGTGCGGATGGCGGTGGAGACGATCGTCTGGTCGAGTGCGGCCAGGAACATGCCCATCATGAGACCCGCGAGGATCGTCATGATCTGGCCGTGCGAGAGCTCTGCCGAGCTCGATTGCTGCGCGGGTGGCGCAGCGGTCTGTGCAGACAAGAGGGTGCCTTTCGACGTTCAGGCTGGGGGACGGAGGTGAGTGGGTTGCCCGGCGCGGGGCGTGCAGCCGCCCTGGTAGGCATCGAGCGATGCGGTGAACTTGAGCAGCAGGTGCTGGAACTCGCGGGCTTCCGCGGTGCTCCAGTCGGTGAGCAGGTTCTGCATCCACGCGGCGCGATCCTCGCGCAGTGTGCTGACGAGTTCGCGCGCGTCGGGCGTCAGGGTGACGAGTTGCGCGCGTCCGTCCTGCGGATCACAGATCTTGGTGACGAGGCCGCCGTCGGTGAGTGCGCTCACCTGGCGACTGACCGTCGAGACGTCGGAGTGGACGATGTCGGCGAGGGCCGAGACGCGCAGCGGCTCCGCCTCGAGGGCGTAGAGCAGGGGCAGCGCGCCGTGGTCGGCGTGCGGGTGGGGTCGTGGCAACTTGCGCTTGTGCGCGCTCATCGCCTTCGCGGCCCCGACGAAGGATGTCGCGATGTCGCGTGCGACGGGGAGGTCGACGGTCACTTCGGTTCCTTGAGGGGAGGGAGTGCCCAAGAATGCTTGGGCTGCACAACTATATGTTTGGTTGTGCCATGCAAGCAAATTTATTGGGGTGCGCTCGATCGGATGGATGGATGGGTCGCCGGGCCGCGCGGGCCCTGTCGGGCATGACGACGCCGGACGTGCGGGGATCGGGTGGCGCGAGGGGTTGTCACCGGGCCCACGTAGGCTGGGCGCATGAGTTCGAGCGCCACGAAACCCACCCCGTCTGCCCCCACAGGGCCGCTCGGTGGCGGGCGTCTGCTCGCGGCTGCGATGGCGCTCGCGGTCGCCGTCGCAGCCGGCGCCGTCGTGTTCACCGGAGCGAGCAAGCCGCAGCAGCTGCTCGACGCCGGCGCGATCGTGCGCTGGGGCATTGCTCTGTTCAAGCCCGCGGCGGACGTCGCGATGGCGGCGACCATCGGTTTCACCGGGCTCGGTGCGTTTCTCGTCGCCGAGGGCCACAAGACGATGCGGGTCGCGCGCATCGGGCGCTGGGCCTCGATCAGCGCAGCCCTGTGGTTCGGCGCGACCCTCGTCGTCAGCTACCTCAGCTACGGCGACCTGGCCGGCATCCCCGTCGGTTCGCGCGGGTACACGGGTCAGTGGTGGAGCAACACGTGGCAGCTGGAGATCCTGCGCAACCCGATGCTGACGGCGACCGCGGCGCTCGTCATCGCGGTGGTCTGCTGGTGGCACTCCTCGCGCACGAGCCTGGCATGGATGACGGCACTCGGTCTGCTCGCGCTGTGGCCGATCGCGTTGAGCGGCCACGCCGCCGGTTCGAGCGATCACGAGACGGCTGTCGACTCGCTCATAATGCACCTCGTCCCCGTGACGCTCTGGGTGGGCGGCATCATCGCCCTCGGCGTCATGTGGGGCCGCCTCGGCAAGGCCGCGGCGGCGTCGGTGCGGCGCTACTCGAGCGTCGCGACGTGGTGCGTCGGCTTCGTCGCTTTCTCCGGCGTGCTCGCCTCGACGCTGCGCGTACCCGACCTCAGCCAGTGCGTGACGACGCGCTACGGCCTCGTCATCGTCGCGAAGGCACTGTGCCTCGTCGTGCTCGGCGCGCTCGGGCTCATGCAGCGACGCCGTGTCGTCGCCGTCCTCGAACGTGATGCGAGCGACCGGCCCAGCAAGGCGCTGTTCGCCCGGCTCGCCCTCGTCGAGGCGCTCGTCATGGGCGCGACGATGGGCCTCGCTGCGGCGCTCGCGCGCTCCGCGCCGCCGTCAGGGCAGGTCGTCGAGAGCGCCGACCCGGTCGTCGCGCTCACCGGATACCCGGCGCCGCCCGCTCTGACGCCTGCGAACTTCTTCTCGCAGTGGCGCATCGAGTGGCTGATGACGACGTTCGCCGTCATCGCCATCGTCCAGTACGTGCGCTGGGCTGTGCGCCTGCACCGCCGCGGCGACCACTGGCCGATCCACCGCACGATCCTGTGGGTGCTCGCTTGGCTCGTGTTCATCGTGACGATCGACAGCGGCGCCGGGGTCTACGGGCGCGTCATGATGAGCGTCCACATGGCCGGACACATGGCCATCTCGATGACGGTGCCGATCCTGCTCGTCATGGCCGCGCCCGTCACCCTCATGCTGCGGGCATGGCCCAAGCGCTCCGACGGCACACGCGGACCGCGCGAGGTGCTGCTGTCGGTCGTGCACAGCCGTTACCTCAACGTCGTCGCCAACCCTGCTGTCAGCTCGGCCCTGTTCTTCGTCAGCCTCATCGTCTTCTACTACACGCCGTTCTTCGAGCTGGCGCTGCGCACGCACACCGGTCACATCCTCATGAACATCCACTTCCTCGTCAGTGGCTACCTGTTCGCGTGGGCCCTGATCGGCATCGACCCCGGCCCCAAGAAGTGGCCGGCGCCGCTGCGGCTGCTCGTGCTGCTCATCACGATCACGTTCCACGCATTCTTCGGTGTCGCGATGATGACGGGTAGCACGTTGCTCGCGCCCTCGTTCTTCACCGCCCTGCACTACGTCTCGGATCCGCTGCGCGACCAGCAGGCCGCCGGAACGATCACGTGGGGCTCCGGTGAGGGCCCGACATTCTTGCTCGCCATGGTCGTCGCCGCGCAGTGGTACCGGTCCGACCGCATCGAGGGTCAGCGCGCGGAGCGTCGTGCCGAACGCGACGGTGACGCTGAGCTCAAGGCCTACAACGCCTACCTCGCCTCGCGGGGTGGTCAGGGTGGTCAGGCTGCGTCCCCCGGTCAGGCGGAGGGTGAAGAACCGGCCCGTCAGATGTCGTCGAGCACGACGGAAGCATCGTCGTCGACTACGGTCGAGGGTGAGCACGACGAACGTCCCGAGCAGCCCTCTGGGCGCGCCGAATCCGGCCGCGTCACCGTCGGGGGCATCGACAAGGAGTAGCCATGCGCGTCGCCGTCATCCAGCTTGCGTACACCGATTCGGAGCCGATGGGGGCGCGCATCGAACGCGTCGCGTCGCTCGTCGAGTCGCAGAAGGGCGCCGACCTCGTCGTGCTGCCGGAACTGTGGAGCGCCGGAGGTTTCGACTACCCGGCGTGGAACGAGAAGGCGCAGAGCGTCGAAGGGACCGTCGCGCGGGCGTTGTCAGAGGCCGCGGCGAACGTCGGCGCATTCGTTCACGCCGGCTCGATCATCGAGAAGCCCGGCGAGAAGGGTCCCGAGGGGCGCGGGCTGTGGAACACCTCGCTGATGTTCGACCGTGACGGCGACCTCGTCGGCACCTACCGCAAGATCCACCGATTTGGCTTCGGCAACGGCGAACCCAAACTGCTAGAAGCCGGCGAGGAGGTCATCGTCCTCGACCTGGCGCTGGGTGACAGGGCGGGTGGCGCCATGGCCGCCGAAGTCGCAGCCGACGACGGCGCCGTCTGCGACCCGGCGAACCCGGAGGCCTGCGTCGAGGCGTCACAGAGCGAATGGGCGATGGGCGCCGAACTGGCGGGGGTCAACCTCGACGGCGACATGAGCACCTCCAGCGAGGTGGACGATGCCCCCGCCGCGAGTGTCGCCGACGATGCAAGGGGTGGTGCATCTGCGCCCGACGGCCACGTCAAGGTTGGTCTGTCGACGTGCTACGACCTGCGTTTTCCCGAGTTGTACCGCAAGCAGGTCGACGCGGGCGCCCAGGTGTTCGTCATCCCTGCCGCTTGGCCGGCTGCGCGCATCGCGGCGTGGCGCACGCTGCTGCAGGCTCGCGCCATCGAGAACCAGGTGTTCGTCATCGCCTGCAACACCGCCGGCACGCACGCCGGTACGGAGATGGGCGGCAACTCGGCCATCGTCTCGCCGACCGGTGAGGTGCTCGCCGAAGCCGGGCGCGGCGAACGCACCATCACCCTCGACATCGACCTCGACGATGTCGCCGCGACCCGCGAGGCCTTCCCCGTCCTGAGCGACCGTCGCCTCTGACCGCGGCCCGGATGTTGTGTCATGAACGCGCGCCATACCGCGCGTTCATGACCCAAGGTCGGGTTGTCCACAGGGCCTCAGCGCGCGCCACCCCGATTCGGGCACCCTCGGAGGGTGACTTCAGCGCAAGCGACCCACGTTGACGCCTGCGAACTGGCGTCGAAATGTTCGGGGTGGTGTCGCGGGGGCAACTACGTCAGCTGGGCATCACGCGTCATCAGATCCGGACGCACGTGGTCGCGGGGCGATTCCGCGTGCACGGGACACAGGCGGTGCACGTGCTCGCAGCTGGGTGGTGAGACGAACGATCACCCATCTTGGCCGCCGTGCTCAACGCCGGCAATTCCGCCTGGGCTGACGGCGAGAGGCGGTGATGCTGGCAGGCCTGCGCGGTTGGCGTCATGGCTGCGCAGTGATCGTGCGGCGGCGACCGTCCTCAGCATGGTGGCGCAACGACGAATGGCGCGGCCCGAGGCGATGATGCACGCCCTGCGGCTGCTGCCCAAGCTCAAGCGTCAGGTGTTGATCGGCGACGTGCTCGGCGACGTGAGTCAGCCTTGGCCGGTGCAGCCGCTGATCTTGCGTCGTGAACGCGCGGTATTGCATGCGTTCGTGACGCAAGATCGGGCGCGTAGGGTAGCGGTCATGAAACTTCGGGCGCCGGAACTGACGGGGCGGGGCTGGCTCAACACCGGCGGCGCCGACATCACGCTGACGAGCCTGCGCGGCAAGGTCGTCGTCCTCGACTTCTGGACGTTTTGCTGCATCAACTGTCTCCACGTGCTCGATGAATTGCGCCCGCTCGAAGAGAAATACGGCGACCAGCTCGTCCTCATCGGCGTGCACTCGCCGAAGTTCGAGCACGAGGCCGATCGCGATGCCCTCGAAGCCGCCGTCGAGCGGTACGCGGTGCACCACCCCGTCCTCGACGACCCCGACCTCACGACGTGGCAGGCGTACGCGGCGCGCGCGTGGCCGACGCTCGTCGTCCTCGACCCGGAGGGCTACATCGTCGCGTCGATGTCCGGTGAAGGACACGCGCACGGATTGAGCGTGCTCATCGACGACCTCATCGCCGAGCACACGACCAAGGGGACGCTGCGTCGCGGTGACGGTCCGTACGTCGCGCCGCCTGCCCCCGAGACGTTGCTGCGTTTCCCGGGAAAGGTCATCACCGCGCCGGCGCGCCCGGTGCAGGCGCAGCCCACGGGCCGTCAGAGCGCGGACGACGCCGCCTCTTCCGCGGGTGCCGGGGAGCACCTGACGAGCGGGGGTTTCTTCGTCAGCGACACCGCGCACCACCAGGTCGTGCACCTCGCCGAGGACGGCGAGACGGAGCTCGCGCGCTACGGCGGCCCGGGGGTGTTCAACGAACCACAGGGGCTGTTGCTCCTTCCCGAAGAGGCTCGCGCACGCACCGGCGACGACCTGCTCGTCGCGGACAGCGTCAACCACGAGATCAAGGCGATTCGGTTGAGTGACGGGCGGATTCGCACCGTCGCGGGCACAGGCGAGCAGCTGCGCGAACGTGACGGCGGCGGCCCGGCGCTGCGTCAGGCGCTGTCGACGCCGTGGGATCTCGCGTGGTGGCACGACCGCGTCATCATCGCGATGGCGGGCACGCACCAGCTGTGGGCGCTGCATCTGGGCGAGAGCCCCGAGCTCAACACCGTCGCCGTGCTCGCAGGCACGAGCAACGAGGGGATCCGCGACGGCGCCGCCCACGACGCCTGGTTCGCGCAGCCCAGCGGTCTCGCGACGAGCGCGGACGGCTCACACGTCTGGGTCGCCGACTCCGAGACGAGTGCCTTGCGCAGCCTCAGCGTGAGCGACGAGGGTTTCGAGGTGACCACCCACGTCGGGCAAGGGTTGTTCGACTTCGGCCACGTCGACGGCGCGGCTGACGCGGCGCTGCTGCAGCATCCCCTCGGTGTCACGGAACTACCCGACGGATCCGTCGCCGTCGCCGACACGTACAACGGCGCGATTCGGCGCTTCGACCCGTCGAGCGGCGAGGTGACGACGCTCGCCACGGGCCTGGCCGAACCGAGCGACGTCATCGTCGTCCCGGGGGAGGTGGACGCTGATGCACACCTGCTCGTCGTCGAGTCGAACGCCCATCGTCTGACGCCGGTGGCGCTGACCGCCGAAGCGCAACGCATCGAGGGCGATGCGCAGCAGACGCAGCGCCCGCCGAGCGAGATCGCCTCGGGCGCAGTGGAACTCGTCGTCACGTTCACGCCGCCGGCGGGGCAGAAACTCGACCACCGTTACGGCGACCCGACGATGCTGCAGGTGAGCAGCTCTCCCGAGGCGTTCCTACGCGACGGAGCGGGCAAGCAGCAGGGGCTCACGCGCACGCTGACGATCGACGAGAGCGTCGGCTCGGCCATCCTGCACGTCAGCGTCCGCGCAGCCGCCTGCGACGGCGACCCCGACACCGGCGAGGTGCCCGAGCACGCCGCCTGCCATCTTTACCAACAGGATTGGGGCATCCCCCTCGTCATCACCGGCGACGGCCCCCGCACGCTGACGCTCGACCTGCGCGGCGTCTGACGATCACGTCTGCTCTTGCCGGCCCCGGGAGCTGCAACTCGGCGATGCGGGGTCGCCGCTCTCAGGCAGTGCGCCCGCACGGGCGGTGTTCAGCACGTCGAGGAATCGATGCTCCGCCGACGTGACGTCAGCACCCCTTCGAAGCGTGCCCCGGCGTCAGACGAGCGGAGCGTAGAAGTACGTCTGGCGGTAGGCGATGCGATCGTCGGCGCCGAAGCGGAAGAAGTCGGCGAACTCGAGGTGCGCGTCGCTGCCGTCCTTGAGCACCCCGTTGAACTCGCCGCGCACGAACGCCTCGTCGCCGTCGATGAGCAGTGACGTGACGCTGTGGCGCCCCGATTCGATGACGCGATCGCCCGAGTAGAACGCCCGCAGCGCCTCGCGGCCGGCCATGGGTTCGTATCCGGGGCGGCAGTAGGTGGCGTCGTCGGTGGAGATGTCGAGCACGCCCTCGACGTCGCCGGCGTCGACGACCTCGTAGTAGCGGCGGATGTGAGCGTCGCGGGATTCGCGCTGCATTCGGGTGTCCTCTCGTCACGTGGGTGTGGCGGCCGAGCATCGTCCGTCCGTCGCCACCGCCATGCCGTCGGCCCGAGCCGACCGCATGCCGTGTATCGCTGTCTGGCCTCAACCTAGTGCGCGAGTCTCACCGCGGCTAGGCTGCCGCGATGACAGAAGCATCGCTGCCCAATGCGTCGGTGGCATCCGCGACGGGGACGTCGGTCGCCGCACGCCTCGACCGGCTCCCGATCACACGCAAGCATCTGCTCGCCACGGGCGTCATCGGCCTCGGGTTGTTCTTCGACGCGTACGAGAATTTTCTCGCCTCGACGATCGCCGCTGTGCTGAAGGAAGACTTCGCGCTGAAGGGCGACGTGCTCAAGTGGGTGCTCGCGTCGGCGTTCATCGGGCAGTTCATCGGGGCGCTGTTCATGGGGCGCCTCGCCGACCGCATCGGGCGGCGCAAGGCGTTCATGGTCAACCTCGCGCTCTACTCGGCGTTCTCGCTCGCGGGCGCGTTCAGCCCGAACGCGGCGTGGCTCGTCATCACGCGGTTCTTCGCGGGCATCGGCATCGGCGGCGAGTACGCGCTCGGCGACTCCTACCTGTCCGACATCCTGCCGAAGAACAAGCGCGGGCAGTTCATCTCGTGGGCGTACACGATCAGCTTCCTCGGGGTGCCGACGGTCGGCTTCCTCGCGCGCTGGCTCGTGCCGATGACGCCGTTCGGCATCGACGGATGGCGCTGGCTGTTCGTCTTCGGCGCGATCGGCTCGATCGTCGTGTGGGCCGTGCGTACCGGGTTGCCCGAGTCGCCACGCTGGCTCGAGGCGCAGGGCCGTCACGACGAGGCCGACGCGATCACGCGCGAGTTCGAGGACGCCGCGCGCGCCGAGGGCCACACCCTCGCCGAGCCGGACGCGTCGCTCACGCCCGTCGCGTCCCGTCAGGTCTCGATGGCGTCGCTGTTCAAGGCGCCGTACACGAAGCGCACGATCATGTTGTGGCTGCTGTCGGCCCTCGAGGTGTTCGGCTACTACGGCTTCGGGACAGTGGCGCCGCTCGTCCTCGTCGCGAAGGGCTACAGCGTCACGAGTTCGCTGCTGTTCGTCGCGCTCAGCTACCTCGGCTACCCGCTCGGGTCGCTGCTGGCCGTGCCGATCGTCGAGCGCATCGAGCGCAAGTACCTCGTCATGGCGACGGCGACGCTCATGGCGATCTTCGGCCTGTGGTTCGGATTCGCGTCGTCGACGGCTCAGATCATCGCCGCCGGCTTCCTGTACTCGTGCGCGTCGAACCTGTTCTCGAACGCGTACCACGTGTATCTCGCCGATTCGTACCCGACGGCGATCCGTGGCACGGCTGCCGGCGCGGCGTACTCGTTGAGCAAGCTCGTCACGGCGTTCCTGCCGTTCATCCTGCTGCCGGTGCTCGAAGACCACGGCAGTACACCGGTGTTCGTCATCGTTGCCGTCGCGATGGGCTTGCTCGTCGTGACGGTGGGGGTGCTCGGTCACCGCAGCACGGGGCGTAGCGCGGACGCGGTGTGACGGATGCCCGAGGCGCCGCGGAACCACCACCGGGGCCCACCGGGGCACCACCTGGATCCGTCGCCCGAACCCGACGACAATGGGCCCATGACTCGCACGCTGCACGTCCTCAACGGCCCGAACCTCAACCTGCTCGGTGAGCGCGAACCGTCGATCTACGGTGCCGACACCCTCGCTGACGTCGAGACGCTCGCCGTGCGGGTCGGTGATGAGCTGGGGTTCGGCGTCGAGTGCTTCCAGAGCAACCACGAGGGGGCGCTCGTCGACGAGATCCAGCGCATCCGTCACGACAGCGCGGGCATCGTCATCAACGCGGGGGCGTACACGCACACGAGTGTCGCCATCCGGGATGCTCTCGCGAGTTTCGAGGCGCCGTTCGTCGAGGTGCACATCTCGAACGTCCATGCGCGCGAGGCGTTTCGCCACCACTCGTACTTGAGCGACAAGGCGGTGGCCGTCATCGTCGGGTGTGGTGTCCAGGGCTACGAGTTTGCGCTGCGCCGCCTGGCTGCGCTCGCCGCGACCCGCTGACCCATCTGCGATTCCTGTCCACATCTGCCATTTTCTCCACATTCGTCGGGCGTGGTGATCGGTACCGCCGCACGGCTGACTCGGGCGGACGCGTCGCCCGACGCACAGGACCAAGGTCGCGGACGGGTTGTCACCGCTCTCGCCTAGGGTGGAAACCATGACGCGCAGTGTCTTCGTCACCTCAGCCGAAGGTGAAACCGGCAAGTCCACCGTGGCCTACGGGCTGCTCGACCTCCTCTCGCGCCAGGCCGGGCGCATCGCGATCTTCCGGCCCGTTGCCACCAGCTCCCGCGACAAGGTCGTCGACCTGCTGCTGTCGCACCCGGCCGTCGACCAGGCCTACGACGACGCGCTCGGCGTCACCTACGACCAGATGCACGATGACGAGTCGGGCTCGCTCGCAACGATCCTGGCCCGTTTTGACGAGGTGTCCGCCGACGCCGATCTCGTCATGGTGCTCGGCAGCGACTTCGCGGACGTCTCGACCGGCCGCGAAGCCGAGATCAATGCCATGGTCGCCGCGAACCTCGGCGCGCCCGTCGTCCTCGTCGTCCACGGGCGCGAGCGCACCCCCGAGCAGATCGCGCAGGTCGCCGTCATGGGTTGCGAACAGTTGCGCGCGAGGCACGCGACGCCCGTCGCGATCGTCGTCAACCGCGCCACGAGCGGGGACGTCACCGGCATCCGCCTCGCCCTGACGAAGGACGCCGAGACGGCCTCGGTGCCCGTCGCCGGCGTCATTCCCGAGGTGCCCCTGCTCGTCGCACCCACCGTCGCGGCGCTCGCAGAAGCCGCCGGGGCCGAGCTGTGGCGCGGCAATCCTGAGTGGCTGCAGCGCGAGTCGCGCGGGTTCGTCGTCGCTGCGATGTCACTGCCGAACGTGCTGACGCGCCTCGTCGAGGACGTCACCGTCATCGCCCCCGGCGACCGCTACGACATCCTGCCCGGGCTCGTCCTCGCGCATCAGTCCGGCACGTTCCCCGGGCTCGCCGCCATCGTCCTGACGGGCGGTTATCGCCCGCCGGAGAGCGTGCAGCAGCTGCTCGACGGCACGAAGCTCGACGTGCCGATCCTCGTGACAGATTCGGGCACCTTCGAGACGACGGCAGCCCTGGCGCGCACGCGCAGCGCCCTCAGCTCCGGCAGTGTCGTGAAGAAGCAGACGGCGCTGCGTGCGTTCGGCGAAGCCATCGACGCCGACGGCCTCCTCGCCGCCATCGACATCGACGAGGCGGCCGCCGTCACGCCACTGATGTTCGGCCACCGTCTGCTCGATCGCGCGCGCAGCGCCCGCAAGCACATCGTCCTGCCCGAGGGTGACGATCTGCGCATCCTCAAGGCTGCCGACGAGGTGCTGCGCGGCGGCATCGCGCAACTGACGATCCTCGGTGACGAGACGCAGATCAAGGCGCTCGCGAGCAGCAACGGCCTCGACATCTCGTCCGCCTCGATCGTCTCCCCGCACGACGAGGAGCTCGTCGAGAAGTTCGCCGCCGAGTACGCCGAGATCCGCAAGGAGAAGGGCGTGACGATCGAGCTGGCCCGCGAGACGGTGCAGGACGTGTCGTACTTCGGCACGATGATGGTCCACCTCGGGCTCGCCGACGGCATGGTGAGCGGCGCAGCGCACACGACGGCGCACACGATCAAGCCGAGCTTCGAGATCATCAAGACGGCGCCCGACGCGGACATCGTCAGCTCCGTGTTCCTCATGGCGCTCGCCGATCAGGTGCTCGTCTACGGTGACTGCGCCGTCAACCCCGACCCGAACGCCGAGCAACTCGCCGACATCGCGATCAGTTCGGCGAAGACGGCGTCGGCGTTCGGCATCGAGCCGCGCGTCGCGATGCTGTCGTACTCGACGGGCACCTCCGGCAGCGGCGCCGACGTCGAGAAGGTGCGGGCCGCAACCGAACTCGTGCACGAGCGCGCGCCGGAACTCGCCGTCGACGGGCCGATCCAGTACGACGCGGCCGTCGAACCGAGCGTCGCGAAGTCGAAGATGCCCGACTCGCCCGTCGCAGGGCGCGCGACGGTGTTGATCTTCCCCGACCTCAACACCGGCAACAACACGTACAAGGCCGTGCAGCGCTCGGCGGGTGCCGTCGCCATGGGCCCGGTGCTGCAGGGGCTCAACAAGCCCGTCAACGACCTGTCGCGCGGCGCGCTCGTCGAGGACATCGTCAACACCATCGCCATCACGGCCGTGCAGGCGCAGGAGGAGAAGGCATGAACGACGTGGCGCAGGCGCCGAGCAGCGAGCGGGACGGCGGGGCCGGCAACGTCCTCGTCATCAACGCGGGGTCGAGTTCGCTCAAGTACCAGATCGTCGACCCGGTGACGGGGGAGTTCGTCGTCAAGGGCCTCGCCGAGCGCGTCGGCGACTCGGGCGGCACGATCACGCACGAGTACCGCAGCGAGAAGACGACGCACGACGTCGACATGGCCGACCACGGCGTCGCCCTCGAGGAGATGACGAAGGTCATGGCCGAGACGGGGTTGCCGATCGAGGACGCGGACGTCGTCGTCGTGGGTCACCGCGTCGTGCACGGCGGGCGCAACTTCACGGGCCCCGAGATGATCACCGACTACGTGCTCGACGAGATCAAACGCCTCGGAACCCTTGCGCCGCTGCACAATCCGGCGCACGCGCTCGGCATCGAGGCGGCTCGGCGCATCTTTCCCGACCTGCCGCAGGTCGCCGTGTTCGACACCGGGTTCTTCTCGACGTTGCCCGCCTCCGCGTACACCTACGCGATCGACGCGAAGCTCGCGAAGGAGCACGCCATCCGTCGCTACGGCTTCCACGGCACGTCGCACGAGTACGTCTCGGCGCGGGTCGCACAGTTTCTCGAACGTCCCGTCGAGGGGTTCAAGCAGATCATCTGCCATCTCGGCAACGGCGCGTCGATCTCGGCGATCGACGGGGGCCGCGCCGTCGACACGTCGATGGGCATGACGCCGCTCGAGGGCCTCGTCATGGGCACGCGTGGTGGCGACATGGACCCGGCCGTCGTCCTGCACCTCAACCGTGTCGCGGGGCTCGGCGTCGACGAGATCGACACGCTGCTCAACAAGAAGTCGGGCATCCTCGGACTGACGGGGTCAGGCGACTTCCGCGACCTCATGCGGCGCGTCGACGACGGTGACGAGACGGCGCAGCTCGCATTCGACGTCTACGTGCACCGGCTCGTCAAGTACATCGGCGCGTACGCGGCGGCGCTCGAGGGCGTCGACGTCATCACGTTCACCGCCGGCGTCGGCGAGAACAACGCCGCCATCCGCGAGGCCGTGTGCCGCCGTCTCGGGTGGCTCGGCGTGACGTTCGACGCAGCCGCCAACAGCGCCGACGATCATGACGCGCGCATCATCTCCGCGGCAGGATCGCCTGTGACCGTGTGCGTCGTCCCGACGAACGAAGAGCTTGCCATCGCGCGTCACGCGGTGGCGGCGATCGACGCCTGACGCGCGCCCCCATTCGCTGCAGTTGCGCACCGAGTGGGTCGCGGTGCGCCTCCCCACATCGTGCGTCTACGCGTCATGTGGGGCGTCGCGGAATCGCTGCGGCCCGGCTCCCTTCGTGAGGGAGCCGGGCCGCAGCGGTTCTGGTCGAGACCGGTGAGGTCAGATCAGAAAGCGCTCTCCGGGACGTCCATGAGCGAGCCGTCCTCGGCGATGGTGATGGCCTTCTCCGACGCCATGCGCGGCAGCACGGTGCGCGCGAAGAACTGCGCCGCGGCAACCTTGCCGGTGTAGAAGTCGGTGTCCTTGCCGGCGTCGCCCGCCTCGAGGCGGGCCTGCGCGACGATGGCGGCCCGCAGCAGCAGCCAGCCGATGACGACGTCGCCCGCAGCGAGCAGCAGACGCGTCGACGTCAGGCCGATCTTGTACGCCTCGGTCGGCTTCTCGAGCGAACCCATCGCGGCTCCGAACATGAACTCACCCATGTCCTTGAGGTCCGTCGCGGCCTGCGCGAGCAGACCCGCCTCACGCTTGAGGGCCTCGGGAGCCTGGCCGATCGTCGTCTCGATCTCCTTCTGCAGCATGCCGAGGGCGACACCCTGATCCTTGACGATCTTGCGGAAGAAGAAGTCGAGGCCCTGGATGGCCGTCGTGCCTTCGTAGAGCGTGTCGATCTTTGCGTCACGCACGTACTGCTCGAGCGGGTACTCCTTGAGGAAGCCCGACCCGCCGTACGTCTGCAGCGACTCGGTGCCGAGCAGCACCCACGCGCGCTCCGAACCGACGCCCTTGACGATGGGCAGCAGCAGGTCGTTGAGGCGCGCCGCCATCTCGGCGGGGCTGCCCTCCTCGAGCTCGGCGGCCGGGTTGCCCTTCGTCGCCTGGTCGACGACGTCCTGCTGGCACGCGGTGTACATGACGAGCGAACGCAGACCCTCGGCGTAGGCCTTCTGCAGCATGAGGCTGCGGCGCACGTCCGGGTGGTGCGTGATCGTGACGCGCGGCGCGTCCTTCTGCGGCGTCGTCATGTCGGCACCCTGGACGCGCTCCTTGGCGTACTCGAGCGCGTTGAGGTAGCCGGTCGACAGCGTCGCGATCGCCTTCGTGCCGACGAACATGCGGGCGTTCTCGATGACCTTGAACATCTGTGCGATGCCGTCGTGGACGTCGCCGAGCAGCGTGCCGACGGCGGGTGCACCGTCACCGAACGTCACCTCGCAGGTCGTGGAGACCTTGAGGCCCATCTTGTCCTCGACGTTCGTCACGTATGCGCCGTTGCGCTCGCCGAGCTCACCCGTCTCGAGGTCGACGTGGAACTTCGGGACGATGAACAGCGACAGGCCCTTCGTGCCGGGGCCGGCGCCCTCAGGGCGGGCGAGGACGAAGTGGACGACGTTGTCGACCATGTCCGACTCGGCCGAGGTGATGAAGCGCTTGACGCCCGTGATGTTCCACGTGCCGTCGTCGTTCTGCGTGGCCTTCGTGCGGCCGGCGCCGACGTCAGAACCGGCGTCGGGCTCGGTCAGCACCATCGTGCAGTGCCAGCCGCCGTCGACGATGTGCTTGGCGAGCTTCTTCTGCTCGTCGTTGCCCATGAAGTACAGCAGCGACGCGAACGCGTAGCTCGCGGAGAACATGTGGACGGCCGGGTTGGCGCCGCAGACGAGTTCGGCGAGCGACCAGCGCACGGACGGCGGCACCTTCATGCCGTCGAGCTCGACGGGGGCGTCGAGCATGCCCCAGCCGGCGTCGATGTACGACTTGTAGGACTTCTTGAACGACTCCGGCATCGTGACCGACTTGGTCTCCGGGTCGTAGGCCGGGGGGTTGCGGTCGGAGTCGATGAGGCTCGCCGCGAGGTCACCCTCGGCGAGCTTCGCGACCTGGCCGATGATGTCCTTCGCGACGTCGACGTCGACGTCCTCGTAGATGCCGGTGCCCAGCACGTCCTGACGGTTGAAGACCTCGAAGAGGTTGAACTCAAGGTCGCGAACGTTGCTCTTGTAGTGAGACAAGATGTCCTCCGAGATCGGTAGGGGTGCAGCGCGATGATCCAGGCGCTACTCGCCGGTAAGTCTACTCATGAGTACGTGACGATGTGCTGAGTGCTCGGTTTGCCTCGCCGGTGGGGAGCCCGGACGATGGAGGCATGACCCCTCGAAGCCCTGACGCACGTGGTGCTGCAGCGAGCGTTGACCTGCGCGCGGACGCGAGCCCGAGCGATGCCCGCCGCGACGCAGCCCTCGCGCGACTGCGGGCCCGCGGAGAACGCGTGACGCCGGGGCGGCGCGCCGTCCTCGACGTGCTGAGCCGCGAACCGGGTCACGCCGACGCCGACGCCGTCGCGGCGCTCGTCGACGAGGTCGAACCGGGTATCCACCGCGCGACGATCTACCGCTCGCTGCAGGCTCTCGTCGACGCTGACATCGTCACGCACACCCACGTTCCGGGCGGCGCGACGATCTACCACCTGGCGGCCGACGTGGCGCGTGAGGGGGCGAAGGCCGATGTTGGTGCATCGGATGGGGACTCGGGGGAGGGCGATGCCGCCGGGCACGAGGTCACCGGGCACGTGGCCGAGCCTCACGCCCACGCGCACCTGCAGTGCGACACGTGCGGGCGCTTCGTCGACGTCGACGTGGCCGAGTTCGCGCCACTCGCCGCAAGAATCAAGGAGCTGACGGGGTTCACGCTCGACGCCGAGCACGGGGCGCTGCTGGGGCGGTGTGCGCAGTGCTCGAAGGAGCCACAGCCGACCTCGCGTCCCGGCGAGGCCGAGCAAGAATGACGAAAGGGGCCGGATCCCATCGGATCCGGCCCCTTTCACATGCTTGGAGCGAGTGACGAGAATCGAACTCGCGTATTCAGCTTGGGAAGCTGATGTTCTACCATTGAACTACACTCGCGAGCCCCGCCACGGCGGGGTTCTTGCCTGTCCGGCGCCCGTCCTGGTGAACGTCCGGCGCGTCGATCAAGCGCCTCGTACTCTAGCGCGTCCGCGCCGTACGTGCATGTCATGACGGACGGTGTGTCGGTCTCTCGCCACCGACGGCGCCGATGAGTGAGAGCGGGGCCGCGGCAGACGCGCGTCGATTACCGTAGCCGTGTGCTGCTTTCGGACCGTGACATCAAGAGCCAGATCGATTCCGGCCGGGTCGTGCTCGACCCGTACGAACCGTCGATGATCCAGCCGTCGAGCATCGACGTGCGCCTCGACAAGTTCTTCCGGTTGTTCGACAACCACAAGTACCCCTTCATCGACCCCGCCGCCGAGCAGCCGGAACTGACGCGCCTCGTCGAGGTCGACGCGTCCGAGCCGTTCATCCTGCACCCCGGCGAGTTCGTCCTCGGCTCGACCTACGAGCAGATCACGCTGCCCGATGACGTCGCCGCTCGTGTCGAGGGCAAGTCGTCGCTTGGTCGCCTCGGATTGCTGACGCACGCGACGGCGGGCTTCGTCGACCCCGGTTTCTCCGGCCACGTGACGCTCGAGTTGAGCAACGTCGCGACGCTGCCCATCAAGCTGTGGCCGGGCATGAAGATCGGCCAGCTGTGCTTCTTCCAGCTGACGTCCCCCGCCGAACACCCTTACGGCAGCTCCGAATACGGCTCGCACTACCAGGGCCAGCGCGGCCCCACCGCGAGCCGCAGTTTCTCCTCCTTCCACCGCACCGACGTCTGACGATGGCCGACGAGAGCGACGACGACGTCACGTCGCTGCCGGCGCGCGCGGCCGTCGAGCTCAGCCGTCGTCTCGGCTCCGAGCTCGAGGTCGAGGTCGCCCCGGGGCAAGCAGATTCTCCGCGCGTACCGGACGGTGAAGCCACCCCCGTCGACGAGACCTCCCTCGGCGACAAAGTGGTCGGCCTCGCCGCCGACGCCGCCGATGCGCTGCTGCGCGACGACGAACTCGGCGACGAGGCGCTCGACGGTGTCACCGTCGATGACGACGCCGACGCCGTGAGGGCACCGCAGCGTGCCGCAACGACGCGTCGCGAGTCCGACGTGCTGGCGTCCACCAACCCGCCGACGCCCATGCCGCACGTGCATCGTCCTGAGGGTGAGGACGACGGGGACGAGCAGGATGACGGCAGGGCGGACCGCGACGGCGGGCGGGCCGGCGCCGGGGGTGCCGCCGCTCCTGACGCTCCCGCGCAAGACGGTTCGGCTGCCGTCGACGCCCCCCTGAGCGTGGAGGCGCCACAGCGTCCGGCGACGACGAAGCGCGGTGGTGCGGCCGTCGTCGCGAGTCCGTTGCTGACGATGCCGCGCGTGCGTCACCCCGAGGCGATCGTGCTGTTCGTCCACGGAGGCGACGTCGAAGGTCACCTGCGGATGCGTCGCGGTGACCCCGCCTACCTGCGCATCGTGCCGTTCGCGCGCGACGTCGAGCGTCGTAGCCACGGCCGAATCGGGGGTGCGACGCTGCGCCTCGCCGTCCGTGGGTGGAACGAGCCGGAGAAGCCGGCCGTCGAGGACACACGCTGGGCTCTCGGCGAGCTGCGCGATCGCTACCCGGGCGTGCCGATCGCCATCGCCGGCCACTCGATGGGTGGGCGGGTCGCGCTCGACATCGCGAGCAGCGAGGACGTCGCCGCCGTCGTGGCGCTCGCGCCGTGGGCGGCAGAAGCGTCCGAGCCCGCGACGTTCCGCACCATCCCGCTGCTCGGCATCCACGGCCGACGCGACACCGTGACCAACCCCGTCGCGACGAAGAAGCTCATCGACGACGTCGCGGCCCTCGGGGGCGACGCCCGCTTCGTCTCGATGCCGGGCTGGCACGCGATGCTGTGGGGCGCGCCGCGCTGGCACCGTGAGACGTCGCGGTTCCTCATCGACCACTTGCTCGACGGTGCCGCCCCGGGTGACGGCGACCGCGCCATCCCCGCAACCGGTGTGGAGAACGTCGAGACGTAGAGCGCCGGGGACGAAACCGTCAGCCCGGCCTCCAGGCCCTGACGGCGCACCGGCAGCGGCCCCGCGACTGCAGACGAAAATCGCCGGTGGGGACAGTAATCGCGGAGGGGCGCGGTCATGGCGAGGTCACCCGGTACTGCCCGGCGGGGCCGACGCCGAAGTTCGGCGTCGGTGACGGCTTGTGCGTCGTCTCCGACGTGCACGTCAGCGTCGGCGTGACGGCGTTCTGCGTTGCTTCGACGCCGGGCTCGCGCGAGGCGTCGTACCGGTAGGTGCGAGCCTCGCCCTCGAAGAACGGCGCCGCGCTGGTCTCGAAGTCGACGGCGGCGCTCGGCGGGCCGGGGCGTCCGCGTTCCTGACCCATGACGGCCTCGTAGTTCCACCGATACTTCTCGTGCGAGTGCGGCTCGATGATGCTCGTCGAACCCTTCGCGGTCACCGCCGACGTCGGGTCGTCGATGACGAGTCGGACGCGTCCAGGGTCGCCGTCACCGGTGGCCCGCCCGTCGATGCGATGGATGAAATCAGCCGAGTTCTCGATGTTGAGCGTACGCACCCCCGCGGGGAGCTTGGCGGCCCCGACCGGCGAACCGTACGTCGTGACGTGGGTGACGTTGAGACCGTCGGAGCGACGGCGCGCGAGGTTCGTCATCACCATGCCGCCCTGCGAGTGACCCACGAGCATGACCGGCTCGCCCTTGCCGAGCACGCCCTCACGCTGCATCGCATCGCGCAAGGCATCCCGGACGGCGACTTCGCCACCGCTGACGAGACCCGCCGCGGCGGCAACGTTGCCGGAGCCGTCGAGTGGCGTGCGGGCGTTCCAGGAGAACGTCGCGGTGCCGGGGATCATCGCGATCCAGCGGCCCTGGCCAGTGGCCGGGTCGACGACGCGCTGCACCTGGATGTGGGCGGAGTCGTTGCCGTTCTCGTACAGATCGTCGATGCGTCCCATGCTCTGGCCGACGCTGCGCACTGCGGGTGCGGGCCGGGGCGCATCGGGCCCGCTGACGATCGAGGTGGTGACGGGGTTCGGAGTGCCCAGCGCACGCACGAGGCCGATGTTGATGCCGGCGACATTCTCCTCGTACGAACCCGGCAGTCTCGCGTCGATGATGGCGACGACGTCACCGACGATCATCGCGGTCGTATCGGGCGAGGGCGCGTTGCCGGTCCATTGGCGCATCGAGATCTTCGCCAGAGTCACCGTCAGCGAGTACGTCGCGATGGCTGTTTTCATGTGGGCGACGGCGCAGGCTTCGGCGAGCTCGTAGGCGTCGAGCGAGGCGCTCACGAGAGTGCTGAGCAACTGCGCGCGCAGCGCCGTGGCCGTCAGGGTGGCCGCCAGATCGAGTGACGCCGTGGCGCATGTCGTGGCCGTGCCAGGGGAGAGGGCATCCCCGGTGAACGGCAGGCCCCAGCCGATCGACAGGCTCGTGGTGGAAGCGCTGCTCGCGTCACCGTGCGCCGTCGTCAGCGCGGCGGCGAGGGTGCGCAGATCAGCGAGGTTGGCGTCGACGGCGCTCGGGCCGGCGCTCTTCTTAGCGATGACGGTGCCTGTCACCGACGAGCTGGGCGGGTCGACTCTCATGCGGCGTGCTCCCATCCGGGGTCGGGACGCATCTCATCCTGGGCGTCGCCAGCCGCGAGGCAGCCGCTCGGCGCGCCCGATTGCGCATGGAGGCCGACGAGTGCCGCCACGACCTCGGCGCGAACGTCGAACCAGTCGCGTGTTGCGTCGTCGAACCCGACGTCGCACCACTCGCCGCCTCGGCGCGCTGCGATGAGGCAAGGTGTCGCGACCTCGTCCAGACAGCCGATGACGACGAGGTCGGCGTCGGCGTCGGGCGGGGCGTCGACGACGAGCTGTAGCACGGCGCTGACGACGTCCTCGGCGGCGTGGACGCTCGCGCCCCGGGTGCTCGCGAGGCGGAACAACCCGTCAGCGAAGGTGACCTCGAGCAACGACGTGTGTTGCCCGGCACGGGCTCGCACGAGCAGGAACGGCTGCGTCATCGTCATCCCCGCCAGTCGCCGTAGTGGGAGTAGTCGTACGGACCCTCGCTCTCGTCGCGGTGCAGGGCCTTGCCCACCTTCGACAGGCCATCGCGCGCGAGATCGATCGGCGCCATGACGACGTTGGTCACGCTGGTCTGATGCGATTCGACCGATGCGGCGTGCCGGCCGATGTCGGTCGCGAACGACGCCGCGTCGTCACCGCAGGCGTCGAGGTCGCGGGCGAACGAGGTGAGGACGCTGCGGCAATGGTCGGCCGCACCGGACGTCCACTGCGTCGTCGTGATGGTCGTGCGCAGATCCGTGGCGGACTGTGCGAGGTCGCTCGAGAGCAGGTCGGCTCGCCGCTGCTGCGCCCGGATGTCGTCTCCGAGAGTGCTCATGACGGCGACGCTAGGTCCCTGCGTCGCCCCCGCGCAGCCCGGGCGCCGCGACCCTGTGGATCAGCCCTCCCGAGAGCGTCGAAACGGCCCGTGGCCGTCACTGCCTGTGGATGACGAGGCCGCGCCGCCGGTCCGCCTCGTCGTCCAGATGCACCCGGGTGCATCTGGACGCACGAGGCGGGGGCGTGAGTAGCGGAACCCTGGCAGGCGAACTGGGATGGACGAACCCCGCTCAACGAACCTCGCTCAACAAACCCCGCCCGAGGCGCCCCATGAAACGACGAACGGGGCGCCCGTCCCGCTGATCTCTCAGCGGAACGAAGCGCCCCGGGTGTCAACCCTCGTGCCCGTGACGGGCGGGTGCGGCGGCTCAGACGGTCTGCGTCGCGCCCTCGTCGACGGCCTTCGTGTCCTCACCGCGACGCACCGCGGCGAGCAGCATGTTGGCGACGTCGACGACCTCGACCTCTTCGCGCGCGTTGCCGTCGCTCTGCTCGGCCGTGAGGCCGTCCGTCATCATGACGCGGCAGAACGGGCAGCCGATGGCGATGCGGTCGGCGCCGGTGGCGACGGCCTCCTTCGTACGGTTGAGGTTGATGCGCTCACCGAGCTTCTCCTCCATCCACATGCGGGCGCCGCCGGCGCCGCAGCAGAAGGACTTCTCGCCGGAGCGTTCCATCTCCTTGTACTCGACGCCGGGCAGCGACGCGATGAGTTCGCGCGGCGGCGCGTAGACCTGGTTGTGACGGCCGAGATAGCACGGGTCGTGGTACGTGACCGACTTGCCCGTCGACGCAGCGCCCGACTTGTCCTTCGGCTGCTGCGCGAACTCCTCCGGCGCCGCGACGGGCGTCAGCTTCTTCTCGCGCACGAGACGGTTGAGCAGCTGCGTGTGGTGGACGACCTCGTACTCGCCCCCGATCTGCGGGTACTCGTTCTTGATCGTGTTGAAGCAGTGCGCACACGTGACGACGATCTTCTTCGCCTTCGCCTCGTTGAGCGTCGCGACGTTCTGGCCGGCGAGCATCTGGAAGAGGATCTCGTTTCCGGCGCGGCGTGCCGGGTCGCCGGTGCAGCTCTCGCCGTCACCGAGGACGGCGAAGTCGACGCCCGCTGTGTGCAGCAGCTCGGCGACGGCGCGCGTCGTCTTCTTCGCACGGTCCTCGTAGGCGCCGGCGCAGCCGACCCAGAACAGCCACTCGACCTCGTCGGCGGATTCGACGTCGGAGCCGATGACCTTGACGTCGAACGGCAGGCCCTTGGCCCACTCGAGGCGAGCCCGCGCCGACATGCCCCACGGGTTCGACTTGTTCTCGAGGTTCTTGAACAGGCCCGCGAGTTCGGTCGGGAACGCGGACTCGATGAGCGTCTGGTAGCGACGCATGTCGACGATGTGGTCGACGTGCTCGATGTCGACGGGGCACTGCTCGACACAGGCGCCACACGTCGTGCACGACCACAGGACGTCCTCGTCGATGATGGCACCGGCCGCGTCACCGTTCGCGGTGGTGCCGGCCGGGTTGTACGCCGTCAGCGGGTTCGCGATGTCGTAGCCGGTCGAGCCGATGAGCGGCGTGCGCAGCAGGTCGACGCCGGAGTGGTCGGCGACCGTCGGCAGGCCCTTCTCGTCGACGGGCCCGGACGCGGCCGCAGCGGCCTGCAGGAACGGCGCCTTCGCGGCGGAGTGGTCGCGCAGCGTCATCATGAGCAGCTTGGGCGACAGCGGCTTTTCGGTGTTCCACGCGGGACACTGGCTCTGGCAACGACCGCACTCGGTGCAGGTGGAGAAGTCGAGCAGGCCCTTCCACGTGAAGTCCTCGACCTTGCCGACACCCAGGACGGTGTCCTCGTCGAGCTCGAGCTCCTCGACGTCCTTGAGCGGCTCGCCGTCGACCATCATCGGCTTCGCGGCGCCGAGGGCCGTGCGGCCGTCCGCGTTGCGCTTGAACCAGATGTTCGGGAACGCGAGGAAGCGGTGCCAGGCAACACCCATCGTCGTGTTGAGCGAGATCGTGATCATCCACGCCATCGAGATGAGGATCTTGATCGCGGCGATGACGACGATGAGCTGCTCGAGGCCGTCCTTGCCGATCGACTCGAACGGCTTGCCGAGGAAAAACGTCATCGGGAAGTGCAGGACGCTCGCGTGGTGGCTGCCGTCGACGCGGCCCAGCGCGTACTCGAGCGCGCGCAGGCTGACGATGCACAGACCGACGCCGAAGATCGTGAACTCGACGTAGTAGGCCTGCCAGAACGACGAACCGAAGAAGCGCGACTTGCGGCCGTCCTTGCCGGCCGAACGGCCCGGGTGGTTCTTGCGGCGGTTCCAGATGAGCCAGCAGATGCCGAGGAAGCCCGTCCACGCCATGAACTCGGTCAGCCACTCCCAGGGAGCGAACGTTCCGATGATCGGCAGCGTGAAGTCGGGGTTGAAGATCTGGCCGTAGGCGGTGACCAGGGTGAAGAACAGGATGCCGAAGCTGATCATCGTGAACCAGTGCGCGACGGCGACGATCGGCAGGCGGGACATGCGCGTGTGTCCGAGGAACTCGCGCAGCAACGTGACGGTTCGCGCACCGGGGTTGTCCGTGCGCTTTTCGGGTGCGCCGACCTTGAACCGCGCCACCATCTGTGCCACGGCGCGCACGAGCAGCGAGACGCCGATGACGGTGATGACGACGCAGATCACTGCGGCGACGATCTGGAGGGCTGACATGGGCCCCAGTCTAGACGGGGCTACCGGCCGGTAACCCGGGGGCGGGGCGATGTCGTGTCCATTTCGAATTAGTCAACGAGCACGTGTGCTATTGCCTGGCCCGTGGGCATAAACGTAGATAACGCAGAGTTGGTAAAGTCATAAGCAGTCATCGCACCGCGTCTGCTCGCCTCCTTGGGGCGAGATTGGACGCGCCGCCACCGTCGAAAGGCCCCCCTCATGCCCATCCTCGCCAACGTCACTGAGGCCATCGGCAACACGCCGCTCGTGCGCATCAACCGCATCATCGACGCCCCCGACGTCACCGTCGCGGCGAAGCTCGAGTTCAGCAACCCCGCCGCCTCCGTCAAGGACCGCATCGGCAAGGCGATCGTCGAGGCCGCGGAGGCCTCCGGCGAGCTGAAGCCGGCCGGGACGATCGTCGAGGCGACCTCGGGCAACACCGGCATCGCGCTCGCCATGGTCGGCGCCGCCAAGGGCTACGACGTCGTGCTGACGATGCCCGAGTCGATGTCGAAGGAGCGTCGCGCGCTGCTCAAGGGCTTCGGCGCCGAACTCGTCCTCACCCCCGCCGCCGAGGGCATGAAGGGCGCCGTGACGAAGGCCGAGGAGATCGCCGCCGAGCGTGACGGCGCCGTCCTCGCCCGCCAGTTCGCGAACACGGCCAACCCCGAGGTGCACCGCAAGACCACCGCCGAGGAGATCTGGCGCGACACCGACGGCGCCGTCGACATCGTCATCGCCGGCATCGGCACCGGCGGCACGATCACCGGCATCGGCGAGGTGCTCAAGGAGCGCAAGCCCGACGTGAAGATGATCGCCGTCGAGCCCGCTGAGTCGCCGATCCTCAACGGCGGTCAGGCCGGGCCGCACAAGATCCAGGGCATCGGCGCCAACTTCGTGCCCGACATCCTCAATACCGACATCTACGACGAGGTCATCGACATCGACGCCGAGACCTCCGTCGAATGGGCGCGCAAGGCCGCGACGCAGGAGGGGCTGCTCGTCGGCCTGTCGTCCGGCGCCGCACTCGCCGCAGCCTCGCAGGTGGCAGCGCGCCCCGAGAACAAGGGCAAGACGATCGTCGTCATCATCCCCAGCTTCGGTGAGCGCTACCTGTCGACGATCCTGTTCGAGGGCATCGTCGACTGACATCCGTCTCATCGGCCGGGCGCGTGGTGCTGCACCGCGCGCCCCGGCGTTCGGGCACCCCGGGCGGGTGCGCCGATGATGAGCAGAGCTGTTGGGCGAGAGTCGAGTTCGAGGAGATGACGGTGGCGAAGAACCCGTTGACGCGTGCAAGGGCTGCGCTGGAGACGATGAACGAGGACGTCGACGCGGCCCTCGCACGCGACCCCGCCGGGGGTTCGCGGTTGGAGATGGCGCTCGCCTCGCCCGGTCTGCACGCTGTGTGGAGCCACCGGGTCATGCATGCGATGTGGCAGCGCGGCGGCCGCTGGAAGCTGCCGGCGCGTCTCGGATCGCAGGTGACGCGGGCCGTCACCGGCGTCGAGATCCATCCCGGTGCGACGATCGGTCGGCGTTTCTTCATCGATCACGGCATGGGCGTCGTCATCGGGGAGACGAGCGAGATCGGCGACGACTGCATGCTCTACAACGGCGTCAACCTGGGTGGGCGGACGCTCGCGAAGGTCAAGCGTCACCCGACGCTCGGGGACGGCGTGACGGTGGGCGCGGGCGCTCGTATCCTCGGCCCGATCGTCGTGGGCGATGGCGCTCAGGTCGGCGCGAACGCCGTCGTCGTCAAGGACGTGCCCGCGACGGGCGTCGCCGTCGGTGTGCCCGCGAAGGTGCGGGTGCCCGCCGTCGAGCACGACCCGTTCAGCGACCCTGCCGTCTACATCTGATCGTGTGCACTGCCCCCGCGCTGACCTCGATGTTGCCCGGGTTTCTGGGGATCGATTGCCCGAAAGCCGGGCAACATTGTCGGGTGACTGGCGCGCGGCCAGGCATGACGAAGGGGGCCGCTTCACCCCGATGTGGTGAAACGGCCCCCTTCGTCAGATCAGGCAGTTCAGCCCTTGGCGGCGGCCTTGAGCTTGGAACCGGCCGTCACCTTCGCGGCGTAGCCGGCCGGGATCTCGATCTCAGCGCCCGTCTGCGGGTTGCGGCCCGTGCGGGCGGCGCGCTCGACACGCTCGATCGTGAGCAGGCCGGGGAGCTGGATCTTGTCACCGCGGCCGACGGCCTCGATGATGACGTCGTTGAGGCCGGCGAGGACGGCGGTGGCGTCCTTGACGCTGACGCCGGTGCGCTGGGCGATGGTGCTGGCGAGGTCACTGCGGTTCATGAATCAATCCTGTTCTATCCGACTGGTCGTGGCCGAGACAGCCACCCGAAGGGCTGTGTTAGGCCGCGCTGTCTGCGAATCTACGCGAAATCCCGCGAGATGTCGCGCCTGACGCGGGGTTCGTCGCACGTCGTGCGCCTCGAGCGTCAGGGCGAGTCGAGTGGGTGGGGGTCAGGGGAGCTTCTCGCCGCCGGGGCCGAAGCCGCTCGTGTCGGCGTGAAGGTCGCCCTTGGAGTCGCGGTGGATCGTCTCGGGCAGGTCGCTGTCGTCCTTCGCAGCGTGCTTGCCGCCGGACGTCTTCGACGAGACGGCGTCCTTCGCGTCGGCGGCCTTGGAGGTCGTCGCGTCCTTGGCGTCCGACGCCTTGCTCGCGACGCCATGCGCTGCGTCCTTGCTGACGTCAGCGGCCTTCTGGCCGACAGCCGCGGCGACGACGGGCGCCTTGGCCTTGACGGTCTCCGTCGCGGCGGTGACCTTGTCCTGCACGGCAGGGTTGCTCCAGGCCTTGTCGGCCTGCTTCTTGATCTGCTCGTAGCGCTTCTCCCCAGCGCGCGTACCGAGGACGTAGCCGACGACGCCGCCGGCGAGGAAGGAGATCTTGCCCATGATGTGGCTCCATTTCATGTGAACGGACAACTTGCCGTCGAGCCTACCCAATCTGCGTTGGCGCGCCAGTGCCTTACGATGGTTTCTCGTTGCCCGGTTGCCGTGCGACGCCTGGGTTCGGCCCTGCTGGGAGCGTCGATGACGATGCGCTCGAAGGGTCGTTGCGCGTGGTGTTCGCGGTTGGTGCAGCGACGAGGAGGGCTCGCATAGTGGCCGAGTGCACCGGTCTTGAAAACCGGAGTTGGGAAACCAACCGTGGGTTCAAATCCCACGCCCTCCGCAGATGAGTAGGACCCCCGCCGGATCAGCGACGAAGTCGCCCGGCGGGGGTCCTACTCATCTGCGGCATGACAGGCTGGGGATTTGGCAGGAGCGACGCGCGAGTGAGTGATAGCGAGCCTGCGCGGCGCGACGGTTCCCACGACCTCCCTCCTAACGGTGCAGAGCGACCCAACTGCGATTTTCGTCCACATCTGCGATTTTCGTGCACAACGATCGGCCGACTGTTGCTCCTGCACACCGTGGGTGCTTGGGTGACATGAGGGCCCCATTCGTCGGGGCTGACGGTCGACACCAGGGAGCGCTGAAATGCTCGACGACACCCAGGACACAGGGGCCCGCACCGACACCACGCATCACGCCGGCGCCTACCCGTCCGGCATCCAGGGCGACGGTGTTCACGACAACACCCACCCGCCATACCCGCGCGACGGCGCTCTTGGAACCACTACCCGCGACGTCGGTGCCCGCACGTCAGGCGCCGACGCCGACGTCAGGGCCGCCGGTGGACTCGACCCTGCAGGTGCGATCGTCGCCCAGGCGAACGAGGCGCCCACCGCAGAACGCCCCGTCGAGGGTGTTGTTCAGGTTCTCTCACCCCGCCAGGTTCCGCTCGGCGGGCTGCGTGCCCTCGAGGTGCGACGCACCCTGCCGCACCGCGACCGCTCGTTCGTCGGGGCGTGGTGCTTCGTCGACCACTACGGCCCGGAACGCGGCGTCGGCATGGATGTGCCGCCGCACCCCCACACCGGGCTGCAGACGGTCTCGTGGTTGTTCGAGGGCGCCATCGAACACCATGATTCTGGTGGCGCGCACGCCGTCGTCCGCCCCGGCGAGGTCAACCTCATGACGAGCGGCCACGGCATCGTCCACTCCGAGGTCTCGACGCCCGGCACCGAGACGCTGCACGGCGTCCAGCTCTGGGTGGCACTGCCCGACGTGACCCGCGACGGCGACCGCGCGTTCGAACATCACGCGCCCGAGTGCGTGCCGCTACCGAGCGGTCAGGGTTCGGCGCTCGTCTTCATCGGCGAACTGCGCGGCGTCGCCGGTTCGCCGATCGTCACGCACACGCCGCTGCTCGGCGCCGAATTGCGCCTCGACGCGGGCGCGCGTGTCACCCTCGATGTCGACGAGGGGTTCGAGCACGGCATCCTCGTCGACACCGGCACGGTCACCCTCGACGGCGCGCGCCTCGAACGCGGCGACCTCGGCTGCGTCGACGAAGGCCGCGCGACGCTGACGCTCGACGTCGGTAATGAGCCCGCGCGCGTCATCCTGCTCGGCGGCACGCCGTTCGAGGAGGAGATCGTGATGTGGTGGAACTTCATCGGCCGCAGCCACGACGAGATCGTCCTCGCGCGCGACGAATACGAGGCGGGTGCAGAGCGTTTCGGCTCGGTCGAGGGATATGTCGGCGACGTCGAGCGCATCCCCGCGCCGACCATGCCCCCGGTTCGCCTGCGCCCGCGTAACCGTCGCGGGCGCGGCGGAGGGTGACGATGGCTCGCGAACGCGACACACGTCGCATCGCGACGAACCCGCCGACCATCCGCCCAGCCCCGCAACGAGGACCGCCCGTCGCACGACTCGCTCAGCCCGACCCCATCGAAGGAGAACGTCGTGCCCGACCTGACGTTGACGAAGAACACCGACGCCAACCGCTACGAGGCGTGGGACGGTGACGCCCTCGCCGGATTCGCCGAATATCAACTCACCGATCAGCGCATCGTGTTCACGCACACCGAGGTCGATCCGAGCTACGAGGGCAAGGGCGTCGGCTCACAGGTCGCGAGGTTCGCGCTCGACGACGTGCGCGCCGACGGCACTCACGACGTGCTGCCACTGTGCCCGTTCATCAAGGGCTGGATCGGGCGTCACCGCGAATACGTCGACCTCGTCCACGGCGCACCCGAGACCAAGGCGAAGGACGGACGCATGCCCGCCGAGCCCAAGGGTCCTGGCGGTGTGCCCCGCGTCGACAGTCCGGACGCGGCCACCGATCCTCACCGCCCGTCCGAGTCTGACGGCCCTGACGGCGTGCGCCGCGTCGACGTCATCGTCGTCGGTGGCGGGCCGACGGGCGAGAACGTCGCTCAGTACGCCCATGACGGTGGGCTGAGCGTCCTGCTGATAGAGGGCGAACTGCTCGGCGGTGAGTGCTCCTATTACGCGTGCATGCCGAGCAAGGCGCTGCTGCGCCCGCTCGACGTCAGGGCGACCAGCGAGCACCTGCCCGGCCTGCGGCCCGCCGAACTCGACGTCGCAGCGCTCCTCGCACGCCGCGACGCGTGGGTCTCGGACTACGACGACACCTCCCAGCTCGACTGGGCGACGGGCGCAGGCCTCGACGTCATGCGCGGCCACGCACGTCTCGTCAGCGAGAGGACGGTGAGCGTGAGCTCGGACGGCGGCGCGAGCACCGTCGTCGAAGCGGGCGTCGCCCTCGTGCTGGCGACGGGTTCGGTGCCCGTCGTCCCGCCGATGTTCGCCGACCTGCACGCCTGGGGGTCGCGTGACGCGACGGGCGTCGTCGAGGTGCCTGACCGGCTCGTCATCGTCGGCGGCGGGGTCGTCGCCTGCGAGGCCGCGACGTGGATGAGCGCCCTCGGCAGCAGCGTCACGATGCTCGTGCGCGGTGATGCGCTGCTCACGGACCAGGAACCATTCGCCGGCGCGGCCGTCCTCGACGCGCTGCGTACGGCCGGCGTCGACGTCCGCCTCGCCACCCGAATCACCGACGCCAGCCGCGCCGGCGCCGCCGACACCGGCCTCGGTCGCGTGCACGGCGGGCCGGTGACGCTCACCGTCGAACGTGATGAATCGGGCAGCGAGCGGATCGTCGCCGACGAACTCCTGCTCGCCACCGGCCGTCGCCCGCGCCTCGACGACGTCGGTCTCGACGCGGTCGGCGTCAACGCGGACGACGTGCGCGCCGGGCGCCTGCCGACCTGGCTGCACGCCATCGGTGACGCCGGCGGCGGCGCGCCGCTGACACACATGGGCAAGTACGAGGCGCGCGTGCTCGGCGCCCGACTCGCCGGCGCGCACGAGACGCCGCCGCCGCGTGACGTTCCCGTCCCTCAGGTCGTGTTCACGGACCCGCAGGTCGCGGCGGTCGGCTCCAGCGAGGCTCAGGCGCGCGAAGCGGGGCATGACGTCGTCACCGTCGCGGTGCCGTTCGCGAGCGCCGCGGGTACGGCTCTGCTGCGTGACGACGGTGTGGGGAGCGCCAAGATCGTCGTCGACCGTGCCACCGGGTGCCTGCTCGGCGCGACGTTCGTCGGCCACGAGGCGGCCGAACTCGTCCACGCGGCGACGGTCGCCATCGTCGGCCAGGTGCCGGTCGGCGTCCTTCGGCACGCGGTGCCGAGCTACCCGACGTCGTCGGAGCTCTGGCTGCGCCTGCTCGAGGAGCTGCCGACGAACCTGCGCTGACGCGTGACGACGGGGCGCTCGGGGGCATGACGGAGGCCCCGTCGAGCACGCACAAGGGGACGGTTGCGTCGTACATCACAGGGCAAGAGCTACGCGTTGACGGGCGGCACCGGCGTCGCGGGCTCCGGTACAGCCGGCACGCCGAACGGCGGCTGCAGTGGTCCTGCCAGTTCAACAGCCCAGGTCTGCAACACGTACATCGGCATCTCACTCACGAACTCCTCCGGCACGAGCAGCGCCAACCCGGCCTCCGTGTCACTCAGTTACCTCGTGACTGTCGACGGCTACGGCACGACAACCGTGACGCTCAACGTCGCGTCCTTCATCAAGGACGGCACCAAATGGGCGGGGTCGGGCGTCACGTTCTGCTGACCATCGGAGCGCCGTGTCGGCTCACAACGCCTCCCCACCCAAGGATGGTGTGTCATGAACGCGCGCTATTTCGCGCTTTCGTGACACAACATGGGCCGTCTCGATGCTCATTCTGCTCGGAGCGCCTGAGCCCCGACGGGGCCTGAACGGCCGCCTGTTTCGCCACTTTCGCTGACAGGACCGGTGCGACGTCAGCGCCTCAGCGCACCCGGTAGTCGATGGGTTTGCAGACGCCGGCGTTCGATTTCTCGGCCGAGCAGGCCGTCAGCCCGACGAACAGGTCGGCTTCGGCGCGGATGGCGAAGACGTCGCCCGCCTGCGTCGGCGGCGGGTCGATGTGCAGTTCACCGTCGGGGCTCGTCCACACGTCCATGAAGATGTTGAGCGTCGTGCCGATGTGGTCGGGCGCGACGCCGACGGGTTCGAGCGCGCCGCACAGGTTCGCGAAGCAACTCGGGTGCGGGGCGCCGTCGAACTCGGGGTAGAGGATGTCGAACGTCTGCTGGCTGCACGGCGTCACCGTCATGTCGTGGATGCCCACCGAGTCCGCGACGATCGTCGCCATGACGCTGCTGCGGTTGCTCCACAACCGGTGCCCCGTCGATGGGTACAACGTGTTGTTGTAGTCGACGGTGCGCCCCGCCGAGAAGCACTCGGCGATGTCGTCCTGCATGACGGCGTAGAAGTCGCTCACCTGCTCACCACACGGGTCGACGACCTCGAGCACCTGACCGGCCGCCAGCGGCACGAGCACCCCCGTCTGCGGGGCGATGCGCGACCAACCGTCGGCGGGAGCTTCGGGGCCGCCCGCGTACGGCGGCCGCGGCGTCGGCGGGTGGGGGGAGCGCGGGCGTCGCGGGTCAGTCATCAGGATTCTCCTTCGAAGGGTGCGCGGTGAACGGGGCACGCCAGTCGTCCTCCACGTGCCGCCCAGAGTACTGACGCGCCTCCGACGAGCGTCCATGATCGGTGACGACCGGATTGATCGAACCCTGCAACGCAGCATCGCGGCGGCGGATCGCGTCGCGCATCCGGTCGAAGCCGCCGTCAGCTCGCAGCTGCTCGAACTGATCGTGCAGGTTGAACACGACCGTCGTCAGCGGAGCACGGCGCGCGATGCGCGAGGCCTGCGGATGCAGCCCGACGAGGAAGAACGGCACGCCGCCGAGGCTGAAACTGAAGTGCGGTGACGTCGTGTCGGGCGACACGCGCTCGGCCCACGGCGCGTCGTCACGATCGTGCAATCGCTGCAGCATGCCCCACAGGAGGTTCTCGAACTCCCGCTCGTCGCCCACCCGCGGGCGACGGAAGACGGCGATGAACGAGCCGAACTCGCGCGGGCCACGCTCGATCGCGGCGAAGTCGGCCAGCTCAGCGCTGAGCGTCGAGAGACACGCGTCATCGGTCATGTCGTCGAAGACGCGGACGAGCGCGCCGTCGCGTTTCAGCGCCGAACGCGCTCCGAGGCACGGAAACCGAGGGTGCTCGATCATCGCGCCGATGACGTCGCGGATGGCTGCCTCGTCCGCGCCCTCGAGGCCCGCGTCGGCTTGTTCGGCGAGCCAGTCGGCGAGGTCAGGGGCCTGCGACTCGTCGTCATCGGTTGGGTGCGTCGACGAGCCGGATGATGAGGTGGGGGCCGCGGCTGGCGGCCAGTGATCGTCGGACACATGACCACCGTAGCCGCGCGCCAGACCCCACAACACGGCTTGAGGGCGCGTCTGCACGTCCATCGCGCGGTAGGCGCCTCTGATGTGCGACTTGATGCTGTTGACGCTCAGGTGCAGGCGCTCGGCGATCTGCGCGTTCGGCATGCCCGAGCAGATGAGATCGACGATCTGCGCCTGACGTGCGGTCAGCCCGTCGGAGGGGACGGTCGGCCGCGCGTCCGTGGGGGAGGGTCGAAGCACCGCGGGGCGGACGATTCGGCCCGCGACCACGTCATCGACCCCGGCGCGCAGATCGGCGGCGCTCGCCGACCGTCCGACGACTCCCGACGCGCCGCGCGCGAGGAGCCGGCTGATGGCGGCCTCGTCGGTGTGCAGCGACGACACGAGCAGCTTCGTCGTCGGGTTCGCGGCGTGCAGCGCGCGTAGTTGATCCCAGGCGTTGCGGTTGGGTTCGTTCCACTCGAGCACGGCCACGTCGGCATCGAGCGCGAGATCCTCGGCGCGCAGGCCCGGGCCACGCACGAGCACGAGGCGTGTCGCGACGCCGAACGCGTCGAGAGCCGCCATCGCGCCGCATCCGAACAGCTCGCTACGTGCGACAACGGCGACGGTGAGGCGGGGCACAGCTCTCCTTCGAGCGATCCGACGATCAAGGGTCGTGAGGTGTCGGTGGTGATGAGAAGTGTTGTCGCTCACCGTGTTTCGCGCCACACCCGCAAGGAGGTGAAGCGTCGGCTGCCTGATGGACCGCCGTTGCGCGGCGCCATGCTGGAAAGTGGTGAGCGCGTCAGGGCCGGCCGTCGACGTGCAGTCCGCGGGCGACGCCCCACAGCACCGCCTCGCTGCGGGAGGCGACGCCCATGGTGCGGTAGGCGGAGCGGATGTAGCTCTTGAGCGTGTTGAGGGAGACGTTGAGTTCGTGCGCGATCGCGCCGTTGGGCAGGCCGCGGCAGATGAGCGTGACGGCCTGCGCCTCTCGCTCGGTGAGCCCCTCGGCGCGCCCGGGCCACCAGTCGTCACCCAGCTCGACGGGGAACGCGGGGTCGACGACGCGCTCGCCGCGGGCGACGCGTTCGAGTGCGGTGACGAGCTCGTCGGCCGTCGCGTGCTTCGTCAGTACGCCCGCGACGCCGAAGTCGGTGAGCGCACCGACGTGCGCCTGCGGAGGGTCGTTGGTGTAGACGACGAGGCGCGCGACGGCGGCTGTGTCGCGCAGGCGCGCCAGCGTCGCCCACCCCGGCTCGGGGGCGGCGAAGCAGTCGAAGAGCGCGACGTCGGTGGGTTCGGTGGGCACGCCGCGGCTGCACGTCGCCTCGACGCGTGCGGCGAAGGGCGCGAGCAGTGCCTGGAAACCGGCCATGACGAGGGCGTCGTCGTCGACGAGGGTGACGCGCAGTGCGCGGGGTGCGGGCGCGCCCCTCGACTCCTCACCCGTCGCCAGACGGAGGTGTGCGGCTCCATCGGTGCTCGGATGGGACGACATGGGGATACCTTGCCAACATGTTGCGACACAAGGAAATCAACCATGACGAACTTCCGACATCCACCGTGTTGCGTCGGGCTGGTCGCGCGCACGGTGACCTCCTAGGCTGACGGTGACACCCGTTCTCGCAGACCTGCAGGAGGTCGATCATGGAATCGCGCGACAAGTTCGTCACCAGCTACGTCGCTCATCACTGGGCCGCATCGAAGGGTGGGCTCGACCTGTTCGAGCGCGCGTCGCGCTCGCAGAGTTCGGCGCGCACGCGGAAGGTGCTCGCGACGCTGACGCGGGAGATCGCCGAGGACCGCGCACGCCTGCGCGTCATGGCCGACGCGCTCGGGGTGGGTGAGGCGCGGCTCGCGCAGCTCGCGCTGAGCGTCGGCGAGACCGTCAGCCGCGTGAAACTCAACGGCCGTTTCGTGCGCCGCTCGCCGCTGAGCGACGTGCTCGAACTCGAGGCGCTGCTGGCGGCCGTTCGTGGCAAGCGGGCCGGCTGGGAGGGCATGCGCGTGCTCGCGATCAACGATGCGCGCATCGACGTCGCCGAACTCGACGACCTCATCGTGCGCGCCGACAGCCAGATCGAACGCCTCGTCGCCGCTCATGCCGAAGCGGCCGCGACGCTGCGCTGAGCTCAGCTGCGCTCGGCTGGCGAGCCGCCTGACGAGTCGCCCAGACGGACCGCTCCGGCGGTCCGCGGCCGGCTCGCCTTGACGCGCCTCGAGGTCGGCCGCCCACGTCGGTCGAGGGTGTCCGCCATGTGAGGCGCCCCTCCCGAGATGCTTTCGTGGGCGCCGCCTGCGTGCTAATAATGAACGAAAGTCATTTAAGTGTGGCGCTCACCACAGTGCTTACCGCCGCGACATCCGAGGAGAAGCTCATGAGCACCCTGCTGCGCAACGTCATCGACGGCGGGGCCGTCGACGCCCACGGCGAGGGCCGACTGGACGTCGTCGACCCCAGCACCGGCCAGGTCGTCGCGACGTCACCGATCAGTGACGCCCAGGACGTCAACGCCGCGTTCGACGCCGCCCAGAAGGCCGCGAAGACCTTCAATCGCACGACGCCGGGGGAGCGTCAGACCATGCTGCTCAAGTTCGCGGACGCTCTCAAGGCGAACCTCGACGAGCTCGTCGAGGCGCAGCACCGCAACACCGGTCAGCCGCGGAAGCAGATCGCCGATGAGGAGGTGACGACGGGAGCCGACCACATCCGCTTCTTCGCCGGCGCGGCGCGCACGCTCGAGGGCAAGGCCGCCGGTGAGTACTTCGGCGGGCACACCTCGTACGTGCGCCGCGAGCCCGTCGGCGTCGTCGCGCAGGTCACGCCCTGGAACTACCCGATCCTCATGGCGTTGTGGAAGCTCGGCCCGGCGCTCGCGGCGGGCAACACCGTCGTCCTCAAGCCGTCGGATACGACGCCCGAGTCGACGCTCGTGCTCGCCCGTATGTGCACCGAGGTGTTCGGGGCCGGGGTCGTCAACGTCGTCCTCGGCGACGCCTCGACCGGGCAGCTGCTGACCGAGCACCGCACGCCCGGCATGGTCTCCATTACCGGTTCGGTGCGGGCCGGCCGCGCTGTCGCGCGCAGTGCCGCCGATGGCCTGAAGCGCGCGCACCTCGAGCTCGGCGGCAAGGCCCCGGCGCTCGTCTTCGCCGACGCCGACCTGCCCGCGACGGCGAAGGCGCTCGTCGAGTTCGGCACGTTCAACGCCGGCCAGGACTGCACGGCCGTCACCCGCATCCTCGTCGAGCAGGGCGCGCACGACGACCTCGTCAGCCTGCTCGTCGAAGCTGCGCAGGCCACCGTCACCGGCGCCGACGACGAGACGCAGAACGCCTACGGCCCGCTCAACAATGCGCGTCACTTCGCCGACGTCACGACCAAGCTTGACGCGCTGCCCGAGCACGCGCGCGTCCTCACCGGCGGCCGTCCGATGGAGCGCGACGGGTTCTACTTCCCGCCGACCATCGTCGACGGTGTGCGTCAGGACGACGACATCGTGCAGCAGGAGACCTTCGGCCCCGTCCTCACCGTGCAGACCTTCACCGACGAGGCCGAGGCGATCGAGCTCGCCAACGACGTCGAGTACGCGCTCGCCTCGAGCGTGTGGACGAGCGATCACGGCACGGCGATGCGCGTCAGCCGCGACCTCGACTTCGGCTGCGTCTGGGTGAACACGCACGTGCTGCTCACCCCGGAGATGCCCCACGGCGGGTTCAAGTCGAGCGGGTACGGCAAGGACCTGTCGCTGTACTCGGTCGAGGAGTACACCCGCGTCAAGCACGTCATGCACGCCCTGGACGCCTGAGAGGCCGCGAGGATCACCATGCGCATCATCACATCGCTCGGGGCGCCGCGACCCCTGTCACGCACAGCCGAGGACGCCGCCGCCCCCGCCCGTGAGCCCGTCAGGGTCGCCCTCGTGCAACACCACTGGCGCGGCGACGCCGACTCTACGGCCGCCGAGCTCGCCGACGGCATCGCCGCGGCCGCCGCGCAGGGCGCTCGATTCGTGGCGCTGCCCGAGCTGTCGCTCATGCGCTACCCGGCGGACACACTGCCGGAGGGTGACGCCGCCGCGGCCGCCGAAGATCTCGCGGACGGCCCGACGGCTCGTTTCGCCGCGGAGCAGGCGCGTCGTCACGGCATCTTCGTCCATGCCTCGATGTTCCGCCGCGACGCCGTCGGTGATTCGCTCGGCACGAACACGGCCGTGCTCATGGCGCCCGACGGCACACGCGTCGGCGCGACCGACAAGCTGCACATCCCCGTCACCGAGGGCTACTACGAGGACCACTACTTCCGGGCGGCACAGCCCGACGAACCCTACCCGGTGCACGAACCGTCAGAGCTCGGAATGCGTGTCGGGTTGCCGACGTGCTGGGACGAGTGGTTTCCCGAACTCGCGCGCCTGTACTCGCTGGCGGGCGCCGACCTGCTCGTCTATCCGACGGCGATCGGTTCCGAACCGGGCTTCCCCGACTTCGACACCGAGCCGCTGTGGCGGCAGGTCATCGTCGGCAACGCCATCGCGAACGGCCTGTTCATGATGGTGCCGAACCGTTGGGGTGACGAGGGGACGCTGACGTTCTACGGCAGTTCGTTCATCTGCGACCCCTACGGGCGGGTCCTCGTGCGCGCACCGCGCGACGAGTCGGCCGTGCTCGTCGCGGACGTCGATCTCGATCAGCGACGTGACTGGCTGCAGCTGTTCCCGTTCCTGCGCACGCGGCGTCCCGAGACGTACGGCGCCCTCGTCGAACCCGTCAACGCCGACGACGCGTTGGGGCAGGCGCGGTGACTCGGCGCGACGCCTCGAACGAGGCCGTCTGCTGGCGCATGCCCGCGGAATGGAGCCCGCAGGAGCGGATCTGGATGGCCTTCCCGCACCAGGGCTACACCCTCGGCGAGACGCCCGCGGACGCCGAACGCGCGCGTGCGGCGTGGGCCGCGGTGGCGGCAGCGTGCGCCGAGTTCGAACCCGTGACGATGGTCGTCGACCCTGCCGACGTCGGGCACGCCGAACGTCATCTCGCGGGCCACGCACGCGACGGCGCTCGCATCGACATCGTCACCACCGCGCTCGACGACGCGTGGATGCGCGACATGGGCCCGACGTTCGTCCTCGACGCCCGTGGCCGGCTCGGCGCCGTCGACTGGGTCTTCAACGGCTGGGGCGCTCAGGACTGGGCGACGTGGAAGCACGACGAGGACGTCGGCGCCTTCGTCGCGCAACGCGCCGGAGCCCAGCTCGTGTCGAGCCCGCTCGTCAACGAAGGCGGTGGCTTCCATGTCGACGGCGAGGGGACGGCTCTCGCGACGCGCAGCGTCCAGCTCGACCCGCACCGCAATCCAGGCCTCGTCGAGCGCGACGTCGAGGACGAGTTCCGTCGCGTGCTCGGCGTCGAGAAGGTCATCTGGCTCGATCGTGGCCTGACGCGTGACGCGCAGGAGTTCGGTACGCGCGGCCACGTCGACATCGTCGCGACGTTCAGCGAACCGGGCGTCGTCCTCGTCCACGACCAGCAGGACGCGCGCCACCCCGACCATGCCATCAGCGCCGAGGTCGTCGAGACGCTGTCCCAGGCCGTCGACGCATGCGGCCGCCGATTACGGGTCGAATGCGTCCCCGCGCCCACACAACTGCGTGACGACGAGGGCTGGGTGGACTTCAGCTACATCAACCACCTCGTCGTCGACGGCGGCGTCATCGCCTGCCGATTCGCCGACGCCGACGACGAGGAGTCGCCCGCAGCACGCGCGGACGCCGCAGCCGTCGCCGTCCTCGAACGCGCCTACCCGGGACGCCGCGTCGTCACCGTCGATGCCCGCGAGATCTTCGTGCGCGGCGGCGGCATCCACTGCATCACGCAGCAGCAACCGTCGACCCCGACCGATGAGGATGACCGATGACCGCCGAAGCGCCCATCGAGGACAAGGGCCTCAAGAGCGGCAGCCTGGGGCTGCTCGCCGTCATCGCCATCGGCATCAGCACGATCGCGCCTGCGTACGCGATGACGTCGAGTCTTGGCCCGACGGCCCTCGAGGTCGGCAAGCAGGTGCCGGCCGTCCTGTTGCTCGGGTTCATCCCGATGTTCTTCGTCGCGATGGGCTACAAGGAGCTGAACGACGAGATGCCGGACAGCGGCACGACGTTCACGTGGGCATCGCGCGCGTTCGGCCCGTACGTCGGTTGGATGGGCGGTTGGGGTTTCCTCGCGGCCAACATCATCGTGCTGTCGAACCTCGCGGGGGTGGCCGTCGACTTCTTCTACGCCTTCCTCGGGCAGGTCTTCTCCGGCCCTCACCTCGCCGACCTGGCCGGCAACACCCTCGTCAACGTCGTGACGTGCCTGGCGTTCATGGGCATCTCGACGTGGCTGTGCCTGCGCGGGGTGGAGACGACGAAGTGGGTGCAATACGTGCTGCTCGGCTTCCAACTCGTCGTCCTGCTCGTCTACGCGGGGATGGCGATCTACCGCGCCGCCGAGCACGGCTTCCCCGCCGGGCAGGCCGACCTGTCGTGGTTCGACCCGCTGCAGATCACCGACTTCGGTGCCTTCAGCACCGCGATGAGCCTGTCGATCTTCCTGTTCTGGGGTTGGGATCTGTGCCTGACCCTGAGCGAGGAGACGAAGGGCGGCGGACGCACCGCGGGCTGGGGCGCGACCATCACGGCCCTGTCCGTCCTCGCCGTCTACCTCCTGCTCGCCGTTGCGACGATCATGTTCTCGGGCACCGGCGACACCGGCAACGGCCTCGCCAACCCCGACAACGCGGAGAACGTCTTCCTCAACCTGTCCGGCCCCGTCATGGGCCCGCTCGCGTTCCTGTTGACGCTGTCGGTGCTCTCCTCGAGCGCCTCGTCGCTGCAGGCGACCATGGGCGGCCCCTCGCGCGCCCTGTTCGCGATGTCGTACTACAAGGCGCTGCCTCCGGCACTGCAGCGACTCAACCTCAGCCGCGGCACCCCGTCGGCCGGCATCCTGACGTCGGCGCTCGTCTCCGGCGGGTTCTACGTCGTCATGCGCCTCATCTCCCAGAACGTCCTCAACGACACGATCACGGCGCTCGGCATGATGGTGTGCTTTTACTACGCGGTGACGGCGTTCGCGTGCGTCTGGTACTTCAGGCGCCGCGCACACGGCCTGCGCGCGCGGTTGATGCGCACGATCCTGCCGCTGCTCGGCGGGGTGGCGCTCGCGGTCGTGTTCTTCGAGACGACCGTCGAGAGCTGGAACCCGGCATTCGGCTCCGGCTCCTCGCTCGGCGGCGTCGGCCTCGTCTTCGTCATCGGTGTCGGCATTCTCGCGCTCGGGCTGCTCGTCATGCTCGCGGTGCGAGCGCGCTACCCGCAGTTCTTCCGCGAGGGCCTCACGTGGAGCGGACGCGACGCCGCGGCATCCCTCGACGAGGCGACGTCATGACGATCGCCGGCGGGCCCTCAGCCCCGCCGCGAGGCCAACCCGTCGAGCAGCGCGACGAGCCCGAGTTCGAACGCCGCGTCGGCGGCCTCGCGCCCCACCCCGTGACGCGCGGCGCGCGCATTGACGGCGCTCGCGATGCTCGGAGCCTCGTCGGAGGCGCTGCGCGCGTCGAAGATGTCGGCGGGCGCGCCGACGTCGAGGGCGGCGCCGAAGACGAACGCCTCCACCGCGACGACGACGTTGAGCACGTCCGCGACGTCCCACCCACCCGCGACGAGACCGCGGGCGACGGCCTCGTACATCGCGGCCGTGCGCGGGGCGTCCGCGATGGGTTGCGTCGCCATGAGCGGCACGAGCTGGGGGTAGGGCGCGTACGCCTCACGGTACGAGCGCGCCCACGCGGCCATCGCCGTACGCCAGTCGGCGCTCGCGAAGGCGCTCGTGTCGATCGTCGCGTTGATCGCGTCCTGCATCCACACGAACAGCGTGGCCTTCGAGGCGGCATGGTTGTAGAGCGCCGACTTCGACACCGCGAGATCGCGTGCGAGTGCATCGACCGTCAGGGCGCGGTGGCCGCGGCGTTCCGCCAGCTGCAGGGCCGCCCGCGTGATGCGATCCCGCGTCAGCACCGGAGCCTGCGGGCGCCCGCGCCGCCTGCGCGCGTCGCCGTCCGTCACCACCGTCGCCCCCTGCCATCGATCACCGCACAGAGTCTAAGAGAAAGAACAGAGAGCCGATGAACACGGTAGAAACCGAACGACCCACCCTGCACGCCGACGTCTGCATCGTCGGGGCGGGCCCCGCCGGGCTGACGGCCGCCCGCCGCCTCACGCAGGCCGGCAAGCGCGTCGTCGTCCTCGAGGCACGCGACCGCGTCGGCGGCCGCACCTGGTCCGACACGATCGACGGCGCGTTCCTCGAGATCGGCGGCCAGTGGGTCTCACCCGATCAGACGGCGCTCATCGCGCTGCTCGACGAGCTGGGCCTCGAGACGTTCACTCGCTACCGCCAGGGCAAGAACGTCTACCTCGCCCCCGACGGGCGCCGCGAGCTCTACACAGGCGACATGTTCCCCGCCGGGGAGAAAGTCGAGGCCGAGATCGAGCGCCTCACCGGCATCCTCGACGACCTCGCCGCCGAGATCGGCGCCGAGGAGCCCTGGGCGCACCCCAAGGCGCGCGAACTCGACACGATCTCCTTCCACCACTGGTTGCGCGAGCAGTCCGACGACGAGGAGGCGTGCGACAACATCGGCATCTTCATCGCCGGCGGCATGCTGACGAAGCCCGCACACGCGTTCTCCGCGCTGCAGGCGGTGCTGATGGCGGCGTCCGCCGGGTCGTTCTCGAACCTCGTCGACGACACCTTCATCCTCGACAAGCGCGTCGTCGGCGGCATGCAGTCCGTCTCCGAGAGGATGGCGCGCGAGCTCGGCGACGACGTCGTCAAGCTCGGCCAGCCGGTGCGCACCATCCGCTGGAACGCGGACGACGCGGCGGCGGGCGCGGGCGTCATCAGTGACGGTCTCGTCGTCGAGGCGAAGGACGTCATCCTCGCCGTACCGCCGAACCTGTACTCGCGCATCAGCTATGAACCGCCGATGCCGCGCCTGCAGCACCAGATGCACCAGCACCAGTCGTTGGGTCTCGTCATCAAGGTGCACGCCGTGTACGAGACGCCGTTCTGGCGCGAGAAAGGCCTGTCGGGCACCGGGTTCGGCGCCGAGGAACTGAACCAGGAGGTGTACGACAACACCAACCACGGTGACGAGCGCGGCACCCTCGTCGGGTTCGTCTCCGACGAGAAGGCCGACGAGGTGTTCCGCCTCAGCGCGCAGGAGCGCAAGGAACGCATCCTGCGCTCGCTCGCGAACTACCTCGGCGACGAGGCGCGCGAGCCGGTCGTCTACTACGAATCCGACTTCGGCTCCGAGGAATGGACGCGCGGGGCCTACGCCGCGAGCTACGACCTCGGCGGCCTGCACCGCTGGGGCCCCTACCAGCACGACGCCGTCGGGCCGATGCGTTTCGCGTGCTCCGACATCGCCGCGGAGGGCTACCAGCACGTCGACGGCGCCGTCCGGATGGGGGAGCGCGTCGCCCGCCAGATCCTCGAGGGTGACGGTTCGTGATGATCCGCTACCTCGTCGCGTGGGGCGGCGACGCCCGATCCGGCGATGCGCTCGCGCTCGGCGTCGACCTCGCACGGACGTTCGGTGCGAGCCTCGACGTCGTGTACGTGCTGCACGAGGAGAGCGCCTTCGGCGTCCAGCATCCGGGTGAACGGGCCTTCCGTGATCGCGTCGAGGACCAGGCACGCACCAAGCTGACCGCAGCTCTCGCGGCGGTGCCCGATGGCGTGGACGCGCAGGTTCACGTGCGCCGCTCGACGTCGGTGACGCGCGGCATCCTCGACGCCGTCGACGAGCTGGGCGCGGCGTTGCTCGTCATCGGCGCCGGCGCGGGCCCGGGCAACCGGTTCGTCGCGAACCCCGTCGCGGGTGCGCTGCTGCACGCCTCGAGCGTGCCGGTCGCGATGGCGCCGCGACGCTACCGCCGCGCGGAACGGGGCCCGCTCGACGAACTCGTCGTCGCCGTCGGAACCCGCCCAGGCGCGCAACTCGTCATCGACGAGGCCGTCGCCGGCGCGTCCAGGGTCGGGTTGCCGATGCGGCTCATCTCGCTCGTCGATCGCGACGGTCGCAGCCGCGGCGCGGCGAAGGACGAGGCTGACGCCGCCCGCACGCTTCTCGACGAGCTGCGCGCGGGGCTGGGCTCTGGTTCTCGTCCTGGTGACGCGGGTGGCGGGCTCGCGGGGGCTGATCTCGACGTGCGCGTCGACGTCGGTGAGGGCCGCACACTGAAGAAGGCCATTAGCCGCATCGATTGGGCGCCCCGCAGCGCCCTCATGGTGGGCTCGTCGCGCCTGGCGCAGAGGCGTCAGACGTTCCTCGGCACGACGGCCACCCGGTTGCTCGCGCACCTGCCGGTGCCGATGATCGTCGTCCCTCGCCCCGAGTGACGCGTGACGAGTGACTCGCCCCGCATGACGCGCGCGGCGGGGCGCCCGTCGTCGGACACCCCGCCGTCAGCGAGTCATGTGTCAGCGAGTCACTTCATGTGCGCGTCGAACCACGCGATGAGCTCCTCCGGGTGGTCGCCGAAGTAGTTGTAGGCGTGGAAGCGCTGGTTCGAGTCCTCGATCCAGAACAGTTCCTTGTCGTCGGCGCCGAGGGCGTCGAAGATCTCCTGCCCGTCCTGCTCGGCGTGGATGAGGAAGTCGCGCTTCAGCTGCGCCATGAACGTCGGCACCGTCACGGCGTGCGCGTGCGGGCGCGGCATCTCCTCGTCGAGGCGGAAACCGGTCAGCTCACGGATGCGGACGTCGAGACGCTCGGCCGGGTCCATCTTCGCGAGCTCGGCGCCTTTCTCGATGAAGGTGCGGCCGCTGATGACGTTGAGCACGCCGAGTGCCTTGATGTCGGGGAACTCTTCGGGGTAAGGGTCCATCGCGGTGATCGTCGAGTTGCCGCCCATGCAGCGACTCCAAGTCCGAGCGTCATCTCCGGCCAGCGCTGCTTGGCGTAGCGCACCGAACCGACGACGTCGCCGCACTCGACAAGGCCGAGACCCGACGTGCCGGCCGGGGTCGGCGGCGCAAGCTGCGGGCCGTCACCCATCTCACGGGTTTCGTAGTCGTAGAACCACGTCTCGCCCGGCTTGAAGCTCTGGACGACGCGGTGGCCCGTCAACGCGTGGCCCGTCGACGCGTGGTGCGCGAGTCGCAGCAGCCGACATGCCCGCACAGCGCGCAGCGACGCAAGTGCCCCCACCAACCGCCGCTCGCCTCGCACTCGACGCAGCCCATGCCGCTCGGGGCGGCGGTGACGTCGATCTGGTGGTTGTTCATGGGCTCAGGCAACGTCGCCACCGACCCGTCGCGTCCGGGTCGGTGGCGCCCGGCCCCGTGCCGCTCAGGCCCCAGGCCCGCCGAGGGCGACGATGCGCTTGGCTTCCTCGACGGCGCCGTCGAACGCGAGCTCGGGGCGGGTGCGCAGCAGGTCGGTCGCGCGAGCATGTTCGGTGACGGCCGCGTCTTGGCTCCGGATTGCCGACCTGACCGCTGGGACGGCGGCGTCGCCGAGACCGAGCAATGCGACGCTTAACGCCATCTGCGTGCCGGCGTCACCACGGCCGAACTCTTCGACCAATTCGTCAGCGAGAGAGCCATGTTGACTCTGCGGGGCCAGTGCGGCGGCCGCGCGCCAAGCGGTGCGGGCGAGATCGTCGTCGGCGTCGTGCAGGAACTCGGGCGTGATCCAGGGCCATGCGCGCTCGTCGCCGACCTTCGACAGCACGTGCAACGCCTGCGTGCGCGCCTGGATGTTCTTCGACGCCAGCTCGCGCTGAACGCGCGGCAGGACGTCGTCAGCCGGCAGGCGCGTCAGCGCCCAGGCGAGGGTCTCGCGGACGAAGAAGTCGGGCTCGACGCCGCAGCGACGCACGAGCGTCTCCAGCAGGTCGGGATGCGGATGTGTGCCCGCCGCCATCGCGGCCTGCAACCGCACCGACTGATCCTGCACGTCGAGGGCGCGGGCGATGTTCGCGGCGTACTGCTCGGGCGTCATGCTCACTGCAGCGCCCGTCGCGCCCGCACTATTCCGCGCACCATTCCAGGCGGCGCCGCCTGGACGTAGAACGCACGATGGCGGGTAACTCACAGGTCGGCGCCTAACCGCGCGCCTACCCGTGAGTTACCCGCCATCCTGTGGTGGCCGGGCGGCCGGGTGGCCCAGCGTCTCGGTGGACGCCGACCCGATCCCAGGCCGTCAGTGCGTCAGGGCTTGAGGACGACCTTCTGGCAGCCGTCCTGCTTCTTCTGGAACACGTCGTACATCGTCGCCGCTTCGTCGAGCCCGACGCGGTGCGTCGCGAGCTGCTCGACGCCGAACGGGTCGGCGTCGACGAGCACGTCGCGCAGCTCGTCGGTCCACTGCTTGACGTGGCACTGGCCCATGCGCATCGCGATGCCCTTGTCGAACATCTGCATCATCGGCATCGGGTCGAGCGCGCCGCCGTAGACACCGGAGACGGAGACGGTGCCGCTGCGGCGGACGCTGTCGATCGCGGCGTGCAGCGCGGCGAGACGGTCGATGCCGGCCTTCTTCGCGAGCGGCTCCGAGATCGCCGACGGCAGCTTGCTCACGGCCGACAGGCCCGCAGCGGCAACCGGGTTGCCGTGTGCCTCCATGCCGACGGCGTCGACGACGCCGTCCGCACCGCGCCCGCCCGTCAGGTCGCGCACCGCGTCGCCGACGGCGCTGACCTGCGAGCCGTCGAGGTCGTCGAGGTTGATCGTGCGGGCGCCGCGGGCCTTCATGCGCTCGAGGCGCTCCGGCACGCGGTCGACGACGATGACGTCCTCGATCCCCAGGTACTGCGCGCTCGCGACGGCGAGCTGACCGACGGGGCCGGCGCCCATGACGGCGAGCGTGTCGCCGGGGCGCACGTTCGCCCATTGCACGCCCTGCCACGCGGTCGGCAGGATGTCGGACAGGTAGAGGTAGCGCTCGTCCTCGCCGGCCTCGGGTACCTTGATGGGGCCGAAATCGGCGTGCGGCACGCGGACGTAGTCCGCCTGGCCGCCGGGCACCGCACCATACAGGCTCGTGAAGCCGAACAGGCTCGCGCCGGTGCCCTGGTCGACGTTCTGCGTCGTCTCGCACTGCGCGAACAAGCCTCGGTTGCACATCCAGCAGTGGCCGCAGGAGATGTTGAACGGCACGACGACGCGGTCGCCGGGCTTGAGGTTCGTGACGCCCGAACCGACCTCCTCGACGATGCCCATGAACTCGTGGCCGAGGATGTCGCCCTTCGTCAGGAACGGCGCGAGGACGGTGTAGAGGTGCATGTCCGAACCGCAGATCGCGGTCGAGGTGACGCGCACGATCGCGTCGGTGGGCTCCTGGATGCTCGGGTCGGCGACCTGCTCGACCGAGACCTTGCCCTGGCCCTGCCAGGTGAGTGCTCGCATCAGTTTCTCCTCGAGAGGATCACCGCGACGTGCGGCGATCAGCTGGTGGGGATGGGGTGGTGGGGAGCGTGGTGCCGGGAGCCGCCGCGCGTCGGTTCGGCTCCCGGGTTCGTCACAGCTCGGTCGTGGCGCTCTGGCCCTTCGGACGCTCGCCGCTGACGCGCGCCTTGACGATGCTCGCGAGCGCGGAGGCCTTGCCGCCGGGCTGGCCCCAGAACTGCGCGGACTCGCTGACGACGCGGACGAGACCGAGGTCCGGGTCGTCCTTGCCGCCGTCGTACCACGCGGCGACGTCGTCGCCCCACAGCTCGTCGACCTTGGCGCGGTCGTCGACGAACTCGACGCGTCCCGCGACGGACAGCCACGAACCGAGGTGCGCGAACGACAGGTTGACCTGCGGGTTGCTCTGCAGCGCCTGCGCCTGCTCGGTGCCGAGGCCGACGAAGAACCACACGTCGGCGTCGTCCGTCACCTCCTGCGGCGTCATCGGGTGGCTGTGCAGGGCCCCGTCGACTGCGATCGAGGTGAGCATGACGAAGCGCTCACCACGCATGATCTCGACGACCTGCTCCTGCGAGATGTCGGACTTCGGGGTTCCAGCAGACATGGTGCGTGCCTTTCGTCGGGGGTCTGGGATGCTCGGGTGGTTGGGTTCAAATCTTCGGGTGGCGCGACCCGGGGCCGCTCGCCCCTCGGGTTCGAGGTTGCTGCGCGACGCGCGATCACCGAGCGTCGTGAGGAGCTTGACGAATCGTCCGGCCTTCGGTGCGAGCTTCGATCCGGGGACAGGCGTCGTCGCACCGGGAACGGGCCCGGGCAGCGCACGCCCGACGAGGCCCATGACGCGCGTCGTCACGCCCGGCATGACGCCGTGGACGCGTGCGCCGAGCTTCGCGGCGGGCGTGAGGATGACGTACGGCTTGCCGGCGAGGACGCCGTCGACCATGCGTCGCGCGGCCTTCGTCGCGTCCATGCTGACGAACGGCAGCGACGCGGCGGGCGCAAACCACGCGTATTCGGCCTGCGCGTTGCCGTAGAACTGTGCGGCCGTGTGCGAACCGGTGCGCATCAACCCCGGGGCGATGACGGTGGCGCTCACGCCCGTGCGGGCGAGCGACGCGGCGAGGCCCTCGGTGTAGCCGACGGCCGCGAACTTCGCCGTCGAGTAGGCGAGCAGGTGCGGTGCGCTCAGCAGGCCGCCGATGGAGGTGACGACGCCGAAGCGCCCGCGCCCGCGTTCGCGCATGCCGGGGATGACGGCGTCGGAGAGGTTGATCGGCCCCCACGCCATGATGTTCATCGCGCCTTCGATGTGCTCGTGCGTCGTGTTCTCGGCCGGGCCGACCTCTATGACACCGGCGACGTGGATGGCGACGTCGATCGGGCCGTGCTCGCGCTCGACCTGGGCGACGGCTCGAGCCACCCCGTCGCGATCACTCACGTCCATGACGATCGTCGAGACGGCACTGCGCGCGTGGCCGTGGGAGACAAGCGTGTCGGCGGCCTTCGCCAGGGCGTCGGCGGAGCGAGATGCGAGGACGACGCGGTGCCCGGCGTCGGCGAGGGCGGTGGCGACGAGAAAACCCAGCCCGCGCGAGGCTCCCGCGACGAGTGCCAAGGGCTTCTCTGACGAAGCCGATGCATTCTGGTTCGGCGAACTGACCGGGTGATCCGACTGGCTGCGCGACGTCTCCATGAGTTTCACCCTAGAGTCGATCCCTAATTTTTCCAATGGGTTTCGCCTCTCACACCGAGTCGTCACCCACACGGGTGCCCGGCGGCTCATGTCCCGTCAGCGCCCTGGGCCTCGCTGCGATCCTTGTCCACATCTGCGATTTTCGTCCACATCCGTAGGGGCGTGGTGAGAGGGGGTGCGGTGGCCTTACTCTCCGACATAGGGTCGAGAGGCCATGATCGAACGACCACCAGCATGAGGAGAGCCATGAGCGACAACGAGCGCACCACGAGCCCCGACACGCGCGGCACCGGGGACGAGCTGCACCAGGGGGTGAGCGGTGGCAACGCCATGACGACGTCGCAGGGTATTCCGGTGACCGACGACCAGAACCAGCTGCGTGCGGGCGACCGCGGCCCGTCGCTGCTGCAGGACGCCGCGTTCCGCGACAAGATCATGCACTTCGACCACGAGCGCATCCCGGAGCGTGTTGTCCACGCCCGCGGCTACGGCGCGCACGGCGTGTTCGAGAGCTACGACGACCACAGCGACCTCACGGCCGCCTACCTGCTCGGCAAGAAGGGCCGTCAGACGGAGACGTTCGTTCGTTTCTCGACGGTCGCCGGCAACATGGGCTCCGCCGACCTCGCGCGCGACGTCCGTGGCTTCGCGACGAAGTTCTACACCGAGGAGGGCAACTGGGACCTCGTCGGCAACAACATCCCCGTCTTCTTCATCCAGGACGCGATCAAGTTCCCCGACCTCGTGCACTCGGTCAAGGAGGAGCAGGACCGCGGTTGGCCGCAGGCGGCGAGCGCGCACGACACGTTCTGGGACTTCATCTCCCTCATGCCCGAGTCGACGCACATGGCCCTGTGGGCGATGAGCGACCGCGCGATCCCGCGCAGCTTCCGCTTCATGGAGGGCTTCGGCATCCACACCTTCCGCTTCGTGACGGCCGACGGCAAGAGCTCGTTCGTCAAGTTCCACTGGAAGCCCGTGCAGGGCATGCAGTCGGTGGTCTGGAACGAGGCCGTCAAGATCAACGGCGCCGACGCCGACTTCCACCGTCGTGACCTGTGGAACGCGATCCAGAGCGGCGACTTCCCCGAGTACGAACTCGGTGTCCAGGTGTTCGACGACGCGTTCGCCGACAGCTTCGACTTCGACGTGCTCGACTCGACGAAGATCATCCCCGAGGAGATCGTCCCGATCCGCCCGCTCGGCAAGATGACGCTCAACCGCGTCGTCGACAACGTCTTCTCCGAGACGGAGCAGGTCGCGTTCATGACGCAGAACGTCGTGCCCGGCATCGACTTCACGAACGACCCGCTGCTGCAGGGCCGCAACTTCAGCTACCTCGACACGCAGCTGTCGCGCCTCGGCTCGACCAACCACACGCAGCTGCCCGTCAACGCGCCGAAGTGCCCCGTCGCGCACTTCCAGCGTGACGGTCACATGCAGTTCGCGCACCAGAGGGGCCGCGCCAACTACGAGCCGAACGGCTTCTCGGGTGACGACCGTGGCCCGCGCGCGCTGACGACGTTCCAGCCGGACACGTACCCGACGAAGGTCGAGGGTGAGGCGCGCCGTCTGCGTGCGGAGTCGTTCGCCGACCACTACAGCCAGGCCAATCAGTTCTGGAAGAGCCAGACGGAGGTCGAGCAGAAGCACATCGTCGACGCGTTCGCGTTCGAGCTCGGCAAGTGCGAGATCCCCGAGATCCGCACGCGCATGCTCGGCAACCTGCGCAACGTCGACGAGTCGCTCGCGCAGCGCGTCGCCGACGAGCTCGCGATGGAGCTGCCGGAGGCCTCGCCCGCGAAGGTGGCGCCGCGTCACGACCTGCCCGTCTCCGACGCGCTGAGCATCGTGAAGAACGGACCCGACAGCTTCGCCGGCCGCAGGATCGGCGTCGTCGTCAGCGACGGAACCGACGCCGACCTGCTCGCCGCGGTGCGTTCGGCCGCCGAGGCCGAGGGCACGGTCGTCGAGATCGTCGCGAAGGCCGTCGGTGGCGTCACGCTGTCGAACGGTGAGAAGCTCGCCGCCGATCACGCCATCGCCGGTGCGCCGTCTGTGCTGTTCGACGCCGTCGCGCTGCTGCCGTCGGCTGACGGTGCGGCGACGCTCGGCAAGGTCGCTGAGGCTCGTGACTTCGTGACGGACGCCGTCGCGCACAACAAGTTCCTGGCCCTCGGCCCGGACGCGTCGGGTCTCATCGAAGCCGCGGGTGTGGCGTCGAAGAAGGACGACGGGTTCGTCGACGTCAGCGACGCGGCCGGCGCGAAGGGCTTCGTCGAGACGTGCCGTGCGCTGCGCTTCTGGAAGCGGGAGCTCTCCGCTTGAGCGAACCCTCTCGCGCGCTGCGCCGCCCCGATATCCCTGCTGGGGACATCGGGGCGGCGCTTGCCGCTGCCGGTGAATTCGCTTCCGCCGCAGCGGCGTTGGGCCGCGACAGCGCGGTGTATCTCGACACGCTCCGATCGCTCGGCGCCTCCGACCTGACGACGGCCCGCGTCATCGAACCGCACCTCGATGCGCTTGCGATCCTCGCCGAGGCGGGGGTTGCGCCGGGCGACGTGCTGCCCGGCGGTGGGGACGGCGCCTGGGGCGTGTTCGCGGCGCGGGCGCCGGGCCTCGCCGCGCGTCGCGAGGGTGATGGCTGGGTGCTCGACGGGGTGAAGCCGTGGTGCTCGCTCGGTGAGCAGTTGTCGCATGCGCTCGTGACGGCCGGTACGCCTGAAGGGCAGCGGTTGTTCGCCGTCGATCTCACGGACGCGCGGGTGGGTGGCGCCGAGGAGTCATGGGTGTCGCGTGGGCTCGCCGCGATCCGTTCGACGTCGCTGACGTTCGACGCGATGCCCGCGAAGCCCGTCGGGGAGCCAGGTTTCTACCTCGGTCGTGACGGTTTCGCGTGGGGTGGCATCGGTGTCGCCGCCGTCTGGGCGGGCGGCGTGGACGGCCTCGTCACAGCGGTTCGTGCGGCTGCGGGGCGGCGTGAACCCGATCAGATCGCGCTCATGCATCTGGGCCGGCTCGAGGTCATCACGTATCTGCTCGACGCGGTACTCGCCGACGCAGCCCGCGCGATCGACGGTGGAAACGCCTGCGGTGCAGCGGGTCTCGCGTTGTCGTCGCGCGTGCGAGCAGTCGTCGCCGATGCGGCGGAGCAGGCGCTGACGATCTGTGGCCACGCGCTCGGCCCCGGCCCGTTGACGAGCGACGAGACCCACGCGCGGCGCGTTGCCGACCTCGGTGTCTACGTGCGCCAGCACCATGCCGAACGCGACCTCGCCGCCATCGGCGCCGCCACGCTGGAGCGTCACTGATGCGCGGGATGCCCGCCGCGCCGGCCTCGTGGTCGTCGCGGGAGCCCGGCACGAGCGAACGCACGTGGTTGCGAGGGACGCCATGGGCGTCGCTTGGCCACCTCGACGTCGAAGCCCTCGCTGCCCGGTACAGCCGCGTCGTCGTCGTCGCGGCTCACCCCGACGACGAGACACTCGCCGTCGGCGCATTCTTGGCGATGCTCGCGGACGCGGGGTTGCCCGTAGACGTCGCCCTCGTCACCGACGGCGAGGGATCGCACTCTGCGGCAACGGGACTGACATTCGAGGTCGTCCGCGAAGTCCGTCGTCGCGAGTTCGACGACGCTCTCGGTGTGCTGCTCGGCGGTGCGCTCGGGCGGGTTGAGCGCCTTGCGCTACCTGACGGCCGCGTCGCTGACCACCGTGCCGAGCTGGCCGCTGCGCTGGAGCGCGTCGTGCGGGTAACTGCGGCGGAGGCATCCACGGTGTCGGACCAGTCGCCCTCGAGAGCGGTCGGCTGCGATGACGCAGCCACCGATGTGACCTCGACGGTGACGCCGTCGATGACGCCGGTGCGTGGGTCGGGAACTGAGCGGGTGCTCGTCGTCGCCCCGGCGGAGGCCGATGCGCACATCGACCACGACACGTGCGGAGCCGTGGCGCGTGACGTCGCGGCGCAGCTCGGGGCGGCGTGCGTCAGCTATCCGTTGTGGTGGTGGCACTGGGGCGACCCATCGTCGGTCGCCGAAACAGTCTGGGAGAGCAGCGTTCTCGCTGTCCCCGACGTCGCCTCGCTCCAGCGCAAACGCGCGGCCATCGCGGCGTACTCGTCACAGATCGGGACGTTCGCGCGCCCGACAGCCGAGCCTGCGATGCTCGACGCCGGCGTCCTCGCCCACTTCGAACGTCTCGTCGAGACACTCTTCGACCCGGACGGCGCGCTGCCCCGCGTCGCCTCGTTCGATGACGGACGCACGCCGGCGGCATCCTTCGACGCGATGTTCGAGGGCAGCGACGACCCGTGGGGTGTCGAGACGCGCTGGTACGAGCGGCGTCGCCGTGCCCTCATCGAGGCGATGCTGCCTGACGAGCATCTCGGGCGCGTGCTCGATCTCGGATGCTCCACGGGCGCCCTGACGCGGGTGCTCGCCGAGCGCGCCGACGGCGTGGTCGCGGTCGACGGGAGCGCCCAGGCGCTGGCGCGCGCTCGTCGACGTGACGTCGACGGCGTCGACTGGCGCCACGCCGAACTGCCTTCTGTGCTCGATGAACTCGCCGACGAAGGGCAGCGGTTCGACACCGTCGTGCTCAGCGAGATCGGCTACTTCCTCGACGGCGCGACGCTGCTGGCGACCCTTGCCGGCATCGACGCGCTGCTGCGCGATGACGGTGTCGTCGTCGTGGCGAACTGGCTGCACCCGACGCGTGACATCCCCCTCGACGGGCGTCTCGTCGATGAGCAGGTGCGCCTCGTGTGGCCGACGCTCGCGCGTTACGAAGACGACGACGTCGCCATCGTGGTCGCTCGCCCGAGCAACGGCGATGCCCCAACCGCCGCAACGGCCCCCGTGTCGCGCGACACCCGCGCCGTCCTGCGAATCCCGTCCACGGCGAATCCTGTCCACATCGGCGATTTTCGTCCACATTCGTCGGCTGACGGCGAGCGCGGCGTTGGCGCCGTCAGCGGCGAAAGTGCCAGAGATGACGTCGAAGGAGAGGCCTCATGACAGTGCCTGCCGTCGAGGCGACGCCTCGCAACCTGCACTACGGCGAGTTCTACGGTCTCACCGACCCCGTGCCGACGGCCGATCCTGCCGGCCGCCCGGTGCTCGTCGTCCACGGCAACTGCCAGGCGGAGTCGCTGCGCGTACTTCTCGACGGTCGGTACGGCGATCGCATCCGCACGATCCGCCTCATCCCGGCGCACGAACTGCTTGCCGATGATGTGCCGCACCTGCATCGCATCCTCGCGCAGGCCCACTACCTCGTGACGCAACCCGTCGCCCCCGGGTATCGCGGCCTGCCCGTCGGCACGGACGAACTGCTCACGGCGGCGCCGCACGTCAGGTCGACGATCGTGCCCGTCATGCGGTGGGCGGGGCTGCACCCGGCGCAGGTCATCGTCCGCACGCCCGCGGGCGAGCCGCCGATCGTGCCGTATCACGATCTGCGCGTCATCGCGGCGTGCCGCCGAGCGGGTGACCACGCGACTCGCATGACGAGCGACGACCTGCCGCAGCTCGACGAGCGCGCCGTCGCTGCCCTGCGCGACGCATCCCTCGCCGAGCTGACGCGGCGCATCGAGGCGCACGGCGCCGTCGACATTCGTGATGCCCTCGCGCGCCCTGGACGGCGCAGCGTCCACGTCATCAACCACCCGACGAACGACGTCCTCGTCGAGGTCGCCGACCGCATCGCGGCCGCCCTCGACCTCGGCGCACCCCGCGAGTACGACCCTGGCCGGTCGCTGCTCGGCGCCCTCGTCGCGCCGATGGACGAGCGCGCCGCCGCGCTCGCGCAGGTGCCGATGAGCGATGACGACGTCGCCCGCGTGTGGCAGGTGCGCGGTCAGGCGGTGGGCGAGGACGAGATCGTCGCCGCCCACGCCGCGTGGTACGCCGAGCACCCGCAGGCACTCGCGGACGCGGTGCGTCGACATGCGACGTTGCTCGAGATCGTGGACGGTGACGTGTGAGCGCCGCACCGAGCGGCGATGCGTTCGAACATCCGACGGACGTCAAGATGACGAGAAGCCCCGTCGCACATGACAATACGAGGATGACGACGACGCGCCCGGCGAGCACTGCCGCTGAGGAACCCCGCAGCGCGCACGTTGCATCGGGTGATGCGGCTGCAACCGTCGACCACCTCCTGCTCGGCCCGCCCGAGCACGGGGTGACGCGCCACGGGGCGGCTCTCGCCGGTGCGCGCCGCACGTCGATGCTCGACGTGGGGACCGGCGCGCGTGACCTCGCGGCGTACCTCGCGGACGATGCGGGGCCCGTGCATGTTCACCTCACCGACGCGCTGCTCGGCGCCGACCACCGGGCGATCGAAGCCGGGGTGCGCGCGATCGAGGGCGCCGCGCGGCCCGTGCACGTCACGCTTCACGACATTCCGCAGCCCGCCGAGGGGCAGGCGCGCTACGAACGTCGCGCTGCGCTGTATGCGCGCATCGTCGCGGCCGCCGCGTCTGTTCAGGTGTGCAGCGAGGCCGAGCGCGCGATGCTGGGTGACGTCGTCGCGGCGCCTGCCGGTGACGCTGACAGCGCCGCTCGGGGTTTCGGCGACGCCGATGTCGCTGGTGTCGGTGTCGTCACGTTGCCGGTCGATGCGCGAGCGAGTGCAACCGAGGCGGGTGACGCGGTGCTCGCCCTGGGCGATGACGCGCCCGTCGGCGTCCTCGGGTTCGTCCATCCGGGCAAGGATCCGCAGTTGGCGCTCGATGTTGCCGCGGCGCTGGGTCGCGACCTCGTCATGCTCGGCGCGGTGGTCGAGGGGCACGAGGACTTCGTCGATGACTTGCGCCGCACCGCGAACGCGCGCGGAATCGAACTGCGCGTTCTCGGGCACCTGAGCGAGGACGAGATGGACGCCGCGATCGCGACGATCGCCGTGCCGCTCGCGGCCTACCGTCACATCTCCGCGTCGGGTTCGATCGGCCGATGGATCGCCGCCGGTCGCCGGCCGATCACGCTGGCCACGCCGTGGGTCGCCGAACTGTCGACGGCGGCACCCGGTTCGGTGACGGTCGTCGAACCTCGTACAGATGCAAGCGATTCGGGTGATCGGGATGGGGTGGTCGACGCTTTCGTCGATGCCGCCCGGTCGGCGCTGAGCGACCCGATGATGACCGTGACGAACCCGTCGCATCCCGGCTTGCTCACGACGCCGGACGCCGCGCGTCGCCAGAGCGAACTGCTCGCCGCGCACCTGACGTCCCTGGGTGGTGTCGGGTGAGCGCGAACGCTCGCGCAGGCGAGCAGGGGGCTGACCTGAGCGTGGGTGACGGACGCGACGTCGACGTCGTCGTCACGCATTTCGAAGACCCGCAGCGTCTGCGATGGGTGCTGGATTCCCTGGCGGCGCAGGATGATTCGTCGCTGCGCCTCCACGTCGTCGTCGCGGATGACGGTTCGGCCACCCCGCCGAGCGTCCCCGACGGCGTCACGCTCCTGCGACAGGCGAACGAGGGCTTCCGCGCCGCGGCAGTGCGCAATCTCGGCGCGCGCGCCGGGTCGTCACCGGTCGTCCTCTTCCTCGACGGCGACACCGTGCCGACGCCCGGCTACTGTGCCGCGATGGTCGACGCCTTGCGAGAGGCGTCGCGCGAGGCGCCGGGCGCCGGCGCCCTCGTCGTCGGAGCCCGTCGGCATGCCGATCTCAGTGCCGTCGCCGCGCGGGGTGACGACGTCGTGTCCTGGTGTGCGGCAACCGATCCCGAGGCGCCGGCCGACGGTGACGTCCTCGCCGCACCCCAGTGGCTGCGCGACGGCTATACGCGCACGAACGACCTGCGTGACGCCGGCGACGGCGACTGGCGACTCGTCATCAGCGCCGTCATGGGCATGACGCGCGACGCGTTCGAACGACTCGACGGGTTCGACGAGAGCCTCGTCGGGTACGGCGGCGAAGACTGGGATCTCGCCTATCGCGCCTGGAACACCGGCGTCGCCCTGCGTCATGCGCCGGCCGCGGTGGCCTGGCACGACGGCCCCGACGCGGGGGAGCGAGCCGATCTCGCGCAGCTCAAGGAGGGCGAGCAGCTCGCGCTCGCTGCCCGCATTCCACAGCCAGACGTGCGGGGGCGCCACGGTATCTGGCGCGCCCCGCGCGTCGTCGTGTTCTGGCGGCCGGCGCGAACGGTGGCACCGAGCGGCGAGTACGCCGCCCTCGAGTCGTGGCTCGCGCTCGCGGACGTCGGGATCTGGTGCGGTGAACACCGTCCCGACGTGCTCGCCGATGACTCTCGCGTGTGCGCCGGCGAACCGTCCGACGACGTTCTGCAGCGCGCTGAGTTCATCGTCGACGTCATGCAGCCGTGCGTTCTGCGCGATGCCGAGGGTCTGCTCGCAGCGTGCGACGGCGCGCCATGGGTGGGCGGCGGCGTGACGGCGGCGCGCACCCGTCATCGGACGAATGTGGACGAAAATCGCAGAAATGACAGGGTCGCTGGGCCGGTCGAATCGTCCGCGGATGCGTCACCGATCGTCGACACCGTGCCCGCAGACGGGCCCCTCGACCTCGAGGCCTGGGGCCGACGGAGGTGGTCATGAGCGAGCGCACCTATCCGTGCGTGACACGTGCGCTCACTCGCAGCCGTGACGGTTCGCCTCGCCCTGCTCTCGCCGGCGCCACCGTCATCGTGCCTGCGCGTGACGAAGAGCAGGCGCTTGCGCACTGCCTCACGGCGCTCGAACGAGCGCTCGTCGAGGTTGCTCATCTCGCGCCGGCGATGACGTTACGTGCGTGCATCGTCCTCGACACGTGCACCGACGACAGCGAGGCCATCGTGCGTGCCTTCGCGGGCGCCGCGGCGCACCGCGGGCAGTTCAGCGTGGAGCCGCTCGTCGTCACGGCGGGGAGCGTCGGGCGAGCGCGTGCCGCGGGAGTGCGCTGCGCGCTCGAATGGGCGGAACGTGACGGCATCGATGCCGACGCGCTGTGGCTCGCGTCGACCGACGCCGACACGCACGTCCCGCCGCACTGGCTGAGCGCCCACATCGCGACGGCCAACGCCGGCGCCGACGCGTACGTCGGCACCGTCGAACCGGACGCGGCTCTCACCGGCGCGCGGCGCGCAGAGTGGATGGAACGACACCATCTGCGGGAGGGGCATCCTCACGTGCACGGCGCGAATCTCGGTGTGCGCGCCTCTGCGTACCTGCGGGTCGGCGGGTTCGCGCCGCTGTCGCTGCACGAGGACGTAGACCTCGTCGAGCGGCTGCGCGCCGAGGACGAGCGCCTCGTGCGGGCGGCCGATGACGCGCGCGTCGTCACGTCGAGCCGTCTCGACGGGCGAGCTGTCGGCGGGTTCGCGACGTATCTGGCCAACCTGCGAGGAGGAGTCGCATGACGTCGCTGCGCATCGCCGTGCTCGCCACGAACCGCAACCCGTTGAGCGAGCCGTTCGCCGGCGGCCAGGAATCGCTGACGGCGGCGCTCGTCGCCGGGTTCCGTCGGCGCGGCCACCACGTCGTGCTGTTCGCGGCCGAGGGGACGCCGGCCGACGTGGCCGACGAGGTCGTGACGTACCCGGCGCTGCCGCGGTTCTCGGCGGTTGCCGCGCTCGACCCGCAGCTGCCGGAGAAGCCGTTTCTCGACGACCATCACGCGTTCACGTTCGCGGCCGCCGAACTGGCGCGCCGGGATCGTGCCGGTGAGCTCGACGTCGTCGCCAACCACAGCCTGCACCACCTGCCGATGTCGCTGTCGCGCGCCTACGACGCGCCGGTCGTCACGACGTTGCACACGCCGCCGTTTCCGTGGATGGAGCTCGGCGCTGCCCTCGCCTCGCCGGCGTCGCGGTTCGTCGCGGTGTCGAAAGCCCTCGCGGCGCAGTGGTCGACGGTGACGCGGCAGGTCGTGGCGAACGGTGTCGACGAGTCGCGTTTCGTCCTCGGGCCGGGTGCTGCCGACGGCCGTCTCGCCTGGGTCGGTCGGATCACGCCGGAGAAGGCGCCGCATCTCGCGATCGATGCGGCGCGGATGGCCGGGCGACGGCTGGCTCTTGTCGGGCCGGTCAGCGATGCCGCGTACTTCGAGGCGGAGATCGCGCCGCGGCTCGGGGGTGACGTCGAGCATCTCGGCGCATTGCGGCCGCAGGAGGTGGCGAAGGTCGTCGGGCGGAGCGACGCGTTGTTCGTCACACCGGCATGGGATGAGCCGTTCGGCCTCGTCGCCGTCGAGGGCGCGATGTGCGGGACGCCTGTCATCGCCCTCGCACGAGGTGGTCTCGTCGAGGTGGTGCGACCGGACATGGGTGTCCTCGTCGACGTGTCGACGAATCCGGTCGTGGATTCGTCTGAGCTCCCGGCAGGAGCCGTGATGGCGGCGCCCGACGACGTGCTGGTCGCCCGACTGGCCTCTGCCGTCACCGAAGTCGACGCTCTCGAGCGCGCGGCGGTGCGCGAGTGCGCCGTCCGCCATTTCTCTCTCGATGCCTGCATCGACGGGCATCTCGCGGTGCTGACGGAGGCGGCTGACGCGGCGCGCCGTTCGCAGCCTGGATCGGGCGCGCGATCCGTCGAAGGTCACACACCGCTGGATCCGCTCCCGAGCGACGCCGACGCGCGGCGGCTCGTCATCCGTGAGGACATGAAGCCTCCAGCCGGGGTTCGTCCGGGCGTGAGCGCGCCGAACGGCACGGGCAGCGACGTTGCGGACCGTCCGTTGCTCCCGGGGGGCCTTTCGGGCGACAGCGTCTCAGGCGGCGCCCAACCGGACGCGACAGGGGCGATGTCGTGATGCGCATCGGTTACTACGTGCACCATCACGGGCGGGGGCACGCGACGCGGGCGGGCGTCATCGGCGCCGAACTGACGCGGCGCGGGCACGTCATCACCTATCTCGGCAGCGGCGCACTACCCGACGGGGATCAGGTCGCGCTCGGGTCGGATGCCGATGAAGCGGATGCACCGTTCGTCGACCCCGATGCGGGTGGGCGTCTGCACTGGGCTCCGCTCGGCGGTGGCTACGCCGAGCGTTCGGCGCAGATCGCGGCGTGGGTGACCCAGGGGCGCCCGGACGTCGTCGTCGTCGACGTCTCTGTCGAGGTGAGCGCTCTCGTGCGGCTGCTCGGCGTCCCCGTCGTCGTCGTGGCTCAGCCCGGGCGACGCGACGACGCACCGCATGCGCTGGCGTTCGACCTGGCGGCGGCTGTGCTGGCGCCCTGGCCGGCGCGGCTCGACGTCGCGCCGCACCTCGAACGCCATCGCGACAAGACGGTCGAAGTCGGTGGCCTGTCGCGCTTCGCGGGTCATGCTGCGGGGCCGAACACTGCGGGCGGTGGTTCGTCGGCATGTCCCTCCCCGAACTCCTCGGAAAGTGTTGCGTCAGGCCCGCGGGCGGCCGGTTCCCGCGATGCCGGCGGCTGCGGCGTCGCGGCGGACGTCTCGCAGAGCACTGCACCGGGCGCCGGATCCGGCGGTGCAGCAATAGACGCTGTGGGAGGCCCTTCGCTGGGCGCACGGCGAGGGGCCTCGTCAGATGCCTTGGCGGGCAGCGATTCTGACGGTGCCGCGGTGAACGTTCCGGAGGGCCTTTCGGTGGGCACGCCGAGAGGGGCCTTCTCGGACGCGACATCGCGGGGCGCCCAAGAGATACCAAGGTTGCGTGGTGTGCTCCTCGTCGGCGGCGAGGGCTGGGACGACGCTGAGCTTCCGGGCGCCGTCGAACGCGCTGTGCCGCAGGTCCATTGGCGGACGCCCGACGCCGACCACCCCGTCGAGGTTCTGCTCGCGACGGCTGACGTCGTCGTCACCCACGCGGGGCAGAATGCTCTTGCGGACGTCGCTGCCTTCGGTGTTCCTGCCGTCGTCGTGCCGCAGGAGCGTCCGTTCGACGAGCAGGCCGACATGGCTCGTGCTCTTGACGACGCCGGCATCGCGCGCAGGCTGACTCTGGGTGCGACCGCTGACGAGGTCGCTGCCGGCATCCGTGAACTCCTCGCCGGGGACGACGAGCGATCGACAGGACGTGCGTGGGCGCGCTGGTGCGTCGACGGCGCTGTTGACCGCGCGGCTGACGTCATCGAGGCCGCTGCGCGCGGGGGCGTCGCTGACCTAGCCGCTGGAACTGAGGCCGACGATCTGGGAGGTGCTGTGCGTGGGAGCAGGCACGGCATCGACGATGTTGCGCGCGCAGGTGTCGCAGAGCGAGGCGTCCGCGAAGCCGGGGGCGCTGCGCGTGGAGTCGTCGAGGGCGGCTCCGGCTGGCCAGCCGCTACCGGCGCCGAGACGCCCGCACTCGGTGATGGGACGCTGCCGTGATGACCGACATGGGGTCGGGCCGGACGCTGCCCGTCGCCGTCGTCACTCCGGTGCGGGGGCGTCTGGAGCACCTCGTCAATCAGCGACGGTTCCTCGACGAGGTGGCGCCCGACGTGCGACACGTCATCGTCGCCGTCGACATGCCTGATCTGGGTGACGACCTGCGCGCGGCGGGCGTCATGGGTGAGAGCGTCAGCATCGTGCCCCTCGACGATCACCCGCTGGGCATGCCGACAGCGCGGGCCCGCAACGTCGGCGCCACGGCGGCACTCGATGATGGCCCGGAACTCATCGTCTTCCTCGATGTCGACTGCGTCCCCCTGCCCGGTTTCGTCGATGCGTCGCGTGACGCGCAGCGTCAGCTCGATGCTCGCGGCGAGCGTGCCGTGCTCAACGGCATCGTCACGTATCTGGGGGAGGACGATCGTCTCGACGGTGAATTCCCGGCGGCTGCAAGACGTTTCGTCGCTCCGCATGCTGCGCGCCCCGCGCCGTCGTCGGGTGCGGTCGAGGTTGACGACGACCATCGTCTCCTGTGGTCGCTCGCGTTTGCGCTCGATGCCGACGCCTGGCGCGCGTGCGGCGGTTTCGACGAGCGGTACGTCGGGTACGGCGCGGAGGACACCGACTTCGGCATGCGGGCCCGTGACGCGGGCCTGCGGATGGCGTGGGTCGGCGGCGCGCACGCGTTGCATCAGTGGCATCCGAGCGCGAACCCGCCGCGCCATCACGTCGTCGACATCGTGCGCAACGCGAACCTCTACCGCGAGCGGTGGGGCACCTGGCCGATGGAGGGCTGGTTGCAGGCGTTCGCCGACGAAGGCCTCGTCGAGTGGACCCCTACGTCGTTGTCCCTGGCGTCGCCGCATTGAGCCTTGCGGTGTGCCCGAATGTGGACAGGATTCGCAGGCGTGTCCGAGAATCGCGAATGTGGACGAAAATCGCAGTTGTACACGGCGCGCCGGGGCCATCCTGCGATCTACGTCCCCATCTGCGAATCCCGTCCACATTCGTACCGCGGGGTGACGCATCGCCACCGAGACGAAGAGCGCGGACGGGCCGACTACGCGACGTCGCCGCCGCCGCTCCGCGGGAGGCCTCAGCCTGGGCGCTTTCATCGACGCGGATGCGGCTGTACATGAACATGTCCTTGCGCGAATCGCCCACCTGCTGCCAGGAACGCAGCAGTCCTTCGCGTTCGAAACCACAGGCTTCGGCGCAACGCCATGACGCCTCATTCCACGGCTCGACGTAGAGCTCGAGGCGGGCCACGTCTTCGAGCGTCTCGGCCCAACCGCTCAGGATGGCGAGTGCGCGCTTCGCGTAGCCGCGTCCCCGGAACGCCGGCGCCAGCCAGTACCCCGTCGAGGCACGCCCCTGGTGGATGGAGCTGAGCCACAGGCCGATGTTGCCGATGCACTGATCGTGCTGGTCGGTGATGGCGAAGGAGTACCCGGCGCCGGTCCGTAGTCGCTCGTGCTGACACGCTATGTAACTCAGCGCGTCGTCATGGGAACCGCTCGCGGGGACGGTCGTGATGAGGGGAATCAGCGGGTCGCGGGCAACGCTGCGAACCAGATCCACGTCATCGTTCACGAAAGCGCGAAGGGTGACACGTCCGTCCCCCAGGTTCGGCAGTTCGGCGGGGAGCATGGTCTCACTCTCTCCCCATCGGCGATCAGCGGCAACCGGGTGACATGCGAAGGCTCAGGAGGCGCGGTCAGGGGGTGAGTCTCGCGATACGGTTGGGAAGTTGCCTCGCGGTCTTCGTCCGTGCTGCACATCGCCTGAGCGTTATCGCCCCGATGATCGGAACCTCGAATGTTCTCGCTCGAATCGCCACTGCAGACCGACGCATGGGCCAAGGTCCAACGCAAGCTCGGCAAGCCGACGTCGACACTGCAGGGTGACGGGTGGTCGGCACTGTGCGTCGAGGAGAAGCGCTCAGTCGGCTCCTACCTGTACGTGCCGTACGGGCCGATCTGCCGTGACGCGGGCGCACTCGACGACGCCTTGCGTGCCATCCACGCCCATGCTCGTCGACGGCGAGCCTGGTGGGTTCGCGTCGAGCCGCGCAGCAGCGAACGCGAGGCCCTCTGGTCGGACCTGCCGCTGTGGCGGGACGTGCTCGAGGCCGACAGATTTCACCCGGCGCTGCACGATCACCAACCGAAGCACACTCGCCTCATCGACCTGACTGCGGGCCCGGACGCCATCCTCGCCGCGGCGACGGGCAGCATCCGCACGATTCACCGCAACCACGCGAAGAAGGGCCTGGAGGTGCGGACGAGCCGCAACCCGGACGACGTCACCATCCTCGCCGCGTTCCTGTCGCAGGCTGCTGGGCACAAGCACATCGTCGTCCGCTCGACCAGCTACCTGCATGCGGTGGCTTCCGCGATGATGCCGGTGGACGCGGCGACCCTCTACTCGACGTGGAAGGACGGCGCCCCGCTGTGCGCCACCCTCGTCTACGACAGCCCCACCCAGCGGCTCTTCGCCCACGCCGCGATGCCCGTGGAGCATCGAAAACTGCGTCCGAACCAGCCCCTCATCACGCGCGCGCTGCTCGACGCCCACGACGCAGGCATTCGGACCGCTGACCTGTTCGGCCTCGCACCACCGGACGAGCCGAACCATCCCTGGGCGGGATTCAGCGCCTTCAAGCGTTCCTTCGGTGGCGAGGACGTCACCCACCTCGGCACCTGGGAACGCGACATCGTGCCCGGAGCGCGACGTGCCCTCGAAGCCCGCGAGCATCTCGCGGAACGTCGTCAGACGCAGCGGGCTCGAGGCCCGGAGGCCACCGCGGACTCGTCGGCGCCCGTGGCGACGACGGCGTCAGCGGAGAACAGCTCGGTGCCGCACTGACGATTGGCCGACGGGTCAACGGCGCGACTGGGGCGTCGTAGGGTCCGCGGGGGGGCGACGGGGCAGCGGTGGTGACCACGACATCGCCGATGTGACGAGGATTCGCAGACCGGGACGCGGCTCGCAGAGGTGGACGAAGATCGCGAATTTCGTGCACATTCAGGCACACGACGTATGTCGCTCACAGACGCGCCAGGGGCGACGTCGCGTCAACGAGTGGGAATGCTGGCGCGGTAGATCTCGGAGTGAACGCGTGCTCCGGCATCGCGTTCGTCGCGGCGTGCGGCGACGTCGGCCGGGGCAGCGCGCCCTTGGTCGACGGCGACCAGGATCGTGTCGGCAAGCCTGCGAGCGTCGACGGTGGCGTCCTCACTCGCGGCCGCACCGTCCTCGGCCTCATCGCCCCGGCCCGCGAGATCGTAGAGGACGGGCGCGTGCTGTTCGCCGTAGAACCCGATGTTCGGTGCCACGACGCGCACGCCGAGGTCGTGACACATCTCGATCCACCCCGAGTGGGTGCCCCAGACGTTCGCCATGACGCTGACGTCGAGGCCGCCGACGAACGCGAACAGCGTCGCGTCATCCATCGGCTCGTGCAGGACGAGCGTGATGGCGCCGCGCGCCGCCAGCGCCTCGGCGCGCTCGACGACGCAGGCGTCGTGACCGCGATCGGTTGGGTCCGCCACGGCGCGGTGCATCGTCACGACGATCTCGACGTCAGGCCGCTCATCGGCGACGAGGGCGAGCGCGTCGAGCGCTCCCGCTGCGTCTACGTTCGTGCGAAGACTCTTGAGGTGCAAGCCGATTCGCCGACGATCATTTCGCGCGGGCGCCGCTGTGCTGTCGTCGCTCGACCGCGCGTCGGCGCGGTTCGTCCGAGAGGAAGTGTCATCGAGCAGGAGCGCGGCCATGACGTCCAGCGGCACGATGTGCGGGTGGCGCACGACGACGGCGTCGCGACCCCAGCGAGCCTGGATCGCATCAGCCGCGCCCTGCGTCAGCGTGATGACGGCGTCAGCCGCCGGCACGAGCGCGTCGAGTCGGCTGAGCTGCGCCGCCGGGTCCTTGATGTGCGGGTTGCGCAGGTCGTGCACCGTGACGACGACGCCCTTGCCCAGCTCGTGCGCCACGTCGACGACCTCGCGCAGGTGCTCAGGGCTGAACGACTCGAACCCGAAGTGGACGTGCAGCACGTCGAACTCGCCGGCATGCTCGCGTAGCCAGGCCGGATCGAGGATGCGCGGCGGCCACCAGCGCGTCGAGCCGTCGTCCGCGATGACGGGCGGGTCGGTCAGGCGGATCACCTCGTCGCACCCGTCGCCTGGTGTCTCGCCGGTCGGGGAGAGGTGCGCGACGTAGGGGTGATCGGCCGGAACCGACGCGACACGAATCATGGCTTCTCCTGGACGCGATCTCATCGGCTACGACACTGAGCACGACACAGTGAACGCGACCGAGGGCGGGCGCCGTCACCCTACCCGCAGGCTCGCCCGTTGACGGATCATCGTTGCCCGGATTCGCGTCATGTTCGACGCCAATCCGGGCAACGATCGTCCCTCGGCCTGACAAGTGCATCGCGCATCTGCAGTCAGACGGTGCCGCCGACATGAGCCAGGCCCCGGGGAGGCGGCGCGAGGCAGACCCGTCTTCATCGGCGCGGGCATGTCAGACGTGCTCCGGTGGACACGCGGCGGCGTGGGCCGTCACAGTGGGCGGGTGAGTGAACCCGAGCGCACCCCGGACGGTCGCTACATCGTCGTGAACGGTCGACGCTGGCGCGCGTCCGACCCCGGCATCCCGCCGAAGCTGCGGCAAGAACTCGTCGACGAACTGATGGCCGCCCGTCGCCTCGTGCGCACGGACGCCGAGCACGCCCGACCGCGCGTGCAGGCGGCCAAGATCGCTCTCGGCGAACGGGGCTACGAATGGTGGACTACTCCGTCCGACGACGAACGCGACGTCCGCATCGAAGCGACGATCCGCGCGCTGCTGCGTCATCGCGCCGGCAAGAGCATCTGCCCCAGCGACGTCGCGCGCGTGGTCGGCAGCGGCGCGCACACTGACATCCATGGCGGCGGTATTTCGCAGGCGAGTGGCCACGAGACGGCGACCCAAGTCGGAGGCGAGTCGACCACTACCGGGGGCAGCGATGCGACGAACGGCGATGACGGGTGGCGCGACCTCATGCCCGCCGTCCGCGCCGTGGCGCATCGAATGCGAGCGGCCGGCGAGGTGCTCGTCACCCAGAAGGGCAAGGCCGTCGACGAGACAGCTCGCGGGCCCGTCAGGATCATCTTTGCCGACGGTGGCGCTGACGATGACATTCGTGGTGACGCTGGGGAGCGCCCCACGTCGTGATGTTCCCCGACATCGCGTCGCTGCCGACGCGATGTCGGGCGAAAATCGCTGACGCTCAGTCTGACGACGGGCTTATCACTCGAGATCCGCCGCGACCGTCCCCCGACGCCGCCCTGAGTGCCAGCCTGGCACCACAGGTTGACATCCACCGTAGATCGCAGAGGGGGGACACCCACGTCAAGGGCGTCGGGCGGCCGATCTCACTACACGACGTGCGGCAGGACGAACAGCATGAGCATCGACCACGTCAGGTGCGTGACGATCGGCCCCGCGAGCGAGCCCGACTGCTGACGCAGGACGGCGACGACGAAGCCGAGCATCGCCGCGGCGAGTGCGAGCAGCGGAATGCCGGTCAGGGCCGTGACGGCGGTGTAGGCGACCGTCGTCCACAGCACGCGCTTCCTCGGCGACAGCACGCGCCAGAGCCCGCCTCGGTAGAACACCTCCTCGGCGATGCCGTTGACGGCCGTCGTCAGTGCGACGATCGGCAGGCTGCCCTTGCGGGCATGGTCGAGCAGGTGCGAGACGGGGTCGCGCAGCGCCGGGATGAAGCGCACGAGAAACGCGCCGACGACGAACAACAGCGCCAACGCGATGCCGATGCCGAACGCCTCGAGCAGTTCGCGTCCGTCAGCGCGCCAGCGCAGCCTGGTCGCCCCGACCCGGCCGGCCGAAAAGATCCCCGCTCCGTAGATGACGGCGACGAGGAACGTCGCCGGGTAGAACAGGGCCTGCCCCGGCTCGAGATTGAGCGACCACGACAGTGCGACGGCGGCCGCGACGCCCGTCGCGCCGATGATGACCCGCGTCGCCCCGAGACGATGCTCGGGCACGGGATCGGTTGCGGCGTCACGTAGTTCGACGTCGCGTGCCCCTGCGAGCGCGGCGCCGAAGACGTGGCGAGGTGAGCGGTGCGATGTCGCCATCAGCGTCCCGGGTTGCGACGGGCGATGACCGCGCTGAGGACGGTGGCGAACCCCGTCCACGCCGCGTACGGCGCGAGCACGACGCCCTTCTCCGGCGAGGCCTTGTGCGCGCGGCGCACGAGGTCGGCCGAGCTGGCGGCGAGCACCGCAGCCTCCAGCACCGCCGGACGCAGCTTCTTCGCGGCGAAGAACGTGCCGTTCCAGCCGACGTTGAGGGCCAGGTTCGCGGCGAGCGCCGCGATGTACGCCCGCTGTTCCTTGGTGCGGCCCGTCTCGGCGAGGTCGGCGATCGTCAGGCTCGAGATGAGCGCGAGGTCGGTGTAGAGCGCGCTCCACACGATCGGGAACGCGGCGGGCGGCGGCTGGATCGCAGGCTTGCGCAGCGTGCGGTACCACGCCGACTTCGGGTCGGTCAGCAGCGAGCCGGCGACGGCGGTCGCGGCGACGGCGGCGGACGTCAGCCCGAGCGTGCGTACCCAGCGCGAGGTGTCGAGGTCCTTCACGGCCGCGCGCACGGCATCCTCGAACGTCGTGTGACCGCCCGGAGGTGCGCCGACGAGGTCGTCGAGGTCGCGTTCGTGGACGACGGTGTCGTGCTGCAGGCTGCCGATGAGCGGCGCCGCCAGGCTGCTGGAGACGGGCGTCACGAGGCCGATCCAGTGCCCGGCGAGTCCGGCCGTCGTCACCGGCGCGGTGCCCACGATGCGCGGCAGCCAGCGCTTCGTCGCCTTCGCGTAGCGCTTCATCATGTCGCCGTACGGCATCGGTTCGGGGCCGCCGATGTCGAAGGTGCGGCTGACGTCGGCGGGCAGGTCGGCGGCACCGACGAGATAGTGCACGGCGTCGGCGACGGCGATCGGCTGGATGCGGTTCTTGATCCACTTCGGCGCGATCGCGCCGGGCAGGCGCTCGCTGAGGTTGCGCAGCATGATGAACGACGACGACTCGTCACCGATGACGACGCCCGCCTGCAGCGCCGCCGTCGGAACGCCGGAGTCGATGAGCACGTGGCCCACCTCGACGCGCGAGCGCAGGTGGTCGGACAACTGCTCGACGTCCTCGTCGTCCGGGTGCAGGCCACCGAGGTAGACGATGCGCGAGACGCCGGCGTCGCGGGCGGCGTCGGCGAACGTCGAGGCCATCTCCTTCTCCTCGGAGACGAAGTCGTCGGACGTGCTCATCGAGTGCAGCAGGTACCAGGCGACGTCGACGTCCTGCATGGCGCGCGCGACGTCGGAGGCCTCGGACGCGTCACCCTCGACGACCTCGACGTGCTCGCCCCACGGCAGCGCACGCACCTTCTTCTCGCTGCGGCTGAGCACGCGCACGCGCCATCCCCGCTCGACGAGTTCAGCGGCCACCTGGCCGCCGACGTATCCGGTGGCCCCGGTGACGAGGGCGAGGCGAGAGGTCATGAAGTCCATCCGTTTCATCGAGGAGTGCGCGTGGATCACGTTGGAATTTCAGGATAGTCGTACCTGACGTCGGCGTCAGCGGCGCCGGTCACAGCGGGGTTGCTCAGCGCGGGCGTCAGCTGCGCCGCTCATGCGGGCGCACCTGAGCGCCGCGGTGCGTGGGGAACGGTTCGCCGTCATTCCAGCCTGCCGGCGCCCACGAGGGGGCTGGGCGGCTGCGGCCTACACTCCTCGACGTGTCCGAACCTCAGGGCGAGCCCTCGTACCCGCCGCTCCGAGCCGAGCGCCGCTCGGCTCGGCGCGAGCGTTCGGCGGCGGCATTGCTCGTCCTCGGGCTCGTGCTGTGCGTGGGCGCGTACGTCGCGGCGGTGCATGCTCGGGGCGCGTCTTTCTCCTGGCGGCGCGCGATGATCAGCGACCTCGGACGCACGATCTGCCGCGACTGGCACGGATTCTGGGTCTGCTCGCCGCGCGCCGACCTCTTCAACGTCGCCGTCGGCGTCGCAGGAGCCTGCATCCTGACGGCGGGGGTTCTGACGCACGATCGACTCGGACGATTGCTGACGGCGGCGCTCGTCTGCCTCGGCGTCGGACTCGTGTGGGTCGCGGTCTTTCCCGCTGACGGAGCCATCGGGGTGCACATGGTGGGCGGCGTGCTCGCTCTGCCGGCGCCGTCCGTCCTGTTGCTCGCACATGGGCTGGTGGGGGTGCGGTCGGCCGACTCACGAGGGGATCACGATCGGTTCGCGAGCGAGCGCGAGCCCCGTCACACGCTGACGCGCGTGCTCGGGGCGCTGGGTGCCGTGTCGTCGCTCATGAGTCTCGACCACGTCATGCCGGCGCCGGCGCCCATCCCGCGCGGGGTGGCGGAGGGCGTCTCGCTGCTGGCGCTCGCAGTTGCTCTCGTCGTCGTGGCGTTCGACCTGCTGCGACGCCCGCGCGACATCACCGCACCCTGACACACCCCGCCTCCCTCGATGTTGCCCGGGTGTCACGGCGCCCGCGCCCCAAGAAGTGGGCAACATCGCGGCCTTGGACGCGCGCCGCGCCACACGAGGAGTGGGGGAGTGCGCCTCAACCGCCGAGGCGGCGCAACGTCGGCCAGACGGCGCCCCATCCTCCTCGCGGGTCGGAACATCGCAGCATCGTCGTGCCGTCGAGGCCGAACGGGTCGTGCGGCGCGATGAGCCGTCCAGCGGGGTCGCAGCGTGTGAACGCCGCACGGATGCGGTGCTCGTCCCCACCGACGGCGAGGACGTCGTGCGTGTCCCCGTCGCTGCGTGGCGGCCCGAGGCTCCAGAGCGCGTTGTGCCACGAGGCGACGTCGGCACGCGGCACCCCGAGCGCAGGGCCGTACTGATGTGCAGCTCCGGCGAGGGCATACGAATCGGTGACGATGGCCGCACCCGTCGGACGGGCTGTCGCCATCTGGGCGGCGAGTGACGGCCAGTCGGTCTGGTCGCGCTGCATGGGGTCGAGGGCGGAGACGATGGAGAACGCCGGTGACGAAGCGGGCACGATCGGTAGGCAGATGAGGGCTGCGACGACGGCGTTCGCCGTCACGACGATGGGCGCGCGCCGCCACACGTGCTCCTCGTCCGCAGCCGCCCGCGCCCAGCCGACCGCGACAAGCGGCAAGAACACCGCGACCGCGTAGTAGGGCTGCGCAGGGGAGACGAGCGCGAACACGAGGACGATCGCGGCCATGACGGCGAGCACGGGCCCGGTGCGCTGTTGTGGTGGGTCCGGGGCGATGCGGCCGGCGTGACCGTCGTCGGTGGAGAAAGGATCGTTCGTGACGCCGCCGAACGCCTTGACGCGGGCGTCGTCAGCGGGACCGCTGCGCCAGCCGTTCGCCTCGGCGTGCCCACCGCCGTCGTCGCCGCCGTCAGCTCCGGGGTGGGCGGCACGACGACTTCCCGGGTGCCACCACAACCCCCGCCACGCGACCTGCACGAACGGCGGTCCGACGAACACGACGAGCAGCGGCACGACGAGCCATCGGTTGAGCGCGCCATGGCGGGCGACGACGTCGGCCGAGACGTCGAGCATCGGCACGCCGTGAACGATCTGCGCCCCCACTTGGAACCCGCCGACCGCGACGAGCAACGCGGCGCCGCACCAGGCGTCACGGGTGCGCAGCACCCACCGGGCGCACGCGGCGAGCGCGACGAAGACCGCCGCGACGAGCACGAGGACGAGCAGCTTGTTCCAGCACGCCACCCCAGCCGCCGCGCCGGCCCACGTCAGCGCATGGCGACGCCCCGTCAGCGCAGCGACGACACCGAGCACGACGAGCTGCCACGCGAGCAGATCGAGGCTCGCCGTCAGCATGACGTGCCCCATGAGCAGCGGATAGACGGTGAACGCATGCGCCCACGCGGCGATGCGCTGCACCCTCACATCAGCGCCGAGAAGCCGCGGAAACAGCCCCGCGACGAGCGCGCCCGCCCCCGCCGCGAGCGCGGCCGGCAGCCGTTGCACCCACACCGCGTCACTCACCGACGCCGCTGCGTGCGCGAGCCAGACGGTGAGCGGCGGCTGATCGTCGTACCACCACGCGGGCGGCAACATGCGAAAGTACAGCTCGTCGCCGTGAAAACCGTGGCGCGAAGCCGTCGCGAGCAGCACGATCATGACAGCCAGCGCTGCCGGAGCACCGGGGCGCCACCACGGCTGCGCCTCGACGAACCGCGCCGACACACGCCACCTCGATGAAATCGACGCGGACAGCGTCACGTCATGCCCCGCCGACGAACTGTTCGATGGCGGCGACGGCCACGCCCGCGCCGTCCTCGGTCGCCACCTGACGTCCGAGATCCGCTGCACGCTCGCGCATTTCAGCACTCATCGCTGCGCGCAGCCGACGCGTCAGCAACCCCGCGGTGAGCAATCGACGCGGCAGCGGCGCGGGTGCGGCGTCGAGCGTGTGGAGGCGGTGCGCCCAGTGGTACTGGTCGGCGAAGTGCGGGACGACGACGCTGGGCGCGCCCGTGGCGAGCGCGGTACCTGTCGTCCCCGACCCGCCGTGGTGGACGACGGCGCGCACCTGCGCGAACAGCGCGTGGTGCGGCTCGTCACCGATGCCGACGACGACGCCATCCGCCTCGCGCGGCGCACCGTCGAGCTGGACGAGCGCACGCACGCCGAGTCTCCGGCACGCCTCGGTGACGACGTCGACGACGCGGCCCGGTGAGTTCTGGTGCATCGAGCCGAACCCGACGGCGATCCACTCGTCACCGGAGGCGAGCAGCGCCCGGGTGCGCTCCGACAAGCCCTCGTGCGGCGCCTCGCGCCACCACCCCGTGACGACAGTGCGGGAGTCGTCCACCGGGTCGGCGAGCAGCGGGCTGTACGCGTGCAGCGAGCCAAGAGTCGCCGTCGTCAGGCCCGTGGGGTGGGCGGCGCGCAGGTCGAGTCGGCCGTCGGCCCATCCGCCGTCGACGCCCGCGAAGTACGGTTCGACGCGCCGCAGCGCTCCACGCGCGCGACGCCGCACACCGGTGGGCAGCGTCCACGCGTACGGCAGCAGCGGCATCGGCCCGTCGAGCCTGTCGAACTCGGGCCACAGGTGCGCGCGGACGACGGGGACGTCGGCGCGCATCGCCTCGTCGACGGCGGCGATCGCGAAGCTCGAGGCGACGAGGACGTCGGCGCCCGCGAGCGCCTCACGCGTGGTCGGCCCGAACGACTGCAGGAACTCGGCGAACACGTTGCGCGTGCGGTTGAGCGCGCGCAGATCACCACGCCGCAGTGCGGTGCCCGCCGGGCCGGCGAGGAGGGCACCCGGATCGCTCGCCACCGTCACGACGCGCGGGCCGTCCGGCATGACGTGCGCGAGCGACGCGTGGGTGACGACGGTGACGTCGTGCCCACGGGCGACGAGACGCGCGGCGAGCACCCCGAACGGGACGGCGTCGCCGCGGCTGCCGGCGGCGGCGATGACGACCCTCATGCAGCCCGCTCCGACGGGTGAACGCACGGGGTTTCGGTGCTCGCGTCGCGTTCGCGCGGGCGTCGGAATCGCATGGCACACCTTCGAATAGCCGGACGGGTGCCCTCATCGTAGTGCCGCCACGACGGCACGAACGGGCCCGCAGAGTCGCCGCGGCACGGTCGCAAACGCCAACCCCCATGGTCGAATTCCGTGATTTTCCAACGCCTCCGGGGCGCTCGCATCGGCGCGTCGGCGGCTATGCTCATGGTTCGGACCCGCGGGCAGGTCACCCTCACCTGCGACCGGCCGATGGACGTTCACACCCCGTCACCCGTGGAGGCACTCGTGACAGACCCCGAGGCCCTCCTCACGCATGGCTACCGCCAGGCGCGCGACATCACCCGCATGCACGGCACGACGTACTACTGGGGGACGCTGTTCCTGCCGCCGCAGCAGCGCCGCGACGTCTACGGCCTGTACGCCCTGTGCCGCCTGGCCGACGACATCGTCGACGAGCCCGACAAGGCCACCGGGCACGGCCTCGACGCATCGTTGCCGCCGGGGGAGCGTCTCGCGCAGTTCGAACAGCGCTTCCAGGCCGACCTCGCCGCGGGGCGCAGCGACGACCCGTTGTTCGCCGCCATCGTCGACACCGCCCGGCGTCTCGACCTCGATTCCGGTTGCTACGACCGCTTCTTCGGCGCCATGCAGCTCGATCTCGTCCGCACGTCGTGGGCGTCGTGGCCTCAGCTGCGCGACGAGTACATGGAGGGCTCGGCCGCCGTCATCGGCGAGATGATGCTGCCTGTGCTGCGCCCGCGCTCGCGGGAGGCCGCGTTCGCTCCGGCCCGCGCGCTGGGGCTCGCGTTCCAGCTGACGAACTTCCTGCGCGATGTCGGCGAAGACCTCGAACGCGGTCGCGTCTACCTGCCCGCCGACGAACTCGCCGCGCACGGCGCCGACCCGTGGCTGCGCCGCGTCACCCCGCAGTGGCGCGCGTTCATGGCCGAGCAGATCGCCCGAAACCGCGCGCTGTTCCACGACGCCGAAGCCGGTCTGCCGCACCTGCCTGCCTCGTCGCGACGGTGCGTCGGCGCGGCGCTCGCGATGTACTCACGCATCCTGTGCCTCATCGAGGCGGCCGACTACGACGTGTTCAGCACGCGCCACCGCGTCTCCGCAGCACGCAAGAGCGCCATCGCGGGAGCCGTCGTCGTCACCGGACGCGCCCGAACTGCGGCGCCGGTCGCGCCCTCGTCATCGGCCGTGGCGAACGAGCCGGCCGTGACGTCATCCGCGTCATGAGCGAGGTGCACCCGACGATGGAGACCGGCTCGACCCACCGCACCCCCTCGCCCACCGAAACTCGCCGAAGGAGCCGCAGATGAGACGCCCGCCCCGCAACCGCGCCGAACTGCGTGCCGAGATCGCGCGGCGCAACCCGATCCGACGCGTCCCGCAGCCGCCGGAGGAGCAGATTCGCTCGACGTGGCGTCAGGCCGCGGTGCCCCGCATCGAGCGGATGCTGGCGCGCGCCCTCGCCCAGGACGCGGGTGGCTGGCACGTCGCGGCGGCGAGCACGGACGTCGTCGCGGGGCGTTCGACGGTGCGCACGATCCTCGGACGCGAGATCGCGTTGTGGCGCGGCACCGACGGCTCGGCGCTCGCGGGGCCGGGCGCGTGCCCGCACATGGGTGCGCTGCTGGAGAACTGCCACACCGATGACGGCGACGTGCTGTGCCGCTGGCACGGGCTGCGGCTGCCGAGCGAGTGGCCGGGCGAATGGCTCACCTACCCCGCGCACGACGACGGCGTCCTGTTCTGGGTGCGGTTGCCCAGCGACGGCGAGACGCCGAGCGATGCGCCGGTGCTGCCCCCGCGCGCTCCACTCGACGAGGCGCTCGTCGCGGTCTACACGCGTGAAGCGCGCTGCGAGACGTCCGACGTCATCGCGAATCGCCTCGACCCGTGGCACGGGGCCTGGTTCCACCCATACGCGTTCAGCCACCTCGTCGTCGACGAGGACGCGAGCGATGACGACTGCCTCGTCACCGACGTGACGTTCCGCCTCAACCACACCTACGGCGTTCCGGTGCGCGCGGCGTTCACGTGCGCCGACAGCCGCACGATCACGATGACGATCATCGACGGCGAGGGCGTCGGCAGCACCGTCGAGACCCACGCGACGTGCGTGCAGCCGGCGAGCGCCGAGCAGCCGGCTCGCAGCGTCATTCACGAGGCGACGATCGCGCACTCCGAGCGCCCCGGTTTCCGTGCGGCGCGGGCATTCGCGCCGCTCATCCGCCCGCTCGTGCTGCGCACGCAGGGCCAGTTGTGGGTCGACGACCTCGAGTACGCGGAGCGTCGCTACGAACTGCGTTCGGGTTTCGCGAGGGACGGGCAGTCGTGACGGCGGCCGACGTCGTGGTGGGGTGGGCGACATGAGCCTGCCCGCGTCCTGGGATCCCTATCAGTACCTGCTGCTCATGGGTGGATGCCTGCTCATCACGCTGCCGCTCGAACTCGTCCTGCGCGCCCGCGTGTACTCACGCCCGCGACGGTTGCTCGCGGCGCTGCTGCCCGTCGTCGTGCTGTTCAGTGTGTGGGACATCGTCGGGATCGTGCGCGATCACTGGTCGTACTCGCCGCGCTTCACGTCGGGTTGGGATGTGCCGCTCACCCCGATGCCGATCGAGGAGCTCGTGTTCTTCGTCGTCATCCCGATCTGCGGGCTGCTGACGTACGGAGCCGTCGGGTTCTGCCTGCGCCTGCTCGCCGCGTGGCGCTCGAGCGGGAGCGCGAGAAGTGCTCTCGCCCGGGTCGATCCGCACGGTCGGGCGGGCGAGGGACGCCATGTGGCGGCTGATGGCTCGTCCGCGCGAGGCGATCATCGCCCGTCGAGGGAGGTGTGACGTGCCCGAGTACACCGTGCTGACCGTCGCGTCGATGATCGGCGTCGTCGCTCTCGAAGGGCGTTGGCGCACCGGCATCTTCACCTCGGCGCGCTACTGGTGCTCGATGGTCATCGTGTTCGCGTTCCAGATCCTCGTCGACGGCTGGCTGACGAAGCTGAGCGACCCGATCGTCCTCTACGGGCGCGATCAGTTCCTCGGCATCCGCTTTCCGTGGGACATCCCGATCGAGGACTTCGGGTTCGGCTTCTCGATGGTGACGCTGACGATCCTGCTGTGGGAACACCACGGCCGCCGCCGAAAGGAGAACGCACGATGAGCGCGACGATCGAGGCCTTCACGGCGGGGCTGCGACGGGTGCCGCCGTGGCGCCCCGGACGTGATGCGGCGGCCGAACGGCATGAGCCTGACGGTCGGGGTGGCCCTGCTGCGTCGAGGGTGGCGGACGCCGCGGCCCCCCACGTCGTCGTCGTGGGTGGTGGGATTGCCGGCATCAGCGCCGCCGTCGGGCTGGCCGAGCGCGGCGTGCGCGTCACGCTCATCGAGGCAGAAAGCAGCCTCGGTGGCCGAGTGCGCAGCTGGCCCGTCGACGTGCCGACCCCGGGCGCTGACGCGTCGGGCGCCCCGGACGATCGAGCGACGATGAGCCGCGGGTTTCACGCGTTCTTCCGCCAGTACTACAACCTGCGCGCGCTGCTGCGCCGCGTCGACCCGGGCCTCGAATGTCTGCGGCCCGTCGCGGACTACCCGCTGCGTCACGCGGACGGTACGCAGGATTCGTTCACGCAGATCGCGACGAGGCCGCCGCTCAACTTCCTGTCGTTCGTCGCCCGCAGCCCCTCGTTCGGTCTGCGCGACCTGTCGCGCGTCGACGCCGACCGCGCCCTCGACCTGCTCGACGTCGACTTCCCCGCCACGTATTCGCGCTACGACGGGGTGAGCGCCGCCGACGCCCTCGACGCGCTGCGATTCCCCGAGCGCATGCGCTCGCTCGCGCTCGAGGTGTTCGCACGCAGCTTCTTCGCCGACCCGCGCGACTTCTCCGCCGGCGAACTCGTCGCCATGTTTCACATGTACTTCCTCGGTTCCGGCGAGGGGCTGCTGTTCGACGTCAGCCGCGACGACTTCGACACGACGATGTGGCGACCGCTGCGCTCCTACCTCGAAGACCTCGGCGCGCACGTCGTGACGGGTTGTCGCGTCGAGTCGATCGAGCGCGACGGCGAGGGTTTCCGTGTCAGCGCCGGCGCGGCTGCTGCGGGTGCGGCGGGTATCGACGAGGCGAGTCGCGGCCGCCTTGACTTCGCCATCGACCGTGACGATGCCCATGGCTCGCTCCGCGCCGACGCCGTCGTCATCGCCACGAGCCGTGACGTGCTGCAGCGTCTCGTCGACGGCACCGACCTCGGCGACGAGGCCTGGCGTGCGTCCGTGCTGACCGGGGAGATGGCGCCTCGTTTCATCGTGCAGCGACTGTGGTTCGACCGCCCCGTCGCGGCGGGCAGCGCGCCGTTCGTCGGCACGGCCGCGTACGGCCATCTCGACAACGTCTCGCTCGTCCACGACCTCGAGGACGGCGCCGCGCAGTGGGCCGAGCGGTGCGGCGGCAGCGTCGTCGAACTGCATGCTTACGCGGTGCCCGACGACGTCACCGATGACGAAGTGCTCGCCGACCTACGACATCAGCTCGAGCGCCTGCACCCTGAGCTCACCGGGTGCGAGCCGGTGCACGAGGAGGTGCTCGTCGAGGCCGACTGCCCCCTCGCCGGTACGGACGAGTGGGCCGCGCGCCCGGGCGTCGTCACGCCGCAGCCGAAGCTCGTCCTCGCCGGTGACGGCGTGCGCTGCGAGCTGCCCGTCGCGCTCATGGAGCGGGCGGCGACGACCGGTTTCCAGGCCGCGAACGCGTTGCTGCGCCACTGGGGGTTGCCCGGGCACGAGCTGTGGAGCGTGCCGACGCGGGCGCGGTTCCCGCGGTCGCTGCGCGCCGCCCGTGCGGCGCTGCGCCTGCGCGAGCGTGGCCTCGCGACGGTAGGTCGCGATTCGTCAGGGCGTGGCCGATGAGCGGACGGCAGGACGACATCGCCCTCGACGCCGGACGTTTCGGGCGCGAAGGACTCGGGCTCGAGCGGCGCGCCGCGGGACGCTGCGACACCGAGAGTCGAGATGGAGGACGCCGCAGCGACGCGTGCCGTCTCACCGATGCCGCCAGCTTTCTCGACGCCGTGCAGGCGCGCTTGGCCGAGAGCCTTGCCTTCGCGGCCGACGCCGGCGGTGTGGTGACGGCCGGACTGCCCTCGTCAGCGCTGGTCGAGGCATCGTCGCTCGAGACGCTCGTGCGTGATCTTCTCGCAGCCGGCGGCAAACTCGTGCGGCCCCGGCTCGTCCGCCTCGGGTACCTGGCGGCGCGCGAGTGCACCAACCCCGACGACGACCCCGCGACCACCGACGCTGTCGTTCGTGTCGCTGCGGCGTTCGAGTTGTTGCACCTGTTCGGGTTGCTGCAGGACGACGTCATGGATGCCTCTGACACGCGACGCGGCACTCCGACCGCGCACCACCAGGTGAGAGCCGCCGCAGCTCAGCCCGACGGCCCCGACGCTGCGCGCCTCGGCGACAGCGTCGCCGTTCTCGCCGGTGATCTCGCGTTCGCGCTCGCGAACCGCCTCGTCCGCGCTCTGCCGGAGCACGTGGCCGACGCGTGGGACGCAGCGGTCGTCGAGCTCGTCACCGGCCAGCGGCTCGACCTCGTCTTCGCCGCCGAGGCACGCCTCGACGAGGTGAGCACACGCCGCGTCGCGCACGCAAAGTCGGGCGCGTACACGGTGCAGCGCCCCCTCGAGATCGGCGCGTTGCTCGCCGGCGAGAGCGCGCCACCGGCGTGGCTGAGCCAATTCGGCGCCGCGCTCGGTGAGGCGTTCGCGCTCGCCGACGACATCATCGGCCTGTGGGGCGAACCCGCCGTCACGGGCAAACCGGCGGGCGAGGATCTGCGCGAACGCAAGCCGACGACCGTCCTCGGCCTCGCCGACTCGGCCCTCGACGGCGAGCTGACGCGACGCCTGGCGCCGGGTCGCGAACCACTCGACGAGGCCGAGACACACGCCTGGTTGCAGCGCCTCGACGCGGCGGGCGTGCGCGCGCAGGCCGTCGCCCGCATCGCCGATCGCCACGCTGATGCCCTCGATGCTCTCGCGGCGCTGCCGCAGGGCGCGGTGCGTGACGAACTCACGCGTTTCGCCGACGAACTGGCGGTGCGCGATGCGTGAACGTCGTCAGGATCATCCAGCACCTCACGCCGACGACTCGAAAGAAGCACCCCCGATGCGCGAGACGCCGATGATCGACGCGCCCGGCAAGCCAGCGGAAGCGACGTTCGGTGCCGCGCCCGCCGCTCCTACTAGGGGTGTGCCGGCCGCGACCGACGACGTCGTCGTCCTGCTCGACGATGACGGCGCCGCGATCGGCACGTGCCCGCGCGCCGAGGTGCACACCCGTGACACGCCGCTGCATCGCGCCTTCTCGAGCTACCTGCTCGACGACGCGGGTCGCCTGCTGCTCACCCGTCGCGCGCTGACGAAGGTCGCGTGGCCGGGTGTGTGGACGAACACCTGTTGCGGGCATCCGCGCCCCGACGAACCCACGCAGGACGCGGTGAGCCGGCGCGTGCGTGAAGAGCTCGGGCTGGATGTGACGCAGTTGCGCGTCGTCCTGCCGAGCTACCGTTACCGTGCGGTCGACGCGTCCGGCATCGTCGAGCACGAGATCTGCCCGGTGCTGGTGGGGCGCATCGACCCGGCGCAGCTCGAACCGCACCCCGACGAGGTATGCGAGTGGGCCTGGGTCGCCTGGCCCGACGCGGTCCACCTCGCGCGTCGCACTCCGGCGCTGCTCAGCCCGTGGGCAGCCGAGCAGATCGTGCTGCTCGCCGAGCAGCTGGGGGAGAACGGCCTCTCGCCGCTCGCGCTCCCGCACGATGAGACCGCGCACGAGCACACGCAGCACGAAGAACACGAACCCCTCGATGAGAAGGATCTCGCATGAGTCGCGTCGTCGTCATCGGAGCCGGCCTCGCCGGCCTGGCCGCAGCCTGTCATCTGCGCGGCGCCGGGCACGACGTCGTCATCGTCGAGAAGCAGGCGCAGGCGGGTGGGCGTGGCATCCGCCTCGAGCGGGACGGGTTCACGTTCGACACCGGCCCGACCGTCCTGACGATGATCGACCTCGTCGACGAAGCCCTCGCGCAGATCGGCGTGGGCGTACACGATGTGCTCGACCTGACGCTGCTCGACCCCGCCTACCGCGCCTGCTACGCGGACGGTTCGACGATCTTCGTCCGCCACGGCCACGAGGCGATGCGCGAGGAGATCGCGCGCGAGTGCGGCGCGAAGGACGCAGCGGCGTTCGACGACTTCGTCGCGTGGCTGCGGCGGCTGTACGAGGTCGAGATGCCGCACTTCATCGACGCGAACTTCGACTCACCCCTCGACCTGCTGCGCAACCCGGCTGCAGCCGCGCGGCTCGTGAGGCTCGGCGGGTTCCGTCACCTCGGGCCCGTCATCCGCGAGCGCTTCGACGACGAACGCCTGCACCGCATCTTCTCGTTCCAGGCGATGTATGCAGGTCTCGCGCCGGAGAAGGCGCTCGCGCTGTACGCCGTCATCACGTACATGGACTCGATCGAGGGTGTCTGGTTCCCGGCCGGCGGCATGCGCGAGGTGCCCGAGGCGATGGCGCGTGCGCTCGGGCGCACAGGCGTCGAACAGCGCTACGACACGACGGTGACGCGCATCCTCACCCGCGCTGACGGCGCCGTCGCCGGGGTCGAGATGTTCGGCCCGAGTGGTGACGAGCGGCTGCCGTGTGACGCGATCGTCTGCACGACCGACCTGCCCATCGCCTACCGCACGCTGCTCGACGACCTCGAACCGCCGGCCGTCCTGAAGCGTGCGACGTACTCGCCGTCCGCGGTCGTCTGGCACCTCGGGGTCGAGGGTGTGCCGAGCGACGCCGCGCACCACAACATCCACTTCGGCACGGCGTGGGAGGAGTCGTTCGACGATCTGCTCGTGCGCGGCACGCGGATGCAGGACCCGTCGCGGCTCGTCACCATTCCGTCTCGTGACGACGCCACCGCCGCGCCGGAGGGTTGTTCGACGTTGTACGTCCTCGAGCCCGCACCCAACCTCGACGTCGGGCGTGTCGACTGGGCGGCCGAGCGGCCGCGCATGAAGGAGGAACTGCTCGCTTTCCTCGATGACGCCGGCTACCCGACGACGATCGTCACCGACGAGTTCGTCGATCCCACCGACTGGCAGGCGCAGGGTATGGCCGCGGGAACGCCGTTCGCGCTCAGCCACACGTTCCTGCAGACCGGCCCGTTCCGCCCGCCGAACGTCGAACGCCGCCGCCCCGGCGTATTCTTCGCCGGTTCCGGCACCGTGCCGGGTGTCGGCGTGCCGATGGTGCTCGTCAGCGGCAAGCTCGCCGCGGCGCGCGTCGAGGCCTACGTCGGGCGCTGACGGCTCGACGCTCAGGCGTCTCAGGGCGCCGGCACGAGGACGCGCAGGGCGTCGGGCAGCGCACGGAACGTCGTCGGCGACGCCTCGAGCAGGTCGCCGTCGGCATAGACATCCCCGACGTGGGGCGTGATGACGCGGATCTCGCGTCCGCGCAGCGCTCGAACACGTACCCCGTCGACATGGGTGCCGCGAAACAGGCGCGGCAGCATCGCCGGGTAGTGCCAGCGTGGGATGTCGGTGACCACGGTGACGTCGAGCAACCCGTCGCTCATCGACGCGTCGGGGTTGACGCGCATCCCGGCGCCGAATCGCCCCGAGTTGCCGATCGCGACGTTCCACCCGGTGAACTCGTGCGTCACCCCGTCGACGACGAGCGTCAACGGTCGCGGCAGCGCGTGCACGAGCGTTCGAGCGCCGCCGTAGGCGTAGACGAGCGAACTCGGCACCGCGCGCGGAGCGTCGTTGGCGTACGTGTTCGCCATCGAGTCGTAGCCGAGCGTCGCCACACCGAGGAAGACCGTGGCGGTCGACGGGTCGCCGTCGCCGGCCAGTCCGACGTCGAGGCGGCGTTCGCGCGCGACGGCGAGCAGCTGCGCGGCGCGTCGCACGTCGCCCGGGCCCCCGAGTGCGCGGACGAGGTCGTGCCCACGCCCCGCGGGCAACGGCGCCATGAGGCAGCCGCTGACGACGGCGCCCGCGGCCACCCGCCCGTAGAGCCCGTCGCCGCCGAGCGTGACGAGCAGGTCGTCGACGCTCGCGTCCGCGGCGACCTGCGACGCGTGGTCCGCCGACCGCGTGACCACGACGTCGACGTGCCAACCGTGCGCGCGCAGGATGTCCGTCACCGGATCGATCATGCGCAGCGTCGCACCCTTGCGCGCAGCCGGGTTGACGACCAGGGTGACGGGCCGCGTCATGACGCCCCGGCCTCGCACGCGTCGGGGGCGTCGTCGACCGGCGGAACGAGCTTGCCGGGGTTGAGGATTCCGGCCGGGTCGAGCTCGTTCTTCACCGCGCGCAGGATGCGCGCGCCGAGCTCGCCCATCTCGTCAGCGGCCCAGGCGCGGTGGTCGGTGCCGACGGCGTGGTGGTGCGTGATCGTGCCACCGTGTGCCGCGATGACGTCGCTCGCGGCCGTCTTGACGCGGCGCCACTGGGCGAGCGGGTCGCTCTCCTCGCGGCAGAAGAACGTGTAGTAGAGCGAGGCGCCGCCGTCGTAGAGGTGCGAGACGTGGCACTGGACGACGGCGTGCGGGCCGATCTCGGCGCTGATCGCATCGCGCACCGCGCGGTAGAGCGTCGGCAGGTTCGCCCACGTCGTCGCCGTCTCGAGCGTCTCGACGAAGATGCCGCGATCCATGAGGTGGTCGCGCTGGTAGGGCCCGCGGAAGCGGTGGCTGATCCAGTGCTCGGCGATCGACGCGGGCGCACGTCGCGCACCCGACGCGCGCAGCACGCGGTGCGCCTGTCGCCGGCGCCGACGCAGGGTGGTGCGGTCGGTGTCCTCCCAACGCAGCACCCCGAGCGACGGCTCGCGGGCGCCGCGCGCGGCGAAGGTCGCCATCGCCGCGAGCCCTCGCGCCGACTGGGCCAGGATCGTGCGTGATTCCTCACCGTCGGAGAGGCGGCTGACGTCCGGCATGACGCCGTGGCCGAGATCCTGCGCGAGCGCCCGGAACGCGTCGAACCCGTCGGTGAACGAGTCGAACGCCCAGGTCTCGTAAGCGAACTCGGTCGGTCCCTCGTGCAGCTGCAGCGTCATCTCGGTGATGACGCCGAGCGTGCCCTCGCTGCCGATGAGCACGTCGATGAGCTTCGGCCCGGCGGCCGTCGCCGAGCTGGGAGTCCGCCCGCCGAGCGTCAGCTCGCCCTCGGGCGTGGCGAGGGTGACGGCGACGACGTTCTGCTCGAACCGTCCGTACCCGGAGGACGCCTGCCCGGAGCTGCGCGTCACGAGATATCCGCCGAGCGTTGCCTGTTCGTAGCTCTGCGGGAAGTGTCCGAGCGTGAGTCCGCGCGGACGCAGCACGGCTTCGAGCTGGGCGCCGCGCAGCCCGGGCTGGAGCGTCGCGGTGCGCGACGTCTCGTCGATGCTGACGACGGCGTCGAGGCGCCGTAGGTCGAGACTGATGACGCTCGCGAACCGACCGCGCACGGGGTCGACACCGCCGACGACGCTCGTGCCACCGCCGAACGGGACGACGGCGATCTCACGCTGCGCGGCGAGGCGCAGCACCTCGACGACCTCGCTGCCGTCGGCGGGAAACACGACGGCGTCCGGCGCGTGACTGCCGTCGCCGGTGCGCAGCCGGTACAGGTCGGGGTAGCTCTTGCCCCCGGCGTGCTCGATGCGCTCGCGTCGTTCGACGCTGACGTGCGCGTCGCCGACGAGTGTGCGCAGGGCGGCGAGGTCGTCGTCGTCGAGGGTGGAGGCGGGCAGCTCGACGTCGTCGAGCGCGACGGGCGGAGTGTCCTGCTCAGCCGGTTCGATGCCCTTGGCGAGCTTCAACCCGCGCCAGACGAGCGGGGAGAGTTCTTTCTTGAGCTGCGGGTCTCCCCAGCCGTGCCACACCGAGCGCGGGGCGGTCTCGACGAGGTTCGCGTCATCCTTCATGTCTCCATCATGCCGTGCGTGAGACACTGACTCACGATTTGTCTCAATGTTTCATCGTTTCGACGGGCCAATCGTGGCGGCGACCGCACAGCGAGGAGGACGCATGACGCAGGACGATGCAATCCTGGCCGCAGTGCGGGCGGAGGTCATCGCCTACGGTTTTCGCCGCGCGACGATGACGTCGGTGGCCCGCCGCGCAGGCATGAGTCGGGCCACCCTCTACCGACGTGGCGCGACGCTCGACGACCTCGTGCGCGAGGCCCTCGTCGCCGACTTCGCCGCCGCCGCAAGCGACGCGCTGCCCCAGGTTCCCGCGAACGAACCCGCGGGCGAACCCGCAAACGACGAGGCGGGCGCCGTCACCCGCGACGTCATCGTCCGCGCCGCGATCACCACGCTCGAGGCGCTCTCGACGGAGTTCACGCAGGCGCTGATCGAGCACGACCCCGAACTGCTCCTGCCCTATCTCGTCGAACGTGTCGGGCGCAGCCAGCGCAGCATTCTCGACGCGTTGAGCGCCGCGATCGCCCTCGCGCAGCTCGATGGCTCGGTGCGCGATGCGCCGGCCGACGTCCTCGCGATGGGCGCGATGCAGGCGCTCATGCCCTACCTCGTCAGTCGTCGACCGCTCGAGCAGATCGCCCCTCGTCAGGTGTGGCTCGTCGAGGCGGCCCATCTGCTCGACGGGTACCTCGCGCCCAGCCCGGCAGCCTCTGACCACCGGACCACCCCCACGGAAGGCCGCTCCTGATGTCGACCGCCCCCTGCCACCCCGCCAGTGACCCCAGCGTGGGCAGCCTCAACCCCACCCAACGCGCTGCGGCACTGCACCGCCTCGCCCACGAGCGCTACGACGTCATCGTCGTCGGCGCCGGGGTGACGGGTGCCGGCGTGGGGCTCGACGCGGCGTCGCGCGGGCTGCGCACGGCACTCGTCGAGCGCGTCGATCTGGCGGCAGGGACGAGTCGGTGGAGCAGCAAGCTCATCCATGGCGGCCTGCGCTATCTCGCAAAGGGTGACCTCGCCGTCGCCTACGAGTCGGCGCGCGAGCGTCATCACCTGATGACGAGCATCGCGCCGCATCTCGTGCGGCCGCTGCACACGGTGGTGCTCGACACCGGCATCGGTGAGACGGCCGTCTCGAACCTCGGCATCACCCTCTCGGACGGGCTGCGCCGCGTCAGCCGCACGCCGTCGAACGTCCTCGCCGCGCCGCGCCGCATTCGGGTGCGTGACGTCGAGTCGCTCGTGCCTGGGGCAGTGCGCGGCCGCGCGGCGCTGCGCTACACCGACGGCCAGCTCGAGGACGACGCGCGCTTCGTGACGACCCTCGCGCGCACCGCCGCGGCGCACGGCGCCGACGTCGTGACGCGGTGTGCGGCGCGTCCGCTCGACTCTGAGTCCGTCGAGCTCACCGACCAGCTGACGGGGGAGTCGTTCGTCGCCCACGGCCACATCGTGCTCGCGACGGGGGTGTGGAGCGGCGAGCACGACGAGCGTCTCACCGTCACGCCCTCGCGTGGCTCGCACCTCGTCGTCCGGGCGAGCGCGGTGGGTGACCCTTCGGCGCAGCTCGTCGCACCGGTGCCCGGGCACTTTGGCCGCTACGTGTTCGCGATTCCGATCGCCGACGGGCTCGTCCTCATCGGGCTGACGGACGAGGCCGACCCGGACGCCGACCCGCTCGCGCCTTCCGTCCCGGACGAAGACGAGCAGTTCCTGCTCGCCACGATGAACGCCGTCCTGGCCCGTCCGCTGACGCGCGACGACGTCGTCGGGCGCTTCGCTGGTCTGCGACCGCTCGTGACGCGCGCCGACGCCTCGAGCGGGCAAGGCGCGACCGCCGACGCCTCGCGCAAGCACCTGCTCCTCGACGAGCCGGGCGCCCCGATCACCATCACGGGAGGAAAGTTCACGACGTATCGTCGCATGGCGCAGGACGCCGTCGACGCCGTCGCCCGGCGCGTCGGAGGCGTGATCGCATCGTGCCGAACGCGTGAGCTTCCGCTTCTCGGCGCAGCCCCGACTGACGTCCTCGCTCGCGTCGCGGCGCCCGAGCGGCTCGTGCGCCGCTACGGCACGTTGGCCCCGTCGGTGGCCGCGATCGCCGACGAATCGTCGTTCTACGCCGAGCGCGTCGTGCCCGGATCGTCGACGCTGGTCGCCGAGTTCGTCCACGCGGTGCGGCACGAGGGTGCCATGACGCTCGACGATCTCGTCGAGCGCCGCACGCGCCTGGCCTTCGTCGACGCAGACCTCGAGCCGGCTCGGGCCGTTGCGGCGGAGGTTCTGCGGCGCGAGATGGGTCTGGACACCTTCGCAGAACTCCCAGTCGTGCACCGCCGTGCCTGAACGTCCCTGACCGCCCTCGGCCAGTACCCTGAGGCCGGGAGGCCGATGCCGTGGCGTCCGACAACGTCGTCGCTCGGAGGTCGCATGCTGCTCGTCCTGCTGCTGGCTGTCGCCTCCAGTGCGTGTGCGGCGCTGTCGACGGTGTTCAAGCACCGCGCCGCACAGCATGCCGTGGAGCAGCCGGCGGCCGACGAGCGAGCAGACGGTGAGAAGCACCCCCGGCGCGGGTTGCGCGCCGCGGCAGTGGCCTGGGTCGCGAACCCGACGTTCGCCATCGCCATGGTGTTCGACGGGCTGTGCGTCGTCTTCCAGATCCTCGCCCTCAAGTACGGCAGCCTCTCGGTCGTGCAGCCGGTGCTGTGCATGTCGCTCGTCATCAGCCTCGGGCTCAACCACGTCATGCTGCGCACACGCCCGACACGTTCGGAGATCCTCCATTCGCTGACGCTCGTCGCCGGCCTCGTGATGTTCCTGCTCGTCTCCGACGCGATCTCCGCACACGGAGAGACGGCCATCGGTCGTCGCGTGCCCGCCATCATCCTCGCCGTCGTGGGCGGCCTGTTCGTCCTCGGCGCGGTGTTCGGCACGCGCTCGATGCGCCCGCGGATGCGTGCCCGGGCGCTCGCAGCGTCCGTCGCCATCGTCTACGCGACGACGGCCGGGTTGATGAAGTCGACGACGCAGATCTCACACCTCTTCGGTCTCGACGCGGTGCTGACGTCGTGGCAGCTGTGGGTGCTCATCGCGCTCGCTGCCTGTGGTCTGGCGCTCAACCAGGTGGCGTTCGCGGCGGCGCCTCTCAACGTCGTGCTGCCCGTCGTCGCCTCGCTCGATCCGCTGTTCAGCGTCCTCATCGGTGTCAGCGTCTACGGCGACCAACTGCGCGACACGCCCCTCGCCGTCGCCGGTGAGGTGGCCGGGCTCGCGCTGCTGCTGTACTCGGTCGTCAAGCTGAGCTCGGTGCGTGCCGCCCAGGGCGCGGCCGCCGAGGCCGAACTCGCGGCAGCGATGGACGGCGGCGCCACACCGCTGTCGATGCGCAACGAGTGACACCGGCGGCGCACACCTACCCGGCTCGATGCTCCGATGCGCGCTCGAGGTCCTGCTCGGGCTGGAAGTGACGCTCTCCGCCCACTGCTCCAGCTGCTGCGGGTCACCAACTGTTCACCTTCGCGGGACGCGTGGAATGAAGCCCGCGGGGCCGCTCGTGTTAGCGTGAGGGTGGTTGCTTTGCAGAACCCGGTTTTACCCCTGTTGTACATCACCTCAGGCGTTCACGGCATGCACATCAGCCTGAGCCTGCAAAAAGTGCAGGCTCAACGCAGAGAAACAGATTGAGGGATTTCCCATGGCACAGGGCACTGTGAAGTGGTTCAACGCTGAGAAGGGCTTCGGCTTCATCGAGCAGGACGGCGGCGGCGCCGACGTCTTCGTTCACTTCTCCGCCATCCAGACCAACGGCTACCGCTCGCTCGACGAGGGTCAGCGCGTCGAGTTCGAGATCACGCAGGGCGACAAGGGCCCGCAGGCCTCGAACGTCACGGCTGCCTGATCATCTGATCTCGTAGCGTTTTCGTACGAAGCCCCCAGCCGTTCGGCTGGGGGCTTCGTCGTGCGCCGACTCCGTCATGCTCGGGCGGGGCCCGTCACGCAGACGAGTGCGCCGCCCGTCCCTCGTGGGGTGGGCGGCGCAGCCGAGTCTGCGTTCAGTCGTGCGCACGATCAACAGGTGGCCGTGGTGTCGTCGATGGCCTGGTCGCTGCTCGACGAGCTGGTGCTCGCGCTGCTCGACGACGAGTTCGGGGCGGTCGACGACGAAGCGCTCGAGCTGGACTTCGGCTTCGGGGCCGGCGTCGAGCGATCCATGCCCTTCTTGATGAGGGCGCGCACCTTGTCGTAGTCGGGGTGGCTGTCGCTGATGACGGGGTAGGCGAGGTTGACGCTCTTCGTCTGGCCCTTCTTCATCGTGTTCGCGAGGTCGGCGAGGTCGGGCAGTTCGCTCTGCGGCAGGTCGAGCAGGATGTTCTCCTTGGCGACCTTCATGATCGAGGGGAACTGGTTGACCAGTGAGATGGGGTTGGTCTGGTCGATGAGTGCGTTGACCATGCAGCGCTGACGGCGCATGCGGTCGCCGTCGCCGGTCTCGACGCGGCTGCGTGAGTACCATAGGGCTTGCTGACCGTTCAGGTGTTGGCGTCCTTCGGGGATGCGGCCGGTGATCGAGCCGGGCACGATCGCGCCGCCCTCGATCTTGCCACCGATGGCGATGCCCCCGGGAGGGATCGTCATGTCGACGCCGCCCATGGCGTCGACGAGGTCCTGGAAGCCCTTGAGGTTGATGACGGTGGAGTAGTCGATCGGCATGCCGATGATCTCCTGCACGACGTCGCGCGTCGCGTTGAGGCCGGCGTACTGCTCACCGGGGAACAACTCCGGGTGCTGCGTGTCGGCTTCGCTCCACACCGCATCCATCCAACAGGGGTCGCCCGCACCACGTTCGGGGCAGTGGAAGCCGTTCGGGTAGAGCTTGTGCAGCGGGTTCGACTCGGGGAACGGGACGTAGTTCCAGTTGCGCGGGATGCTGATGAGGGTCGTGTCACCCGTGTGGGTGTCGATCGAGGCGACCATGAGCGAGTCCGTGCGGATGCCCGTGCGGTCGCTACCCGCGTCGGAACCGACGAGCATGAGGTTGACGCGGGCCTTCTTCTTGAACGCGTTCTCCTTGGTGGAGGCGGCGCCCTTGCCGTTCTTGATGAACATGGTGCCGAACGCGTCCTGCGTGACGGTGACGGTGCTGACGGCGCGCGCGAGCGGCATCGTCACGGCGAGGCACATGAGGGCGGTGAAGGCCTTGAACAGGATGTCGCCGCGGTGCGACCAGCCGTCGGTGTGCGTCGTGCGCGCGGTGAGAACGATCGACGTCAACCACAGCACGAGGGCAGCGGCCAGCGCGACGAGGGCGAGCTTGAGGCCGGTCGAGGTGAGGACGTTGGCGGCGCCGGTGAGGACGTTACCGCTCAGGAGGAAGATGCTGAGAGCGATGCCGGCGATGACGGCGATGAGCAGGAGGATGACGCCGACGGTGCGACGTTTCGTCCACATCAACCCGAGGCCGGGGACGAGGGTGCTCAGAAATGTCAACGACAGAGAGCGGCGTAGCGTCGCACGGCGGCGTTGACGCTCGCTCGAGCGGGTCACGTCGGACGGTGCGTGCGCACCGGATGGTTCGTGCTCCGCCTGCCTCGCCATCGTGGCCCTCTCTGTTGCGTGTGAGGGCACCGAAAGCTGCCCCTGACACTCCATCATGAGGGATGAAGGAGGAAATGTCTCAATCTGGTGACGAAGCTCGACGCCGGCCGAAGCCCAGGTGTGAGTCTCCTGTGTTGACGTGTCGGGGGGAGGCGGTTTGGTGTGGCGGGGCGGGTCGGATAACCTTTCAGGGCTGCAGCGAAAGCTGCGCGGAGGAGGCGTCGCCTAGTCCGGTCTATGGCGCCCGCCTGCTAAGCGGGTTTGGGGTTTATAGCCCCATCGAGGGTTCAAATCCCTCCGCCTCCGCCAGCGCGCGAAGTCGCCCCGGCGGGGCCCTCGTCACTCTCGCTGAATGGGTACGGGGGTTTTGAGGAGGAGGCACGACGCCCGCGAGCGAAGCGAGCGCGCGTCGCGCCGACGGAGTCCCTCCGCCCGTTCCGACAGCTCAACAACTCGCCCGGGCCGCCACAAGAGCGAAGCGAGCGCACGTCGCGCCGACGGAGGCCCTCCGCCAGCTCTGGCAGCTCGGCCGCCCGCCCGGGCGCCACGGCACCCCACCCCTCGGTATCGCACCTGTCTCGACGGGCCACGCGCCCACGTCGGGGTCGTTAGCCTCGCAGGTGGTGTGTTCGTGGAGTGGGGAGTTCGTCGTGTCGGTGGGTGTGCAGCAGCAGGTGGAGCACGTCGATGTCGTCATGGTCGGTGCTGGGTTGTCGGGCGTCGGGGCGGCGTGTCGCATCCAGGAGGCGAATCCGGGCGTCGATTACGTCGTTCGCGAGGCGCGGGATGCGCTCGGTGGCACGTGGGATCAGTTCCGGTATCCGGGGGTGCGTTCGGATTCGGACATGTACACGTTGTCGTATCCGTTCGCGCCGTGGCGTCAGGAGAAGGCGATCGCGGCGGGTGAGGACATCCTCGACTACATCCGTTCGACGGCCGACGCGTTCGGTGTGAGTGAGCGGATTCGTCTGCGGCACAAGGTCGTCAGCGCGGATTGGAGCAGTGCTGACGCGGTGTGGCGGCTGCGCGTCGACACACCTGACGGCGAGGTCGAGATGACGGCCGGCTTCATCTACGCGTGCAGCGGTTACTACAGCTACGCCGAGCCGTATGCGGCGGACATCCCCGCTCTCGCGGAGTTCGCGGGCCAGGTCGTGCATCCGCAGTTCTGGCCGCAGGATCTCGACGTGGCGGGCCGGCGCGTCGTCGTCATCGGCTCGGGTGCGACGGCGATGACGCTCGTGCCGGCGCTCGCCGATCTCGGCGCGGAGGTGACGATGCTGCAGCGAACGCCGACGTATGTGCTCGCGCAGCCGTCGCGTGATCCGCTAGCGGCGGCGTTGGCGAAGATCCCGGACGAGCGGCTCAGCCCGCAGCGCAAGCACGCCGTCATGCGGGCGAAGAACGTTGCGGCGCAGTGGGCTTCGTACCAGACGGCGCGGCGCCTGCCGCGGGCGGCGCGTGCGGTGCTGCGTGCGAACGTTCGTCAGGGCGCGGGTGAGGAGCACGTCGACAGCTTCACCGCGCCGTATGCGCCGTGGGATCAGCGGTTGTGCATCGTGCCTGACGGCGACCTGTTCAAGGCGGTCAAGCACGGGCGTGCCAGGGTCGTCACCGACACGATCGCGAGCGTCGAGCCGGGCGGGGTGCGTACGAGTTCGGGTGAGCTGCTCGAGACCGACGTCATCGTGACGGCGACGGGTCTGGCCGTCGAGTTGCTCGGCGGCGCGAGCCTGCGCATCGACGGCGAGCCGGTCGACGTCTCGCAGCGTCTCGTCTACCGCGGCTGCATGCTCGAGGGCGTGCCGAACGCGGCGCTCTGCGTCGGCTACATCAACGCGTCGTGGAGCTTGCGCGGTGACCTGTCGCACCGGTTCGTCGCGCGGATGATCCAGCATCTGCGTGACGGCCGCTACCGCAGCGCGACGCCCGTCCCGCCGTCAGAGCTCGGCCGGCGCCCGCTGCTCGAGATGGATTCGGGCTATCTGCGCCGCGCGGCCGACATCATGCCGCGCCGCAGCGACGCCGCGCCGTGGACGATGCGGCAGAACTATCTCGCCGAGGCGCGCGAGATGCGCCGCTTGGACGTGACGACGGACGTCGTCTTCGCCTGAAGCGGAACTGCGAAGACGGATCCCCACGGGCGGTGGAACCTGTTGTTGGACGCGGAGGTTGGCCGGACGGCCGAGTGCGGTGCTGAATGCATCACGAAGTTGGAGCATCGACGCAATGACCGGTAGCACCCGGTGAAGCGAGGACCTGTAGATCGGGGGACGGACTAGACGGGCCTCGATGGCTCGGGCGCACCGTGCGCCGCGCCCGTTCAGTCCCGGGCGGCGAAGATACGGCGGAACACCACGAAGCGGATGACGGTGGCGATGGCGTTGCCGACGGTCACCGTCACGGTATCCCACAGCGTCGAGGCGTGCGGCCACTGGTGATGTTCGAGGGCGAGGGCTCCGCTCGTCACGGCGAGCGTGACGACGAGGATGGCGAGGCTCTGCAGGTGAGCGTCACGGCCGCGTTCGTGGCCGGCCGCGTCGAACGTGAACCGCTGATTGACCCACGTGTTGAGCACCGTGCAGATGAGCAGCGCCAAGATGTTCGCGATCTGGTGGTTCATTCGCGTGTCGAGAACGGCGAACAACACCGTGTAGAGCACCGTCGAGGCGATGCCGACCATCGCGAAGCGCATCGCCTGCGCCGCTCCGGGGGAGCGCAGCGCGTCGAGGCGGCTGCTGCCTGGAGCGTTCGCCGTCATCGACTCGTCGCTCGAACCCGATGAGGTCGAAGCAGTAGAGACGGGCGCGGTCGTCGAACGGTGCGCGGTGTCCGCGCCGGGCGTCGGGTTCACGATCGGTCCTCCTGAGACGATGGCCGCGGATCTTCGAGGGGCAGGGACACCGTGAAGCACGTGCGTCCCGGCCGGCTCTCCACCCGCACGGTACCGTGATGCGCCGCGACGACCGCATCGACGATCGACAACCCCAACCCCGTCGAGCCCTCCGTACGCGTTCGCGCTGCGTCCCCGCGCGTGAACCGCTCGAACAGGTGCGGCATGAACTCGGGCGGGATGCCGGGGCCGTCATCGGTGACGGTGAGCAGCACGTCGTCATCGCGCCGCGCGAGGCCGGCCGTCACCGTCGTGCCCGCCGGGGTGTGACGCCGCGCGTTGGCCAAGAGGTTGATGACGACCTGACGCAGGCGCGCCTCATCGCCGATGACCTCCGGGAAGTCCTCCAGATCCTCCGGCAGGTCGAGATGCCACACGTGCTCGGGCCCAGCCGCGTGCAGATCGCTGACGGTCTCGACGACGGCGCGCGTCAGGTCGACCGGTTCGCGTTCGAGCTCGCGCCCTGCGTCGAGTCGGGCGAGCAACAGCAGGTCTTCGACGAGTGTCGTCATGCGTCCCGCTTCCGACTCGATGCGGCCCAGCGCATGCGTGACACCGACGGGAACCGGCTCCTTCTCGCGCCGCGACAACTCCGCGTAGCCGCGGATCGATGCGAGTGGCGTGCGTAGCTCATGGCTGGCATCGGCGACGAACTGGCGCACCTGCATCTCGCTCTCGTGACGCGCGTCGAGCGCCGAGTCGACATGGTCGAGCAGGTTGTTGAGCGCCAACCCGACGGTGCCGACCTCGGTGTGATCGTCGGTCAGCGCCACCGGCACGCGCTCGTCGGTGCGCACGTCACCACGCCCGAGCGGCAGTTCAGAGACACGTTCCGCCGTCGCTGCCACCTGCTGCAGCGGCCGCAGGTTACGACGCACGAGCAGGAACGAGGCGCCCCCGATCGTGACGAGACCGAGCAGCCCCATGAGTGCGATGTTGCCGGCGAGCGCGCGGATGTTGTCGTCGATCGGCGCGAGCGGTAGCCCGATGAACGCGATGTCCCCGTCGGGCTTCGGGACACGCACGACGCGGTAGCGGCCGAGGGAGCCGTCGAAATCCATCGTCTTCGGCGTCGTGCCCAGGTCTGCCGTCGCGAGACTGCGAATCTGCGCTTGCGACAACGTCAACTGTGTGCCCGTCGCGGACGAGACGTAGTTCTGGTCGACCACGAGCGAATCAGGCGTCGACGACGCGTCGAGCGTCAGCCGCAGCACACTGCCCCCGAGGCCTGGTGCGCGAGGGTGCGAGTCCTTGTCCGCTGGCCCGCCCTGCTCCGTGGTTCCCGCCGGCCCGCCGCCGACGGCGCGCTCGACGTCGATGAGTTGCTGATCGACCTGCTTCATCAGCGAAGTGCGCATCGACAGCACCGTCGCGGCGCCGATGAGCGTCAGCACGACGATGAACAGGGTGACGATGGACGCGAGCAGCTTCGAACGCAGCGTCCACCGGGCCGGGTTGAGGATCATGACGGGTCGCTGTCTCCCAGCTGCTCAAGGGCGGGTGGTCGTCTCCGCGTGGGGACGGGGACGGGCTCCAGGCCTTCATCTTCGCCCGTGATCGCGTCGTGCTCGACGCGTTCTCGGGCAACGATCGCTGACGACGGATGCCCGCCGCCGCGATCAGCCGGCCGGTTTGAGCACGTAACCGGCGCCGCGCATCGTGTGGATCATCGGTTCGCGGCCCGCGTCGATCTTCTTGCGCAGGTAGCTGATGTACAACTCGACGACGTTCGCCTGCCCACCGAAGTCGTAGTGCCACACGCGATCGAGGATCTGCGCCTTGCTCAGCACGCGCTTCGGGTTGCGCATGAGGAAGCGCAGGAGCTCGAACTCCGTTGCCGTCAGGTTGATCTCGGTGCCGGCGCGCATCACCTCGTGGCTGTCCTCGTCGAGCGTCAGGTCGCCGACGGTGAGCAGCGACGTCTCCTCCTCGGCGAGCTGCACCGAGCGACGCAGCAGCGCCCGCACGCGCGCGACCACCTCTTCGAGGCTGAAGGGCTTCGTGACGTAGTCGTCGCCGCCCGCCGTCAGACCGGCGACACGATCCTCGACGGCGTCGCGTGCCGTCAGGAACAAGACCGGCAGCGCCGGGTCCTCGTCGCGCATGCGCCGCAGCACCTCGAGGCCGTCGAAGTCGGGCAGCATCATGTCGAGCACGACGGCGTCCGGCTTGAACTCCTTGGCCGTCTTGACGGCCGAGTTGCCCGTGGCCGCCGTCTTGATGTCCCACCCCTCGTAGCGCAGGGCCATGGAAAGCAGTTCGGTGAGGTTCGACTCGTCGTCGACGACGAGGACGCGGACGTTCGAGCCGTCAGGACGCTTCAGGGCAGGGGCAGCGGTGCTCATGACTCCGAGTCTGCGCCACCTGACTGTGTCCTTTCAGTGCCGTTTCTGTGACGTTTCTGTGTGAGCGGCGAGCGGTGTCGTCCCACATGGCGCCGATGCGCACCGAGTGGGAGCGGGACGGGGAGGTCGACGTCGCATTCGGATGCGGTGGTGTTGCTCGCGGCGCTGCGCGCTCGTTCGTCGCCGAGACGGCCGCCGGGCCGATCGCGATGGCTCCGCCGGCCGATCTCCTCGGCGAGGTCGTCGATCGGGTGCCGCTCGTCGACGCCGTGGTACTCGCCGACGCGGTGCTCGCGCGTCATGAGCTGATGGCGAAGGACATGCTGAGCGAGTGGTCGACGAACCCACGCCTGCGCCAGGTTGCCCGTCTCGCCGACGGGCGCGCTGAATCGCCGATGGAGGCGCGCCTGCGTCCGTTGTTCGTGCTGGCGGGCTTGCCGACGCCGGTGCTGCAGCACTCGGTACGCATCGAGGGAGTGAACCGGCGCTTCGACCTCGCATATCCGCAATGGCACCTCGCCTTCGAGTACGACGGAGAGCATCACCACACGAGTGAGCGGGCGAGGCGCGCGTGACGCTTCCACATTGTGCAGATGCGCACCCGTGTGGGGAAGACGTGACGCCGCGTCGTCCCACTCGGCGTAGAACTGCACCGAGTGGGGAGAACCCCGACACGCGACGTCCCACTTGCCGCGCATCTGCGACAAGTGGGACGTGTGGTCGGCGCTCGTGCGGACGGGCCGTCAGCGGGTGGCGACGACCTTGCGCAGCTGCGGGCGCGGGTCCGGAGCGGACAGGCGGGCGGCGTCGGATGCCTCGTCGGTGTCGAGCTCCTGCGACTTCACCTCGGCAGCGACCCGCTCGGTGTATGACTCGACCTCGGCGTCGCGCTGCTCCTGCGTCCAGCCCAGGATCGGCGCGATGATGTCGGCGACCTCGGCGGCCGCGTCGACGCCGCGGTGCTTCGTCTCGATCGACATGCGCGTGCGGCGCGCGAGGACGTCCTCGAGGTGCATCGCACCTTCGTCCGTGACGGCGTACGCGATCTCGCAGCGCAGGTACTCGTCGGCGTTCGTGACGGGCTCGAGCAGCGACTCGTCGTCCTTCGACAGGGCGAGCACGTCGTACAGCTTCGAGCCGTAACGGTTGAGCAGGTGCTCGATGCGCCACTCGGGCAGGCCCGACTCGGCGGCGATCTCGTGCTTGAGGTTGAGCATCGCGGCGTAACCGTCGGCGCCGACGAGCGGCGTCACCTCCGTCACCGACTCCTTGATCGGGCCGAGGTCCTGGGCCGCGGCGTCGACGGCGTCGGCGGCCATGACGCGGTACGTCGTGTACTTGCCGCCGGCGATCGAGATGAGGCCCGGCTGCGGACGCGCGACGGCGTGCTCGCGCGACAGTGCGGAGGTGTCCTCGCTCTCGCCGGCGAGCAGCGGACGCAGACCGGCGAACACGCCGAGGATGTCGTCACGCGTCAGCGGCGAGGCGAGCACCGTGTTGACGTGCTCGAGAATGTAGTCGATGTCCTTGCTCGTCGCGGCGGGGTGCGCGACGTCGAGCGCCCAGTCGGTGTCGGTCGTGCCGATGAGCCACTGCTGGCCCCACGGGATGACGAACAGCACCGACTTCTCGGTGCGCAGGATCAGGCCGACCTCGCCGGCGATGCGGTCGCGCGGGACGAGGATGTGCACGCCCTTCGACGCACGCACGCGGAAGCGGCCCTTACCACCCGTCATCTTCTGGATGTCGTCGGTCCACACGCCCGTGCAGTTGATGACGACCTTGGCGCGCACGTCAGCCGTCTCGCCGGTCTCGACGTCGCGGATCTTCGCGCCGACGACACGGTCGGCCTCGGTGATGAGCGAGACGACCTCGGTCGAGTTGCGCACGATCGCGCCGTACTGCGCGGCGGTGCGGGCGACCGTCATCGTGTGACGTGCGTCGTCGGCCTGGCAGTCGTAGTAGCGGATCGAGCCGACCATCGCGTCGTTCTTGAGGCCGGGGAACATCTTCATCGTGCCGCTCTTCGTCAGGTGCTTCTGACGCGGGACGGAGCGGGCGCCGCCCATCTGGTCGTACATCGCGATACCGGTCGCGACGTACGGGCGCTCCCACGCGCGGTGCGACAGCGGGTACAGGAACGCGACGGGGTGGACGAGGTGCGGCGCGATGCGCGTCATCATGAGCTCGCGCTCCTTGAGCGCCTCGGCGACGAGCGCGAAGTTGAGCTGCTCGAGGTAGCGCAGGCCACCGTGGAATAGCTTAGAGCTGCGCGACGACGTGCCGCTCGCGAAGTCGCGGGCCTCGACGAGACCCGTGCGCAGACCGCGCGTGACGGCGTCGAGCGCAGTGCCGGCGCCGGTGACGCCACCACCGATGACGAGGACGTCGAGCTCACGCTCGGTGAGTTCGCGCCAGGACTCGGCGCGCGAGCTGGGGCCCAACTGTGCGCTGTACGGGTGCATGGTCATCGAAAACCTCCACTGCCGGGTCGAAGGCGCGTCGGAGATCGCCGAGCCGCGCCGATTCTCTGGTCTTCCTTCAGCTTAGACCCGCCTGTTCGTCCCCGATACCGCCTGCGGGGGTGTCATTCCTCACCGGACGGCGGCGCAGCTCGCCGGGCCGCGTGGGCCACGCCCTGCCACGTGGGCCTCTCCCGGCAGCGTGGGCCGCGACGAACTGCGCGAGTCCGATCGACCTGGTGGGTGGTCGACGAGATCGGTTGAGGTGCCGCTGGCCCCGTGCGAGCATGGGCGCAGAAGTAGACACGATCTCGAGGAGCTGTCTCATGGAGCACGCCATCACGTGGGTCCTGTGGGCCGTCACCGCCGTCGTTCCCTTCCTGGGCCTGGCCTGGTGCCTCACGTCGCCGCCGGCCGAGGTGCGTCGCACGCCTGAGATCGCTGAGACCTCGCCCGAGCGCTGACGTCGTCCCCGGCTGTCCCGAGGCGTGGGAACCGCCCCGGCTGCTTGATCCCTTGCGCGTGCCAGGGCCACGATGACGGGTGTGACGCGGAACATGTCCCCGTCCGACCTGCCGGGGTGCGCCTGACGTAGGCTTCATCGGTAGCATGAGTGGTGGTCGTCACATGCCACCGTCGAACGTCGAGAAAGGCACCCATGAGCCTCGGTCAGGTCTTCGTCAGCGAACTTCTCGGGACGGCGATTCTCATCGTCCTGGGTGTCGGGGTGGTGGCCAACGTGCTGCTGCCCCGCAACGGAGGCTTCGGGGGAGGGCCTCTGATGATCAACATCGGGTGGGGCTTCGCCGTCTTCGCCGGTGTCTTCGCCTCGTACAAGTCGGGCGCGCACCTCAACCCGGCCGTCACTCTGGGCATCCTCGCCTCGGGGGCCGATGAGTACGCGAAGGGCGTCGACATCAGCGTCGCGTCGACCTTCGTGTATCTCGCGGCGCAGTTCATCGGCGGCTTCATCGGTGCCGTCGTCGTCTGGGCCGCCTACAAGAAGCAGTTCGACGATCACGAGGACGCCCCGACGAACGTCTTCTCGACGGCTCCCGCCGTGCGCGCGCCGTTCTGGAACGTCGTCACCGAGGTCGTCGGCACGTTCATCCTCGTCTTCACGATCCTCGCGTTCACGAAGACCCCGAGCCAGGCCGGCCCGCTCAACGTCGCGTTCCTCGTCGTCGCGATCGGCGTCAGCCTGGGTGGCCCGACGGGTTATGCCATCAACCCCGCCCGTGACCTCGCTCCGCGTCTCGCGCACTTCGTCCTGCCGATCCCGCGCAAGGACGACTCCAACTGGGGTTACGCCTGGGTGCCGGTCGTCGGCCCCGTCATCGGTGGTGTGCTCGCCGGTCTCGCCGCCCACGCCTACATCGGCTGACGCAGAAGCGCACACTGGACACCAGCAGCATCGAACACGGATCGCACGAGGAGTGAACATGGCTGACAAGGCAGAGAAGAAGTACGTCGCCGCCATCGACCAGGGCACGACGAGCACGCGCTGCATGATCTTCGACCATGACGGCGAGGTCGTCGCCGTCGCGCAGATGGAGCACGAGCAGGTCTTCCCGAAGGCGGGCTGGGTCGAGCACGACGCCCTCGAGATCTGGACGAACACGCGCAAGGTGTGTGCCGAGGCCCTCGCGAAGGGTGACCTCGACTCTGACGATATCGCCGCCGTCGGCATCACCAACCAGCGTGAGACGACGCTCGTGTGGGACAAGAACACCGGCAAGCCGGTCTACAACGCGATCGTCTGGCAGGACACGCGCACCGACGCGATCTGCAAGGAACTCGCCGGTGACGCCGGCAGCGAGAAGTACAAGGACGTGTGCGGTCTGCCGCTCGCGACGTACTTCGCCGGCCCGAAGGCCAAGTGGATCCTCGACAACGTCGACGGCGCCCGCGAGAAGGCCGAGAAGGGCGACCTGCTGTTCGGCACGATGGACACGTGGGTCATCTGGAACATGACGGGCGGGCCGAAGGGCGGCGTCCACGTCACCGACGTCACGAACGCCTCACGCACGATGCTGATGAACCTCGACACCCTCGAGTGGGACGAGGACATCGCGGAGGACATGGGCATCCCCATGTCGATGCTGCCTGAGATCCGCAGCAGCAGCGAGGTCTACGGCAAGGTGCGTCACCGCGGCATCCTCAAGGACGTGCCGATCTCCGGCGCGCTCGGCGACCAGCAGGCCGCGACGTTCGGTCAGGTCTGCTTCGAGCCCGGCACCGCGAAGAACACGTACGGCACGGGCAACTTCCTCATCCTCAACACGGGTGAGGAGAAGGTGATGAGCAAGAACGGCCTGCTCACGACCGTCTGCTACAAGATCGGCGACGAGAAGCCCGTCTATGCACTCGAGGGTTCGATCGCCGTCACCGGCTCGCTCGTGCAGTGGCTGCGTGACAACCTCAAGCTCATCAAGGACGCCAAGGAAGTCGAGAAGTACGCGAAGGAGGTCGACGACAACGGCGACGTCTACGTCGTCCCCGCCTTCTCCGGCCTGTTCGCGCCGCACTGGCGTAGCGACGCGCGCGGCGCCATCGTCGGCCTCACCCGCTTCGCGAACCGCGGCCACATCTGCCGCGCCGCCCTCGAGGCCGTCGCGTTCCAGAGCCAGGAGGTCGTCAAGGCAATGAACGCCGACTCCGGCGTCGACCTCACCGAGCTCAAGGTCGACGGCGGCATGGTCGTCAACGAGACGCTCATGCAGTTCCAGAGCGACCTGCTCGACGTCGACGTCATCCGCCCGAAGATCAACGAGACGACCGCGCTCGGCGCCGCGTACGCCGCGGGGCTTGCCGTCGGGTTCTGGAAGGACCTCGACGACTTGCGCCGTCAGTGGGCCGAGAGCAAGCGTTGGGAGCCGTCGATGGACGACGCAGAGCGTCAGCGTCTGCTCAAGCGCTGGGGTCAGGCCGTCGAGCGCACGCTCGACTGGGCTGAGTGATCGCCCGCCCACGACCGACGACCGCACCCCCTGCCTCGGTGCAGGGGGTGCGGTCGTCGGTCGTCGCGGTGCGGTGAAACGTCCCCGGTGGGCGGCGTTGCTCGGTAAGGTTCGAGACATGTTCGTCGTCAGCGTGTGCAGCCTCAAGGGCGGGGTGGGCAAGACGTCCGTCGTGCTCGGCCTCGCCGCCGCAGCGCGGGCGAGGGGGCTGACGACGCTCGTCGTCGACCTCGATCCGCAGGGGGATGCGACGTACGCGTTGGGCGTCGACGCTCCCGGGGCCGTCAGTGCTGACGTGTTGGAGCGGCCGAAGCGCAAGGTGCTCGAGCGCGCCATCGTGCCGGCCGGCTGGCCGCGCGGCAACGCCGATCTGCACGTGCTGCCGAGTTCGGACGCGACGGCGAACCTCGACCGGCCCGACGCCGACGGCGAGCAGTTGCACACGCTGCGCACCGCGCTCGGCAAGCTCGACTACGACCTCGTTCTCATCGACGCGCCGCCGTCCCTGAGCGGCCTGACGCGCAGTGCGCTCGTCGCGAGCGACCGCGCCGTCGTCGTGACGGAGGCAGGTGCGTTCGCCGTCAACGCCGTGACGCGACTGTTCGCGGCGATCGACGAGATCCGCCGCACCGAGGCCGGCGGGTTGCAACCGCTCGGCATCGTCCTCAATCGGTACAAGCCGTCGATGGCGGAGCAGCGCGCGCAGCGGGCCGCGCTCGAGCGCGCGTTCGGCCCGCTCGTGCTCTCGCCGACGCTGCCCGATCGCGCGGTCGTCCCGAAGGCTCAGGGAGCACGTGCACCCCTCGACGCGATGTCCGGTGGCGCCGCGGCGCTCCAGGGCTTCGAGCTTCTCCTCGGACGCATCGAGCGAGCGTCGCGGCTGACGCGTCGCAGTGATCGGCGGGCGTCCGCGTCAGCATGACGCGTTTCTCATCGCCGACCCGCGCAACCCACATGGGTCTCATGCGTCTATACGGTCATGAACGGGGTGGACGGACGGCGCGTGGGGTGCGTGCCGAACGACAAGAGGATCGGCGAAGCTGCGCCACAATCCACCGCCATGACACCCTGTAGAGTCGGAACCTATGCATCGCTGAGCCCGGCGGGTTGCGCCCGCGCCCCGCGCCGAAGGGCGAGTCCACGCGCCCAACACGTGACGGGAGGAGACGCCATGACGTTGATCGTCGTGCCCATCCCCCTCCCCCCGTGGGCGATGACGGCCGGGGACGCGACCTCCCGTCGCGCGCGTCGCGACGGCGACGCTGCGTCGTCCCGCCGCGATTCCGCGGCCGGCATGCCGGATGACGGCCACGGCGAACCCGAGGGTCTCGACCTCGACGAGCTCTACACGAGCACCTACCACGACATGGTTCGGCTGGCGCGGCAGTTCGTCGACGACGTCGAGTCGGCGCAGGACGTCGTCCACGACGCGTTCCTGGGCCTCTACCGCAACCGTCACAACCTCGAATCGCCGGCGAACGCGCGCGCCTACCTGCGCACGGCCGTGATGAATCAGGCGCGCTCGGCGCTACGCCGTCGACGCACCGCGCGCGAACACATGGCCGTCGCCGAGCCCGAGACGGCACCCGGCTCCGACGAACCCGTCCTCCTCGCCGACGAGCACGCCGAGGTGCTGCGTCACCTCGACGCGTTGCCGGCGCGGATGAAAGAGGTGCTCGTCCTGCGTTACTGGGAGGGGCTCAGCGAGGCAGAGATCGCGAAGACCCTCGGCATCAGCACAGGAACCGTGAAATCGCAGGCTTCCCGCGCGATGAAGAAACTGACGGTATCCATGCGAGGCAACGATGGGTGAGTTGCGACCTGACGACTTCACCGCCTTCGAAGCGACGCTTCGAGAGGCGCTGTCGGCGCGGGCCCACACCGTCAGCCCCGCGACGCTCAACGTCGCGAAGATGGAAGCGCTGCGCGAAGCCCTGACGATGCCGCACGGGGCGGGAGGCTCCGGTTCTACGGGCTCGTCTGGTTCGTCCGGCGGCTCGGGTGGGTCCGGCGGTATCGGCGCGGGTGGCAGCGTGAGCACCTGGGCCGCAGGTGGCCTCGTCCTCACCGCCGCAGCATCGGCAGCGTTCGGCCTCGTCTACATGGGCAAGGATTCGGCGCGGTACGAGACGCGCACCGCTGCGTCCCAGACGAGCGCTGCCGGCTCGCAGGGCGCGCCGCCCACCTCCGGCGCGCCGTCCGGGACGCAGCCGACGGGCGCGGCGTCGTCCGAGGCGACGAATTCGTCTTCGGCATCGGTGGCGCCGTCGACGGCAGGTACGTCCGATGTATCAACGGCTCAGCCGACGGCGAGCGATGCCGGCGCCAGCCGTTCATCAGCTAACAGCGCGACGTCGCTGCCGCCTGTGCCCGTGCGCTCGGTGGCGGCCGCGCCGAGCGCTGACGCCGTCCCGACGGTGCCGCCGACGAGCGCGCCGTCGATGCCCACCGGGCCGGGCATCGTCGTGGCCGACCCTCCGGCGACGAGCCATTCGACCACGAGTGACGTCCCCACCGCATCGTCGACGGCTGCCCCGACGACGAGCACCGTGCCGCCCGTGACGCCGACGTCACCGGCCCAGCCGACTTCGTCACGTCCCACGGCACCGACGACGAGCATCGTCGTTCCGCCGACGACAGCGGAACCGACATCACCGCAGCCGACGAGCCCGGAACCGACGTCGCCGACGACGAGCATCATCAACCCGCCGACGACGACGGAACCGACCTCGCCAGAAACGACGACTCCACAGCCGACAAGCCCGGAACCGACGTCGCCGACGACGAGCATCGTCGTTCCGCCGACGACAGCGGAACCGACATCACCGCCGGCGACGAGCCCGGAACCGACGTCGCCGACGACGAGCATCGTCAACCCACCGACGACGACGGAACCGACCTCGCCGCAGCCCACGTCGCCTGAGCCGAGTACGTCGACCGGCCCGACGACGCCCCCTGCGCCGGGGACAGGCTTTGATCCGGCGTGGGGTCGGGGGCTCCAGATCGGTCGATGGATGTGCTTCGATCCGGTCCGTGTCGGAGGTACGAACGCACCTGCCGGATGGCAGGTGCTCGACCTCCAGGAGATCCAGGTCATCTTCCCGTGGGCGCAGTTCCCGTGGGGTGCCACGGCGTGGTGCGCGCCCATGACCCTCGGCAGCGGAGGCTGACCGGCCGCGCTGTCGTCAGCCGGGGTCGACCATGGTGACGCCGGGTCGCTGCGAGTGTGCGCGGACGCGTTCGGCGTTGGTCTGATCCGGTCCGAGGGCACGTCGTCGGGCGTCGGCCGGGTCGTTGCCGTACGACTCGTGGCGGGCCATGAGACGGGCCATGCGTCGCTCGGCTGAGGGAGTGAGCATCCACGCCACGTCGAACAGCAGCGCCAGGCGGGCCCACGGCTCCTCGTCGAGCAGCACGTAATTGCCTTCGACGATGACGAGTTGTGTGTCGGCGGGCACCTCGATCGCACCGGCCACCGCGTCTTCGATCTCTCGGCGGAACTCGGGGGCCCAGATCGTCGGATCGCCGGGTCGCTGGGCGTGGATGCGTTCGACGAGCGCGACGAAGCCGTGCGCGTCGAACGTCTCGGGCGCGCCCTTGACGTCTGTCATCGCCCGGCTTTCGAGGACGCTGTGCGCGAGGTGAAAGCCGTCCATCGGCACGACGGCGGCCGTGACGCCGGCCTGGTCGGCGTCGAGCAGCAAGCGGGCGGCCGCCGTCGACTTCCCTGCGCCCGGCTCGCCGGCAAGACCGAGCAGGACGCGTGAGCCGCTCCGACAGTGTTCCATGACGGCGGCGCTGGCCTCGTCCAAGGGGATCATGCGGTCATTCCTCTCGTCTCGGCGCAGCCTACCGCCAGCCCTCAGAGAGGGCCCGTGCCCGAGCCTGCGCCCGTCCTCAACGGCGATTCCTGTCCCCATCTGCGAATTTCGTCCACCTTCGCGATTCTCGTCCACCTCTGCGAACGGCGTCCCCATCTGCGATTCTCGTCCACCTTCGACGCCGCCACGGACGCCGAGGTGCTCCCGCCGGGCGCCGATGCGAATGTGACCAAGAATCGCGAAAGGGGACAGGATTCGCCGACGGGGACGAGGATCGCCGGGGGGACGGCGAAGCCTCCCGGGCGCTCGGGTGAGCACGCGGGAGGCTTCGTGACCGACGACGGCCAGTGACGATCGGCCGGGATCGCCACGTCGTGGGGGAGACGCACCCTGCTGGGCTTCACCGAGTCTGCCCCGCCCAAGCGGAACCTGCTGGCGCACGCCCCGCCGAAGCGGAACCTACTCATGCAGGCACCGAGGCGGCGAGCGTCTCCGTGATGGGCTCAGGCGCCGAGGCGCTCCTTGAGACCGTCGAGCTCGACCTGCAGCTGCACGGGCAGCTGGTCGCCGAACTTCGCGAACCATTCCTCGATCTGCGGGATCTCGGCCTTCCACTCCTCGACGTCGACGGCGAGCGCCTTCTCGAGCTGCGCGTCCGTCAGGCCGAGGCCGTCGACGTCGAGCGACTCGGGCGTCGGGACGTGGCCGATGGGCGTCTCGACCGCGGCGGCCTTGCCCTCGATGCGCTCGATGACCCACTTGAGGACGCGGCTGTTCTCGCCGAAGCCCGGCCACAGGAAGCCGCCGTCCTCGTCACGACGGAACCAGTTGACGTAGAAGATCGCCGGCAGCTTGGATGCGTCGGCGTCCTTGCCCACGTTGACCCAGTGCTGGAAGTAGTCGCCGGCGTTGTAGCCGATGAACGGCAGCATCGCCATCGGGTCGCGGCGCACGACGCCCACCGCGCCGGTCGCGGCGGCCGTCGTCTCGGACGACAGCGTCGCGCCCATGAAGGTGCCGTGCAGCCAGTCGCGGGCCTCGGTGACGAGCGGAACCGTCGTCTTGCGGCGGCCACCGAACAGGATCGCCGAGATCGGCACGCCCTGCGGGTCGTTGTACTCGTCGGCCAGGATGTCGCACTGGTCGATCGGCGTGCAGTAGCGGCTGTTCGGGTGGCTCGACAGCTCGCCCGACTCGGGCGTCCAGTCGTTGCCCTTCCAGTCCGTCGCGTGAGCCGGCGTGTTCTCCAGCTCCTCCCACCACACGTCGCCGTCGTCGGTCAGGGCGACGTTCGTGAAGACGCTGTTGCCCTTGTTGATCGCGGCCATCGCGTTCGGGTTCGTGTGCTCGTTCGTGCCCGGCGCGACGCCGAAGAATCCGAACTCGGGGTTGACGGCGTAGAGGCGGCCGTCCTCACCGAAACGCATCCAGGCGATGTCGTCGCCGAGCGTCTCGACCTTCCAGCCCGGGATGGTCGGCTTCAGCATCGCGAGGTTCGTCTTGCCGCAGGCGCTCGGGAAGGCCGCCGCGACGTAGTAGACCTTGTTCTCCGGGGAGATCAGCTTGAGGATGAGCATGTGCTCGGCGAGCCAGCCCTCGTCACGCGCCATGACGGACGCGATGCGCAACGAGTAGCACTTCTTGCCCAGCAGCGCGTTGCCGCCGTAACCCGAGCCGAAGCTCCAGATCGTGCGCTCCTCGGGGAACTGCACGATGTACTTCTCCTCGTTGCACGGCCACGCGACGTCCTTCTGGCCGTCGGCGAGCGGCGCGCCGAGCGAGTGCAGCGCGGGGACGTACTTGGCGTTCTCGCCGAGCTCCTCGATGCGCTTCAGGATCTTCGTGCCGCAGCGCGCCATGACGCGCATCGACGCGACGACGTACTCCGAGTCGGTGATCTCGACGCCGAACATCGGGTTCTCGGCCTCGAGGTGACCCATGACGAAGGGGATGACGTACATCGTGCGGCCCTTCATGCAGCCCTTGTACAGGCCACGCATGAGGTCCTTCATCTCGTTCGGGTCCATCCAGTTGTTGGTGGGCCCGGCGTCCTTCTCGTCGACGGAGCAGATGTACGTGCGGTCCTCGACGCGCGCGACGTCCTGCGGCGAGCTCGCGGCGTAGAACGAGTTCGGCTTCTTCTCCTCGTTGAGGCGCGTGAACGTACCCTGCTCGACGAGCTTGTCGGTGATCTGCTTCCACTCCTCATCCGATCCAGTCACCCACTGGATGCGGTCGGGGGTGGTCATCTCGGCGACCTCCGCAACCCAGGCCGCGAGGCCCTCGTGCGTCGTGCCGCCTTCGGTGGGAACGCCGGCCTTCGGCATGTCCATCGTCGTCATGTGGATCGGCCATCCTTAGTGTGCGATCGGGCCCGAGCGGGATCTCCGCGCGTGCCGTCCTGATCGCTGTCGTCGGTCACCCCGGCCGCGGACGTTTCGTGGCTGGCCACGATTGTTTTCCGCTGCACGAATGGGGACTCTTCGAACGTACGGGTATCTCGACGTCAAGATAAAATGGGCGATCGAACCAAGCTTGTGAGCTGAGTCACAAATGCATGGTGACCTGTTGGGTTTCAGTGTCGAATGTCGAAAGTGACGACGAACTCGCCGTTAACTCAACATTTCCACCCACGACGGTGACCTGTGGCACGGGTTGTTGGCGGGTTCGTTCGGAGGCGTTCGGAACGCTGCGCGGACGCTGAGTGCGAAACTCCCAAGCTTGGGCGTTTCGACGGTCGCGTGCCGCGGGCCGGCTGCGAAACTCCCAACCTCGGGCGTCTGAGGCCCAGGGGGTGGCGGGTCGGCTGCGAAACTCCCAAGCTCGGGCGTTTAAGGCCGGCGGGGGCGCGGGTCGGCTGCGAAACCCCAAGCTCGGGCGCTTCGACGGCCGCGCCCGCCAAGCTCCCAGGTCCTGTGGATAACTTTCGGCACGGTCGCAGCGAACCCGCGAGTCTGAGGGCATGACCACCTCTTCACCCGCAGCTGAAACGTCGTCCGGACAGCGCGCGTCCCGCCGAGCGGTAGCCGAGCGGCGACGCACCGCGCTGGGCGCATTCGGTCCGTTGCCCTTCACCTCGCAGGAGGCGCTCGCGGCGGGCCTGAGTCGGAGCGACCTCGCCTCCGATGACGTCCGTCGCCTCTTCCGCGGCTCTCCCTCGTCGACACCGTCGTTCTCGCCGATGCCGTCCTGCGCCTGAGGTCGGTGGATGCAGTGCGAGCTCGTGCTGCATGGGCGGAGTCGCTCGGGACGCGGCCCGGGCGCGGGCGGGATCTCGTGCGGCTCGTCGATGGGGCAGCAGAGTCGGCGATGGAGACGCGGCTGCGCGTGTTGCTCATCCTTGCGGGGCTGCCGCGACCGGTGGCGCAGGTCGAGGTGATGGCCGGCGGGCGTCGTCGTCGGCTCGATCTCGCGTACCCCGAGCTGAAGATCGCGATCGAGTACGACGGCGATCATCACTACACCACCGAGGCGCAGAAGCACGCGGACATCGAGCGAGAAGCGGCGTTGCGCGCCGAGGGGTGGGAGGTCGTCCGCGTCGTGTCGCACGGGAAGTCGCGCAGTGCGCTCGGGCATGGTGTGGCGGTAGTCCGCCAAGGTGAGAAGACCCGGCCCGGCGAAGACCCATGCGCGAGAACGGGCCCACATCGCCTCGTCGGCACCAGCGGCACGCGCGAACACGGCGCGACCCGGTGCGTCGAAGAGGTCCCAGGCGTAGAGCAGGTCGACCGCGGGGTCACCCACACCGAGCCCGCCGAAGTCGATGACCCCGGCCAGCGCGCCGCGAGCGTCGACGAGCACGTTCTCGGGCGACAGGTCGGTGTGCACCCAGGCCCCGGCCTTCGGCGCGGGGCCGACCTCGCGCAGCCGCTTCCACGCCAGGCGCACCTGAGCCGGGTCGAAGAGATCGCTCAGCTCATCGGCTGCTTCCTCGACCCAGCCGTCAGTGGTGTCGTTCACCGGCTCCCCACAGCGGTAGCCCCAGCGCTCGGCGCCGCCCACTTCGCCGCAGGTGTCGAGCGCGTGGAGCTCTGCGGTGAACTCGCCGAGCGTGGTGGCAAGCGCTTGCTGCATCGGCGCCTCAAGATCTCTGGGCGTGCGGCCTTCGAGCCATGTGACGACGGCCCATCGGCGCGGAAACACCGCACTTGGGCGCCCGGTGAACTCGATTCGGGGGATCGGTGTTCTCACGGCAGCTCCGAGCATCGGCAGCCACGTCACCTCCTTGGCGAGGTCGTCGGCGTAGGCATCGGAGCGTGGCAGCCGAAGCGCGAGGTGCTCCCCGATCCGGAAGACCCAGTTGCTGCTGCCGGACGTCTTGCTCGGGCGCACCTCGAGCGTCGAAAGGTGAGGTGCCTGTTCACGCAAGAGTCGGGCAGCGTCGGCAGCGTCGGGCTCAGAACTCATCATGTCGGGAGTTTTGCAGCCGACTCGGCGAGCGGCGACTCATTACCTCCCAACATTGGGAGTTCTAAAGCCAACTCGGTGAGCGGCGACGCATTTTCTCCCGATGCTGGGAGATGAGCGCCGGCATCACACGCGAGAGAGCACCAGCGTGATCTCGTGGCGGTTGTGCTGCAACTGTCGCGCGAAGGTGATGTCGTACGCCTTCGTCAGCATCGTCATCGCCTCGTCGGCCTGCTTGACGGGGTTGTTCGTGCCGAGCTTCAACGTCACGATCGCGCTGCCGCCGGGACGCAGCATGTCGGACGCCTCGAGCATCGTGTGCGCCGAAAGCTGCGGCGGCATGCGCATGTCGTTGACGATGAGGTCGACGCGCTCGCCGTGCTTCGCGACGAACTCGCCCGCCGTCGTCTTGTGATGCTCGACGCCGCCGAGGTTCATGACGCGCTCGTCGATGTCGGCCGGGTCGACGGCGTGCACCTGCGAGAAACCGTGCGAGCGCAGGATGCGCGTCCAGCCCCCGGGGCTCGCGCCGAGGTCGACGGCGACGTCTCCGCGCGGCACGTCGATGAGACCGAAGAGTTCTTCGAGCTTGAACTCGGCGCGGCTGACCTGCTCCTTGCGCGCGGCGAGGCGGATGCGCCCGCCGGCCCAGTCGGACAGGCCGAGGTGGGTCGGCGTCACCCCCGTCGTCAGACGATCCTCACCGAGGCAGAGCGACAGCGTGTGCTCGGCGCCGCCGGGGACGACGCGGACACCTTCGTCCATGAGCATCTCGAGCAGGGGGCGACGCACCTTGCCCGGCGCCCAGGGCGCCTGCCCCGAATCCCAGGTGTGCAGCGACACGGCGTCACCGGCCCGATATCGGCCCGCCTCGGTCAGCGCTTCGAGGCGCGTCGTCATCGCGTCGAGGGCCCACTCGGCGATCTCCTCGACGTCGTCGTGCCGATGCGCCTTCGTCGGCGTGTGCGCCTCGACGTTCGCGAGGTACTTACAGAACCTGAGGTAACCGCTCGTCGCGAGGTCGTGGATCCGTTCGAGGCCGCCGTCCTTCAACTGCACGAGCCCGGCGTCCTCGCCGACGCGCGTCACCTTCTCGATGTCGAGCTCACGGCGCAGCTCGACGACGGCGAAACGGTAGTAGTCGGGCGTGGTGGAGAACAGCACAGGAAGCTCGATCACCCGGTCAGTCTAGTGGCGAACGACATGACCCCCATCGCGCGTCGGCGGCCGTCGGCCACAACCGAACCTCCTGCACCGGCGACGTCACGAACCCCCACCCATCAGGCAGGTGGGGGTTCGTCAGGGTGCCGAGGTGAGGGTCAGTGTTCGTGGCCCTCGAGGCGTGCTTCCTCGGCGTCGAAGGCGTCGGGGTCGATCCTGTTCCGCACGAAGAACCACCCGATGACAAGGACGATCGCAACGATGGGGGAGGCGACGCAGACCGTCAGGAAGCCCTTGTTGTCACTGGTCGCCAGGAGCACGACGACGGCGACGAGAAACAGCAGCGCGAAGATGTCGCTCGCGGGGGAGGCCCACAGGCGGAACGCGGGCCGCGGGGCGCCGCCACGCTTCGACTTCACGACGAACGCGAGGTGGCTCAGCATGATGAGGCACCACACCGCGATGATGCACACCGACACGAAGTTGAGCGCGATCTCGAACGCCTCGCTCGGCCACAGATAGTTGATGACCACGCCGACAGCGCCGAGTGCAGCCGTCGCGATGATGCCGGCGGCGGGCACGGCGCGTCCGCTCATGACGCCGAGGAAGCGCGGCGCCGAACCGGAGACGGCCATCGACCGCATGACACGTCCCGTCGAGTACAGGCCCGAGTTCATCGACGATGCCGCGGCCGTGATGACGATGACGTTCATGACGTCCCCCGCGTGTGGCACGCCGGCTTGCGCCAGGGCGGTGACGAACGGCGACGTCGTCGACGAATACTCATCGGTGGGCAGCAGCAGCGTCAGCAGCACGAGAGAACCGAGGTAGAAGACGATGATGCGCCACAGCACCGAGTTGACGGCGCGCGGCATGACCTCGAGCGGGTTCTCGGCCTCACCGGCGGCGACGCCGACGAGCTCCATCGACGAGTAGGCGAAGATGACGCCCTGCATGAGCATGAACATCGGCGCGAGACCGTGCGGGAAGAACCCGCCGTGGTTGGTGATGTTGTGGAGCCCGGGTGCGGAACCACCGACGTGGTGGCCGGAGACGATGAAGTAGATCGCGAGGGCCATGAACCCCAGCAGGGCGGTGACCTTGATGATGGAGAACCAGAACTCCATCTCACCGAACAGCTTCACCCCGACGAGGTTGATCGCGACGGTCACGACGAGGGCGATGGCTGCGATGACCCACTGAGGGACGTGCTCGCTGAAGAAGCCCCAGTAGTGGAAGTACAGGGCGATCGCGGTGCAGTCGACGACGATCGTCGTCGCCCAGTGGATGAAGTGCATCCAACCGGCGGTGTAGGCAGCCTTCTCGCCGATGAACTCCCGGCTGTAGCTGACGAACGCGCCCGAGCTCGGGCGGTGCACGACCATCTCGCCGAGGGCGCGCACGACGATCATCGCGACGACACCGCAGATGGCGTACGAGATGAGCAGGGACGGCCCGCCCTTCTCGAGGCGGCCACCGGCACCGAGGAACAGTCCGGTGCCGATGGCGCCACCGATGCCGATCATCTGGATGTGCCGGTTCTTCAGGTTCTTCGCATAGCCGTGGTCACCGGCGTCGGCCGGGCGTCCCGCGGTGGGCGCCGGGTTGTTCTGGGTGTCGGCGGAGGTCGACATCGCTCCCTTTCACGTCGAGGCCGGGTGCGGCCTGGGCACGCACACACTAGGGGAGGCGTGCGGCGTCGTCGCACGCAGGGCCGTCATCGCCGTGAGCGATCCGGTCACGAGGAGGCGTCTGGAGTGCACAGACGTGACGCTTCGTCGTCGAACGCTTCGGAGTTGATGCGGCCGCGCACGAGGAACCAGCCGCCGACCATGAGCGCCGCGAGGACGGGCCCGCCGATGTAGACGGCCTTGGCGGCCTTCGGGTCGTCGCCGAACATGATGAGCAGCAGCACGGCCGCCATGAACAGCAGGCCGAAGATGTTGAGGAACGGCGCGCCCTTGAGCTTGAAGTCGGGTCGCTCCAGCTCGCCGCGCTTGGCCTTGCGCACCATCATGAGGTGGCTGATGAGGATGATCGACCACACGCCGATGATGCCGAGCGTCGCGAGCTCGAGGACCATCTCGAACGCGTCCGACGGCCACGCGTAGTTGATGCCGACGCCGATGAGGCCGAACGCGAACGTCGTGAAGATGCCCCAGTAGGGCACCTGCGTCTTGCTCATCTTCGCGAGGTAGCGCGGCGCGGTGCCGGCCATCGCCATCGAGCGCAGCACACGGCCGGTCGAGTACAGGCCGGAGTTCATCGAGCTCGCGACGGCGGAGATCAGCACGACGCTCATGATGTCGGCCATGTGGACGCCGCCGATGTGGAACCCGACGCGGTCGAGCACGGTGACGAACGGCGACTCGCCCTTCTTGTACTGGTCGGTCGGCAGCAGCAGCGTCATCAGGGTGATCGTGCCGATGTAGAACACGAGGATGCGCCACACGACGGCGCGCGCCGCCTTCGGCATGACCTCGCGCGGGTTCTCCGTCTCGCCGGCGGCGACGCCGATGAGTTCCATCGACGCGTACGCGAAGATGACGCCGGACATCAGCATGAACATCGGCGACACGCCGTTCGGGAAGAAACCGCTGTCGGTGATGTTGTGCAGGCCGGCCGTGGCGTGCTGACCGTCCGACGACAGATCCTTGCTCGTCACGATGAAGAAGATCGAGACGAACATGAACGCGATGATCGTGACGACCTTGATGATGGAGAACCAGAACTCCATCTCGCCGAACCACTTCACGCCGATGAGGTTGATGACGAGCACGATCGTGAGAGCCAGCAGCGCCAGAGCCCACTGCGGCAGCGCGTCGGAGATCGGTTTCCAGAAGATGAGGAACCCGGCGATGGCCGTCGAGTCGGCGATGACGGTGAAGCCCCAGTTGATGAAGTGGAACCACCCGGCGGCATAGGCCGCCTTCTCGCCGATGAACTCGCGACTGTAGGAGACGAAGGCGCCCGAGCTCGGGCGGTGCAGCACCATCTCACCGAGCGCACGCACGACGATCATCGCGACGGCGCCGCAGATGGCGTAGCTGAAGATCAGGGACGGGCCGGCCTCGTGCAGGCGCCCCGCGGAGCCGAGGAAGAGGCCGGAGCCGATGGCGCCGCCGATGCCGATCATCTGGATGTGGCGGTTCTTCAGGTGCTTGGCGTACCCGGTGTCACCGGCGTCGCGGGAATGCGGGGCGTCGGCGGGGCCGTTCGCGCCGGGAGCCGCGGACCCGGAGGTGGGCGCAGGCTCAGAGAGGAGGGAGGACATCGAGGGATGCCTTACTGCTCGAGGGCCGTAGCCCAGGCCACATGACTGGCACACTCTAGGCCACCGATGTGACCGCGTGCACACACGTGTCCGCTCTGAGATGACGCCATCGACGCGTGATGCCCCGCCTACGAACGTAGACGGGGCATCAGACGTGATGAGCGGAGGCTCACACCATGGCGTTGTCCTCGGAGTCGAACGCTTCGGCGTTGATCCGATTGCGGACGAGGAACCAACCGCCGATCATGAGAGCGGCCACGACCGGGCCCATGATGAGGACGACCTTCTGCAGCACGCCACCCTGCGTCGCCATCAGGACCAGGATGAAGCCGAGGAAGCCCAGCGCGACGATGTTGAGGAAGGGCGCGCCCTTGAGCTGGAAGTCGGGTCGCTGCATCTCACCGCGCTTCGCCTTGCGCACCATCATCATGTGAGAGATGAGGATCATGGCCCACACGCCGATGATGCCGAGGACGGCGACCTCCAGGACGATCTCGAAGGCATCCGAGGGCCACGCATAGTTGATGGCCACACCGATGAGACCGAAGGCAGCCGTCGTCGCGATCGCGGCCCACGGCACCTGGTGCTTGCTCATCTTGCGCAGGTAACGCGGCGCCGTGCCCGCCTCGGCCATCGAGCGCAGCACGCGCCCGGTGGAGTAGAGGCCGGAGTTCATCGAGCTGGCGACCGCCGTCACGAGGACCACGGTCATGATGTCGGCCATCTTCACGCCGCCGATGTGGAAGCCGATGCGGTCGAAGACCGTCACGAAGGGCGAGGTGTCCGCCTGGTAGGCGGTGTGCGGCAGGAGCAGCGAGAACAGCGTGATCGTGCCGACGTAGAAGATCAGGATGCGCCACAGGACGGAGCGCACGGCCTTCGGCATGACCTCGCGCGGGTTCTCCGTCTCGCCGGCGGCCACACCGATGAGTTCCATGGCGGCGTAGGCGAAGATGACGCCGGACATCAGGGTCCACATGTGGCTCGGCCCGTTCGGGAACATCCCGCCGTGATCGGTGATGTTGCGCAGGCCTGCGGTATCAGGGCCCAGCTGGTGCGACGTCGCGATGAAGTAGATCGCGACCACCATGAAGACCACGAGCATGGCGACCTTGATGATGGAGAACCAGAACTCGACCTCGCCGAACAGCTTGACGCCGATGAGGTTGATGGCGAGAACGATCGCCAGCGCGATGAGGGCGAGCGCCCACTTCGGCAAGGCGTCGGACACCGGCTTCCAGAAGTACAGGAACGTCGCGATCGCCGTTGCGTCCGCGATGAGAGTGAAGGCCCAGTTCAGGAAGTGGAACCAGCCCGCTGCGTACGCCCCCTTCTCTCCGATGAACTCGCGACTGTAGGAGACGAAGGCACCCGAACTCGGGCGGTGCAGCACCATCTCACCGAGCGCACGCACGACGATCATCGCGACGGCGCCGCAGATGGCGTAGCTGAAGATCAGGGACGGGCCGGCTTCGTTGAGACGCCCCGCGGAGCCGAGGAAGAGGCCGGAGCCGATGGCGCCGCCGATGCCGATCATCTGGATGTGGCGGTTCTTCAGGTGCTTGGCGTACCCGGTGTCACCGGAGTCGCGCGAATCGGACGCGGCCGAATTCTTCAGCGCGTCAGGAGTCGAGGACATACGTTGCCTTTCATGAACAGGAGGACACCTCGGCCTCGCGCGGGGACGCACGTCGCCGGTCAGGTGTGCCGCTCAGCACTGTAGGCCAGCGAGGTGACACCCCTCGCGCCCCATTGTTACGGGAGTGTTAAGGGGGCCTGTGAATGTCGCGTGGGTGACGCGGTCTGACGCTGCGGGGCGGCCTGGGCGAGCGCTCTGGACGCGACGCAACCGAGACCGCATCGTGACGATCGGCCGTCGACGCTGCGCTCGTACCCGGGGGGAGCCTGCAGGGTTGGACCGGGCGGACATACGACACGGGGCGCATCCTCGTCGTGAGGATGCGCCCCGTGACCAAGTAGGCAACGCTTCGGGCAATCAGCCCTTGAAGGCGTCCTTGATCTTCTCGCCGGCCTGCTTGAGGTTGGCGCCCATCTGGTCGCCCTTGCCCTCGGCCTCGAGACCCTGATCGTCGCTCGCCTTGCCGAAGGCCTCCTTGGCCTGGCCGAGCTTCTCGTCCTTGGCGTTGTCGAACTTGTCATCGATACCCATGACATGGACTCCTTTCTCTGGACAACAGTTGCCTCGACCCTACGCCGCTTTCCGGAGCGTGGCTAGAGGGTTTTCTGGGAGCTCAGTGCGAGGCGTTCTCCTGCCCAGCGCGAGCGCAGCATGCGGTCGTGGCTCGCGGCGACGACGGCGCCCGGGTAGTCGTCGAGAGCCCGTTCGACGTCCTCGGCGAGCAGCAGCGAGAAGTGGTTGGTCGGTTCGTCGAGCAGCAGCGCGTCCGGCGGCAACGCGAGCAGACACGCCAGATCGAGACGACGACGCTGCCCGACGCTGAGGTCGGCCAACGCACGGTTCTCGTCGCGTCCGGCGATGAGGCCGAACGTCGCGAGCGGGCGTCGCGCTGCCAGGTCGTCACCGACACGGGCACGGTAGGCGTCGAGGACGGTTGTGTCGGGCTCGAGGTGCGGGGCGTCGACGTCAGGGCCGCCAGAGGGCTGACGGTCGAACGCGAGCGGTGCCGTGTCCTGGCCGAGCAATCCGACGCTGACGCGGCGCTCGCGATGCACTGACCCCGTGACGGGCTCCAACTCGCCGGCGAGGACGCGCAGCAGCGTCGACTTGCCGCACCCATTCGGCCCCTCGACGAGGAGGCGCTCGCCGGCGGACACCGTCAGGCTCGTCGGCTCCAGACGCGCCGGAACGCTGACGGCGGACGCCGCGAGCAGCGGCCCGCCGGGAAGTTCGGACGGGCGTGAGGCCGCCGCGAGGGAACGCTCGGTGTTGAACCGCAACGTGGCCGGGGGTTTGCGCACCTGCGTCTTCTCGAGTCGCTCCAGCGCCGTGCGCGAATCGTTGACGCGGCGCGCGACGACGGTGGCGTTCTTGTCCGAGTAGAACTTCTTCGCCCCGCGCGCCTCGGTGCGGGGCCCTCGTTCGGGGCGCCCGACGGTGTGGTCTTCCCTCATCTTCGCGCGCAGCCGTTTGAGTTCGGCCTGCTCGTCCTCGTACTGGCGCGCCCAGCGTTCGTGCTCGTCGTGGCGAGCGAGGACGTAGTCGGAGAACGTGCCCGTGAAACGCGTGACGCCGTGGGCGGCGCCGGCGTCCGAGGCATCGGAGATGCGGGCGGCGACCCGGTGCGGCAGGGGCCGCGGGTCGAGGTCGATGAGGTCGGTGACGCTCTCGTCGAGGAAGGCACGATCGTGGCTCGCGAGCAGCACCGGGCCGGGCCACGTCAGGAGCATCGATGTGAGCAGCTGCGCGCCACGATCGTCGAGGTGGTTGGTCGGTTCGTCGAGCAGCAGCGTCTGCGGACGGCGGATGAGCATCCACGCCAAGGAGAAGCGGGCGAGCTGGCCGCCGGAGACCTCGTTCATCGGCGTGTCACGCGCGATTGCGCCGATGCCGAGGCCGTCGACGAGTCCGTCGATCGTGTGCTCGACGTTCCACGCATCGGCTCGCTCCGCCGCGGCGAGGGCCGCGTCGAGTTCGGTTGCGGCGAGCGCGTCCTCGGCGTTTCGCGCGAGACGCTCGCCCGCGACCTCGACCGCTCGCGCCAGAGCGTGGATCGGCTCAGCGGCGTCGTCGAGCACGTGCTGCGCCGTCAGCGTCAGGGCGAACGGCGCCTGTTGATGATGCAGACCGACGCTGCCGGGCGCGGTGATGCTGCCCGCATCCGGGCGCTCGAGGCCGGCGACGAGGCGCAGCAGCGTCGACTTGCCCGTGCCGTTCTCGCCGATGAGGGCGGCGCGTTCGCCCCCCGCGACGCTGAAGGAGATGTTCGTCAGGACGCGACGGTCGGGGTAGCTCTTCGACACGCCGTCGACGCGCAGGTGGCTGCCGGACGAGCCGCCGGCCGAGGGCAAGGACGATGAATACACAGGCCTCCTGGAGTGGTGGGAACACCCTCACGCTAGGCGGCGTGGCGGGGTGGCGTCACCCGATTTTCAGCGGGCTGGGCGGTCCGTCAGCCAGTTGGCCCGGCGACCTGACGCCCCGACGACGCGACGCCCCGACGACCCAGCGGGCACTCGTCAGCGGGGGCGACATGTCATGTGCCGTCGGGCAGGCGCCCCGCGCTCGTCACTCGGAGGGGCGGGGCTCGTCGATGTCCGCGGCGCCCGTGCCGCTCTCGCGCAGGTGCGTGTCGAGGCTGACGCGTTCGTCGAACACGAAGCACTCGCCGCGCCAGTCGACGTCGGCGTCCGGCATCTGCGCGAAGTAGTTGAGGATGCCGCCCTGAAGCTGGAAGACCTCGAGACCCAGATCCTGCATCCACGGGCTCGACTTCTCGCAGCGGATGCCGCCCGTGCAGTACATCGCGACCTTCGTCCCGCTCTCACGCCACGCAGGCGCGTGCGCCTCGACGTAGTCGGCGAAGTCGCGGAAGTTCTCGACGCCCGGGTCGATCGCCCCCTCGAAGTGGCCGACGCCGAACTCGAAGCTGTTGCGATTGTCGAGGACGATCACGTCGTCGCGCCGGATCAGCTCGCGCCATCGCTGCGGCGCGACGTCGGTGGCACGCACGTCCTCCATGCGGTTCGGCATGTCGAGCCCGTCGACGCCCAGCGGCACGATCTCGCGCTTCGCCTTGACCATCATGCGGCGAAACGGCGGACGTGTGAACGCGGTGCGCTTGGTGACGATGCCGTCGAACAGGGCCCGCGTGACGGCGTCGGCGCTCGCTGCCGCGCGGAAGGCGTCGACCTGTTCGGGCGCTCCGGCGAGCATGCCGTTGACGCCCTCGCTCGCGATGAGGACCGACCCCGTCAAACCCTCGCGCGCAGCGCACAGCTCGCGCACCCGCACGACGGCGGCGTCGACGTCGGGCACCGCGACGAACCGATAGAACGCGATGTGATCGCCACTCGACGGGAGGGCGGACGGAGCGGGAGAGGTCATGGGTGCGAGATCGTCGGAGGGAGCGCCGGGCATGGCGGCATTCTCTCAGCTTCTTCGAACCTGACGGCAGGCGAACGCATGGGCTCGCCTTGTAGTGCACATAGCTTCATCACAGCCGCGGCGGTCAGCGTGCATCCGTCGGGCCACGAACGGTCGAGGCCCACGGATGAAGGAGTCAACCATGGCGAAGAACGGTCGTAAGATCGCCGCCGGCGTCGGCGCAGTGAGCACCCTCGCGGTCTCGGGGGCGGCGCTCGCGAGCTCGCAGACGGTGAGCACCGGCACCTCCACCCCGAACACCACGACGCAGCAGGGCAGCGCCGCCGGCCAGGACGGGCACGGCATGCGCGGCATGCACGACAAGCTGGTCGCGGGGACCGCGGCGACGAACGTCAAGAATGCGGTGAAGGCGAAGGACGCGTCGATCACCGTCAAGGGCGTGCGTCAGGCGCCGGACGGTTCGTACCGCGCGTTCGGCACGAGGTCCGGCAAGCGCGTCATGGTCGAGGTGAGCAAGGACCTCAAGGCGGTCACCGTCCGCACCGGCCGGGGTCACGGCCACCACGGTCACCACCGCGGCACCGAGGTGACGGGTACCGCCCTGACCGGCGTCAAGAACGCCGTCAAGGCGAAGGACTCGGGCGTCACCGTCGAGAAGGTCTACAAGGAGAGCGACGGCACCTACCACGCGTTCGACACGAAGGCGGGTGCGCACGTGCGGATCGACGTCAGCATGGATCTCAAGACCGTGACTGTGACGGCCGGCAAGCCCGGCGGGCCGGGCGGGCATGACGGACCCCGCCACGATGGCGCGCCGAGCGGCCAGACGCAGGGTGGTTCGGGTTCGACGAGTTCGTCGACCACGGCGCCCACCTTGTCGAGCACGAGCGCGCAGGCTGCCTGATCAGTCGCGTCACGTGGCGCTGCCCGAGTCAGTCCTGACTGACTCGGGCAGCATCATGTGGCTCAGGCGGCGGACGGCTGACGCGATGCGCGCCGCGGGCTATTCAGTCTTCGTCGGCGTTGGCCGTCGGGTCGTCGGCGGCGAGGTCGAGCAGGCGCGGTTCGTCCCAGGCCACGAATCGCCAGGCGCCCGGCCGACCCTCGAGCGTCAGGACGGTCGTGTTGGGGATCCGACGCTGACGCACCTCCCGCGGCGTGAGGTTCTCGCACTGCGACGTCACCCATAGCCGCAGCACCGCGCCATGACTGACGACGGCGAGCGTCGCATCGTCGTCGAGCCCGTCCAGGGAGCGTTCGAGTGCCTCGGTGAACCGTTCGAGCGTCTCCGCGCCGGCGGGGCCACCCGGGATGCGCGCCTCGAGGTCACCGGTGGCCCACGCGTAGGCCGTGTCGAGGTAGATGTCGGCGGCTTCGTGCGTCGTCGCCATCTCGAGATCACCGGCGAAGATCTCACCGAAGCCGGCGTCCTGCGTCAGCGTCAGCCCGCGTTCGGCGGTGAGCGGTCCGGCCGTGAGACGCGCTCGATCGTGGGCGGACGCGACGACTCGATCGATGCGGCGATCGGCGAGGCGCGGCACGAGGTCGTCGGCCTGCGCGTGGCCGAGTTCGGTGAGCCCGGCGCCGGGCAGCGCGGTATCCAGCGCACCGATGACGTTGTTGGGGGTCTGGCCGTGGCGGATGAGCAGGAGGGTGGTCACCCGCTCATCCAATCAGCCGGGGGTGAACATCACCTGATCACGCACGAGCGTGCCCATCCACCGCGCCACCGGCTTCAAGGTCGCCCTGACGACCGGTTTCACCCGCGACGTCGCCGACATGGTGCTCGATGGGGTGGGCTGGCGCGTCGGGCCGCTCGAGGACGGCGGGATGGTCGATGCGCTCGTCACGGCCGACGAGGTGGCGGCGGGGCGTCCCGCGCCGTACATGATCTTCCGGGCGATGGAACGTGCCGGCGTCGTCGACGTCCGAAGGGTCGTAGTCGCGGGCGACACGGGTGCCGATCTCGTCGCGGGTACCCGCAGCGGGGCGGGTCTCGTCGCGGGGGTGCTCTCGGGTTCCGTCTCGCGCGAGACGCTTGAGGCGAGCCCGCACACGCACGTCCTGCCGTCGGTCGTCGAGGTGCTGCAGGAGGCCTGCCCGCAGTGATCTGCGCGACGGCGCGGCAAGAGCTCGAGGCGAGCGAATCTCGCCGCCCGGCAACGTGATCGGCGCTCCGGGCGGCGCCTGACGGTTGGGTTGTCGGCTCTCGGGTCTAGACTTGGACGCAGAACGATCACGCATGCGACGAAAGGGGAGCTCAATGGGTCTGTCACCCCTCGAGTGGCCCGTCCTGCGTCAGGTGCGATCGAAGGATTTCCTCGGTCGCGGCCCGGCAGTGACGAGTGAGAAGACTCGAACGCTCGAACCGCGCACGACGACGGCCGACCGCGTCGTGCAGTCGGTCTGCCCCTATTGCGCCGTCGGCTGCGGCCAGCGCGTGTTCGTCAAGGACGAGAAGGTCGTCGGGATCGAAGGCGATAAAGATTCGCCGATCTCGCGCGGCCGCCTGTGCCCGAAGGGGGCAGCGAGCGAGCAGCTCGTCAACAACCCCTCACGCGTCAAGCAGGTGCTCTACCGCAAGCCGGGTGGCACCGATTGGGAGCCGATCGAGCGCGACAAGGCCATTGACATGGTCGTCGACCGGTTCATCGCCAGCCGCCGCAACGGATGGCAGGAGACGGACGACAAAGGCAACCGCCTGCGTCGCACCATGGGAATCGCCTCGTTGGGTGGAGCAACGCTCGACAACGAGGAGAACTACCTCATCAAGAAGCTGTTCACCGCCGCGGGCGCCATACAGATCGAGAACCAGGCGCGTATTTGACACAGCGCCACGGTTCCCAGTCTGGGAGCCTCGTTCGGGCGTGGTGGAGCCACCAATCCACTGCAGGACATGGCGAACGCCGACCTCATCCTCATCGAGGGGTCGAACATGGCCGAGTGCCACCCGGTGGGTTTCCAGTGGGTGACGGAGGCCAAGGCGCGTGGCGCGAAGGTCATCCACATCGACCCTCGCTTCACGAGGACGTCCGCCGTGGCCGACAAGCACATCCCCATCCGTGGCGGAAGTGACATCGTCTTCCTCGGCGCGCTGATCAACCACGTGCTGACGACCGAGACGTACTTCCACGACTACGTCGTCGCGTACACGAACGCCGCGACGATCGTCAGCGACGACTTCGTCGACACCGAGGATCTCGACGGCCTGTTCTCCGGGTACGACCCGACCACGGGCCAGTACGACCAGAGTTCGTGGCAGTACAAGACGCCGCCCGGCAAACCGGATCAGGGCACCTCGAGTGACGAGAAGAGCGGTTCCTCGGGCCACCAGGCGAGCGGTGGCGCCGAGACGCACGGCTCGGGTGGCCCGACGCTCGCGCACTCGGCCGTGATGCGCGACGAGACGCTCACCGATCCGATGTGCGTGCTGCAGATCATGAAGCGGCACTACGCGCGCTACACACCGGAGATGGTCGAAGAGGTGTGCGGCGTCTCCAAGGAGGACTTCGCACTCGTCGCCCGCGAGGTCGTCGCCAACTCTGGTCGCGAGCGCACGACGATGTTCGCCTACGCCGTCGGTTGGACCCAGCACGTCGGCGGGGCCCAGATGATTCGCACCGCGGCGATCCTGCAGTTGCTCATGGGTAACGTCGGGCGTCCTGGCGCCGGCATCATGGCGCTGCGCGGACACGCGACGATTCAGGGATCGACCGACATTCCCACACTGTTCAACCTGCTGCCGGGCTACCTTCCGATGCCGCGGGTCTCCGACCACGAAACGCTCGAGGATTACATCGACTCGATCGTGTCGAAGGACGCCAAGGGGTACTGGGCGAATGCCGACAAGTACGCCGTGTCGCTGTTAAAGGCCTGGTACGGCGAGAACGCGACAAGTGCGAACAACTTCGGGCTCGACTACATGCCGCGTCTGTCCGGCGCGCACGGGACGTACCAGACGGTCATGGGCATGATCGAGAACCAGGTCGAGGGTTATTTCGTGCTCGGGCAGAACCCGGCCGTCGGCTCGGCCAACGCCCGTATGCAACGTGAGGGCCTACGCCACCTCAAGTGGCTCGTCGTGCGCGACTTCCAGCTCATCGAGACCGCGACGTTCTGGAAGGACGCGCCGGAGATCGCCTCCGGGGAGTGGAGGAGTGAGGACATCGACACCGAGGTCTTCTTCTTCCCCGCGGCGACGCACGTCGAGAAGGCCGGTACGTTCACCCAGACCCAACGCCTCGTGCAGTGGCGTCACAAGGCGGTCAACCCGCCGGGCGACGCGCAGAGCGAGCTCGACTTCTTCCACGAGGTCGGGGTGCGCATCCGTGCCAGGCTGGCCGATTCGAGCGACCCCATCGACGAGCCACTCAAGGCGATCACGTGGGATTACCCCAAGGACGAGCACGGCGAGGTCATCGCCGAATCGGTCATGGCCGAGATCAACGGAACCGACGCGGAGGGCAAGCCCCTCGCGACGTACGCGGATCTCAAGGCTGACGGTTCGACGACGTCGGGATGCTGGATCTACGCCGGCATCTACAAGGACGGGGTCAATCAGGCCGCGCGGCGCAAGCCTGGGTACGAGCAGGACGAGACGGCCGCCGAATGGGCGTGGGCGTGGCCCGCGAACCGCCGCACGCTCTACAACCGCGCCTCCGCGGACCGTGAGGGCAAGCCGTGGAGCGAGCGCAAGAAGCTCATCTGGTGGGACGAGGAGAAGGGGCAGTGGGTCGGCAAGGACAACCCCGACTTCCCGCTCAAGACCGCCCCGTCCTACCGTCCGAAGGAGGGTGTGGGTGGGCCCGACGGCCTCGCCGGCGACGATCCGTTCATCATGATGGCGGACGGCAAGGGCTGGCTCTACGCGCCGCTCGGTCTCGTCGACGGCCCGATGCCGACGCACTACGAGGCGGCGGAATCGCCGATGCGCAACCCGCTCTACAGCCAGCAGTCCAACCCGACACGGGTGACGTTCCGTCGTAAGGACAACCTCAACGCGCCGAGCGAGGGCATGCCGGGTGGCGACGTGTACCCGTACGTGTTCCAGATCGGGCGCCTGACGGAGCATCACACGGCCGGCGGCATGAGCCGTTGGTTGCCGTACCTGTCGGAGCTGCAGCCGTCGATGTTCATCGAGGTCTCACCCGATCTCGCGGCCGAGAAGGGCCTCGAGAACGGCGACTGGGCGACCGTCGTGTCGGCTCGCGCGGCGATCGAGGCGCGCGTGCTCGTCACCGACCGCATGGTGCCGCTCAAGATCGGTGGTCGCATGGTGCACCAGATCGGCATGCCGTACCACTGGGGCAGCGCGAAGTCCGCTGAGGTGCATGGTGATTCGGCCAACGACCTGCTCGGCGTGGTGCTCGATCGCAACACCCAGATCCAGGAGGGCAAGATGGGCATGTGCGACATCCGCCCGGGCCGCCGTCCACAGGATCGGGACGAGTACGAGCAGCTCGTCAGTGAGTACCAGAGCCGCGCCGGCGTCACCGTCGAGACGGGCAACGAGATCTGCCAGGAGTGTGACTGATGAGCCTGGTGACCGAGTACATCCGTTCGCAGTTCGCGGGTGGAGGTGACCCGTCGAAGCAGGCGGGTTGGGGCACCCCGGAGGCGACGACGCTGACGGGTGGTGCGCCCAACGACGTCCTCGCCGAACGCATGGGCTTCTTCACCGACACCTCGATCTGCATCGGCTGCAAGGCCTGCGAGGTCGCGTGCAAGGAGTGGAACCGCAACCCCGAGGACGGGTACGAGTTCACCGGCTACTCCTACGACAACACGGGTGAGCTGGGTGCCGACACGTGGCGTCACGTCGCGTTCGTCGAGCAGTCGGGCGAGCAGATCGCGCGGGCCCGTGAGTCGGGGCGCAAGCTCGTCGACCTCGGCATGCCGACGCTGCGGTCGGCCTCCGGCGCCGGTGCAGACGCTGCGGGCGGCTCGGGCGAAGCGTCGCACCTCGCCGACCTGCCGGATGACGCCGCGCGCGCCATCCGCGTCGCCGGTGGGCACACCGACTACGCGACCGACGCACCGTCAGCGCTCGACCCGGGCGCCCCGGCGCTCGACGTCGAACGGGCGCAGGTGACGGACGAATTGGCGGGGGTCAACGTGCTCGACATCGTCGCGACCGACAACGGCGTCATGCCGACGGCGCTGCACGAGGCTCAGGATTTCCGGTGGCTCATGGCGTCCGACGTCTGCAAGCACTGCACGCACGCCGGGTGTCTCGACAACTGCCCGACTGGCGCGCTGTTCCGCACCGAGTTCGGCACGGTCGTCGTGCAGGCCGACGTGTGCAACGGCTGCGGCTACTGCGTCGGCGGGTGTCCGTTCGGCGTCATCGAACGGCGTGAGAAGACGGCGACCGTCAATCACGGCAACGCGCAGAAGTGCACGCTGTGCTACGACCGATTGAAGGAAGGCCAGACGCCCGCGTGCGCGCAGACGTGCCCCACGACGTCGATCAAGTTCGGCACGCATGCGGAGATGGTCGCGATCGCGGAGGAGCGCGTCGCGCAGCTGCACGCGCAGGGCATGACGGAGGCGCGCCTCTACGGCGCGAACCTCGACGACGGCGTCGGCGGCACCGGTTCGGTCTTCCTCCTGCTCGACGATCCCGAGGTGTACGGACTGCCACCGGACCCGGTGGCGCCGTCGAAGACCTTGCCGGAGTCGTACAAGCGGATGGCGATGGCGGCCGGCGGAATGATGGCCGCAGCAGCGCTGGCGTTCGTCGGAGGTGGTGTGGCGTGAGCGTGAATTCCCTTGATGCGTATCGGGATCCTGAACCCGAGGGTGGGCGGCGCCGTCGCGGCGGGCGTGGCGGCAAGCGTCGCCGTCCGACCGACTGGCTGAACGGTCGCGAGGGCCGCGGTGAGCGCGCGCTCGTGCCGGACGTCGAGTTCCAGAGCTACTACGGGCGTGGCGTCATCAAGCCCGTGCCGTGGGAATGGCCGATCCCGACGTACCTGTTCTTCGGTGGCCTCGCGGGCGGTTCTCAGCTGCTCGCGACCGGCGCGTACCTGACGGGCAACGAACCCCTGCAGCGCGTGACGCGCCTGACGACGGCCGTTGCGGTCGCCGTCTCGGGTGCGTCGCTCATCGGCGACCTGGGTCGCCCGGAGCGCTTCTACAACATGATGCGCGTGGCGAAGCTCAGTTCGCCGATGTCGGTGGGCACGTGGATCCTCTCCGGTTTCAGCGGCGGTGCGATGCCGCTCGCGGCCCTCGAGGTGCTGCGGATGCTGCCGCTCAAGCGAAGCGGCACCGTGACGGGTCTGGTCGGCGCGCTCGATCGCGTGGCCGGGGCTGCAGGCGAGGTCGCGTCGGCGTCCTCGCTCGAGGTGCCGGGGTCGCGGTGGTTGCGGCGGCAGTCGCGTGCTGCGGGTCGTCGTGACGCCGGGTTGCGCGTCAACGGGGCACTCGTCGGCGTCGAGAAGATGCTCGGCGTCACCGAACCGGGATTCGTCGCGCTCGGTGCGTCGATGGCGGCGCCGCTGGCGACGTACACGGCGGTGCTGCTGTCGAACACGTCGACGCCGACGTGGCACGAGTCGCGGCTGTACCTGCCGTTTGTGTTCGGCGGTTCAGCATCGGCCGCGGCGAGCGGCAACGCGATGATGTGGACGCCAGTCGAGAAGGCTGGCCCCGCCCGGGCGCTAGCGCTCATCGGGTCGGCCGTCGACCTCGGCGTGCTCAATCGTCTCGAGAAGCACCTCGACGCCGAGGGCGTCGGCGAGCCGCTGCACCACGGTACTGCCGGCAAGCTCAACAAGGCGAGCATGGCGCTCAACGTCGCCGGGTTCGTCGGGACGGCGCTGTTCGCGCGACGCTCGCGCGTGGCGTCCGTCGTCTCCGGGGCCTGCTTCGTCGCAGGCTCGGTGTGCACACGCTTCGCGGTGTTCGAAGCCGGCATGGAATCGGCGAAGGACCCGAAGTACACGATGGGGCCGCAGCGCCGCCGCCTCGACGCGCGTGGCGGGACGGAGAACATCACGACAGGCCCGCGGCTGGCCTCGGCGGATGACGCCCCCCGCACCGCGGATGGGCGCCGACCGCTGCCTGGCCCGGACGGCAAGCCCGTCAACCTCTGAGCGCTCGCGTGTCTGGCGGGTCGGCTCGTCGGCTGGCCGGGTCTGTACACGAGAAATGCGCATCTGCACCGGGATCGTGACTGCTGATACCCGTGCAGATGCGCATTTCTCGTGCAGCTGTGCTGTTCGAGTCAGCGCACGCTGATGCCGGGGGCGCCGCCGTCGAGGGGGAGGGTGCGGCCGATCACGGGCGCGCCGGGCACCTCGCCGATGACGAGGAGGCCGCCGGACGTCTGAGCGTCCGCGAGCAGCAGCAGTTCGTCTTCGCCGATCCCGTCGGCTGCGGTGATGTGCTCACGCACCCAGTCGAGGTTGCGACGCGTGCCGCCGGAGACGTAACCCTCGGCTGCGGCGTCGCGGGCGCCTTCGATGTACGGCACGGCAGCGGAGTCGATCTCGGCGCGAACGCCCGAGGCGCGGCACATCTTCCACAGGTGGCCGAGCAGACCGAAACCGGTGACGTCTGTCGCCGCCTTGACACCCGCCGCGACGGCGGCGATCGACGCGTCGCGGTTGAGCGTCGTCATCACCTCGATGGCCTGCGGGAAAACCTCGCCCGTCGACTTGTGCTTGTTGTTGAGCACACCGACGCCGAGCGGCTTCGTCAGGGAGATGGGCAGGCCCGCCTCGGCGGCGTCGTTGCGCATGAGCTTGCCCGGGTCGGCGATGCCGGTGACGGCCATGCCGAACTTGGGCTCCGGATCGTCGATCGAATGGCCGCCGATGACGGGGCAGTTCGCCTGCGCACCGACGTCGGCGCCGCCTCGGAGCACCTCGGCCATGATGTCGAGGCCGAGCACGTCGCGCGGCCAGCCGACGAGGTTGATGGCGACGACGGGGGTGCCGCCCATCGCGTAGATGTCGCTGAGCGCGTTCGCGGCCGCGATGCGACCGAAGTCGTACGCGTCGTCGACGACAGGGGTGAAGAAGTCAGCCGTCGAGAGCACCGCCTGCTCGCCGACGCGCACGGCGGCTGCGTCGTCACCGTCGTCGAGGCCGACGATGACACTCGGATTCGGCTGCCCCACGAGGTGCTTCACCGCCTCCTCGAGCTCGCCGGGCGGGATCTTGCACGCGCACCCGCCACCATGGGCGTACTGCGTCAGACGAATCGATTCCATGCATCCGACCCTACGCCGTACCCCTGACAACGACCCCGACGGGTACGCCGCGCGGACCCCGCCCGCC
>NZ_JBXASS010000008.1:47327-157909 GCF_058809565.1 Dermacoccus sp. MPR-E5 | reverse complement strand
TCGACAGCGACGACGGCGTGCGAGGTCGCGAGCTGCTTCGTGATGGCGTGCAGTGTGCTCGCGCGGTGCTGGGCGACGGCGGCGTGCTCTCGCGCGAGACGAGCTCGAGCCTTGATGCGGCCCGTCGTGGGCGTGCCGTGCTGGCCACGCGCCGCGAACGAGTCACCGGGCGCGACGGCGGCGAACAGCGCCGCAGCCGCGAGGATGCCGCCGGACGCCCACGCCATCGGAATCGGGCCGACCCTGTCGACGAGGCGACCCGTCAGCAGCGACGGCAGATACATCGCGCCGACGTGCAGGCTGATGACGAGCCCGACGTGCGCGAGGTCGTGATGGTGCGCCTTCAGGTGGATCGAGCCCGCCGACGAGCACGCAAGCCTGCCGCGTGGCCCGCGACGCGCAGCGTCGGCCCAGCCCTGCACTGACCAGCGGGCGCCCCGACGCGTCACGTCTCACCCCGGAGTGCCGAGACGAGCGCGGGCAGCGCGGCGGCGGCGGGCGCACGCCAGACGAGCGTCGCGTCGTCGCTCAGTTCGGTCTCGGCGGGGTTGATCTCGACGGCGGGCACGCCCCGCGTCAGCGCCCGGTACGGCAGCCCGGCCGCGGGCTGCACGACCCCGGACGTGCCGACGCTGAGGACGAGATCGGCGCGCTCGAGCGCGGCCTCGGCGTGCGCGAACGGCTCCTGCGGCAGTTCTTCGCCGAACCACACCACGCCGGGGCGCACCGCTGCGCCACACACCGGGCAACGCGGCGGGGCCAACCGCTCGACGGGGTCGGACGGCAGCGCGAGTGCCGGGGCGTCGGTTTCGTCGAAGGGGGTGTCGCACTCAGAGCAGCGCAACGCGAAGATGCTGCCGTGCAGGTGCGCGAGGACGCTGCTGCCCGCGCGTTCGTGGAGGTCGTCGATGTTCTGCGTGACGATCCACAGGTTCGCCCGCTCGGCGTCGGCCCAGTCGGCGAGTGCGCGATGGCCGACGTTGGGCTGGACATCGCGAATGAGCTTGGCCCGCCAGCGATACCAGGCCCAGACGAAGTCGGGGTCGCGCTCCCACGCGTCGATCGTCGCGAGCTCCTCCGGGTCATGGCGCTCCCACAGGCCCGTCTGCGCGTCGCGGAACGTGGGGATGCCGCTCTCGACGCTCATCCCCGCGCCCGTGAGGACGACGACGTCACGCGCATCGCGCGCCAGGTCGAGGACTGCGTCGAGGGGTTCCGAAGCTGGCGTGGGCATGCCTCAGCGTAGGCGCCACCCCAGCTGCGAGGTCGCCCGCGCCGCCGAGACGCCCGACCGAACGTGCCCCAGATCAGACGATCGCCTAGGTTAGGTAGACCTCATTCATCGCGACGACGCGGAGGCTCTCATGCCACTCAGGACGATCGAACGCGGGCTGCATGCGGCGTACTCGGCGGCCGCCTCGCTCACCATGGCCCTGCCACCGGAGCGCGAGACCTGGCCGACGACACCCGCCGAGGTGCGCGCCGTCGAAGCGCTGTGCCCGGCCTTCACCCGCGTCACCCTGCACGCCGAGATGTTCCGCACGCTCGAACTCACCGGTCCCGACGAGTACTTCGGCCTCTTCATGCCGCCGGCCGGCGCACCCGTCGTCACCCCGCCTGATGACGAACGCGACCCCCGCAGCGCCGTCGCCGCCATGGACGATGCCGTGCGCCCGCAGCTGCGCTGGTACACGATCCGGATGCTGCGCCCCGAGCACGCCGAGATCGACGTCGACATCGTGGACGTCGGCCACGACGGGCCCGGCGCGCGCTGGCTGCGCGACGTCAGGGTCGGTGACGAGGTCGGGGTGCGCGTCCAGTCTGCGCTCTACAGCGCCGCGCCCGCGGGCGGGCATCACGTGCTCGTCGCCGACGAGACGGGCCTGCCGGGCATGCTCGCCATCGTCGACGCAGCCCGCGAACGGGCGACTGGAAAAGGTGAAGACTCGCAGAACACGCAACCCCGCCTCACCTGCGTCGTCGAGGTCCCTGATGCGACATACCTGCACCCGGAGGTCGCCGACGCCGGCATCACCGTCGTGCAGCGCGGCACGGATGCGTCCGGTTCGGCCGCCGTCGCGGCACTCGCAGACCTCGACGTCGACGACGCCGACTACGCGTGGGTGTGTGCGGAGGGCGGCGCGGTGGCCGCGATCAAGCGTCACCTGACGAAAGAGCGCGGCCTGTCACGGCGCGCCATCACGGCGAGTGGCTTCTGGTCGGTGGGCCGTCCGCGCCCGTGAGGCCTCGCCCATGCGGCCGGCGCTGGGCATCTCATCATGTGGGGCGACATAGCCATGCACACCGAGCGCGACGACCATGATGTGAGCAACACCTCACACATTCGGATGCAGACCCCATGCGCGACACTCGTCGCACTGCTTCAGCCCTCGTCCTCATCGGCGGGCTCACCCTGGCGGCCTGCGGAACGGACGCGGCGGATTCGTCGCCCAGCAGTGCGTCCCCCAGGGCTGCGGCTGCGTCGTCGCTGCCCGTCACGCCGGCGATCAGCGCGTCGAGCACGAACAAGCAGTCGGCGTTCACCGTCACGCAGTTCGACAGCACCAGCGATTCGGGCTGGACGGCCACGTTCCAGGTGCTCAGCTCGCCGGCCGGCAACATCCTCGTCGACCCCGGCATACGAGACACGGAGGTCGCCGACTACGTGAAGTCGATCGGCGGCGTCGACGCGATCGTGATCACCCACGGGCACTGCGACAAGCTGCGCGGCCTCGCCGCGGCGATGAAGACGAACCCGAAGGTCGTCGCGTGCATCCACCAACTCGACCAGCCCTACCTGCACGATCCGAAGCGCAACTGCTCCGTCGAGGAAGGCACCTCGCGCACGACCGACGCGAAGACCTCCACCTTCGAGGAGTCCACGACGACGATCGCCGGCCACCGCGTCCCGCTCATCCACCTGCCGGCCACACCGAGGGCAGCACGATCTTCTGGTTCCCGGACGACAGCACGATGATCGGCGGCGACACGGTCATGAGCACGAAAATCGGCAGCGCCTCGCACCCGGGCGGCAACGAGGCCTCGCGCACCGCGTCGATCGCGAAGTTCAAGAAGCTGACGTTCCCCTCGGATGCGCGCAGATACAACAGCCACGACGCCTCGACGACGTACGCCGAACTCATGAAGTCGAACTGCGACCTCGCCTGAGCCCCTCCTCCGACACCGTAGGTCTGTCACCGCCGGGCCTCGCCCTATTGAGCGATGCTCAACAAGAGTGATAGACAGGGTGAGGCGCGTCATGGCGCCACGTCCCCGAGCAAGGAGCCACGGTGCAACGGACACTACGAGACGAGGACAAGGCCCTGCAGCGCGAGCTGCGCGCCTTTGCCGAGAGCTTCCCCGACCACATCAAGACCGGATACATCGCTGACGGCGAGGTCGTGCCCGAGTTGCTGCGCGAAGGTCAGCGCATCCTCGACGACGCCGACCTGGCCGCACCCCACTGGCCGACCGAATGGGGTGGGCGCGGCTGGGACGAACTGCAGCTGCACATCTACCGTTCCGAACTGCAGCGTGCCGGCGTGCCGATGCCGCTCGCGTTCAACACGAGCATGGTCGGCCCCGTCATCGCCGCGTTCGGCTCGCAGGAGCTCAAGGAGCGTTTCCTGCCGAAGACGAAGAGCTGCGAGATCTGGTGGTCGCAGGGCTTCTCCGAGCCGGACGCCGGCTCCGACCTCGCGTCCCTGCGCACGACGGCGGTGCGCGAGGGCGACGAGTACGTCGTCAACGGACAGAAGACGTGGACGACGCTCGGGCAGTTCGGTGACTGGATCTTCACCCTCGTGCGCACCGACCCGAGCGCCGACAAGCCGCAGAAGGGCATCTCCTTTCTCCTCATCGACATGTCCTCCCCCGGCCTCACGGTGCGCCCGATCAAGCTGATCGACGGCCGTCACGAGGTCAACGAGGTGTTCTTCGACGACGTCCGCGTGCCCGCCGACCAGCTCGTCGGCGAGGAGAACCGCGGCTGGGACTACGCGAAGTTCCTACTCGGCAACGAGCGCACGAGCGCCGCGCCCGTCGGCTCGATCAAGGCCGCGCTCGCCGCGGCGAAGGAGCACGCGAAGGCCACACGCAGCCCTCACGGCACCGCGCTCGACGAGCCCCTGCTCGCCGCGCGCTTCGCCCAGCTCGAGGCCGAGGTCATGGCGCTCGAACTGACGGTGCTGCGCGTCGCGGGTGACTCGCGTGACGGGCGCCCCGACCCGGCGTCGTCGATCCTCAAGCTGCGCGGCAGCCAGCTGCAGCAGGACGTCTACGAACTCATGGTCGACGTGGCCGGCGTCGACGCCCTCACCTGGTACACGGGCGAGTGGGGCAGCGAGACGCTGCCGCGGTATCTCAACTACCGCAAGGCGTCGATCTACAGCGGTTCCAACGAGGTTCAGCGCAACATCATCTCCGGCGGCATCCTTGGACTGAAGGGCTGAATCATGGACTTCACACCCACCGAAGAACAGCGCGCGTTGCAGAGCGCGGTGCGCGACCTTGCCTCGAGCCTCACGCCGAAGGACACCGGATCCGGCGCCCCCGCCGGCCCGCAGCCGTTCGACGCGGACGCCTGGGGCAAGCTCGCCGAGATGGGCTTGCTCGGGCTCGCCTTCGCCGAGGACAAGGGCGGTTTCGGCGCGTCGGCCATCGAGGTGACGCTCGCCGCCGTCGAGCTCGGCGCGGCTCGCGTCACGCTCCCCTACGCCGATGCGATGGCGGCTGCGGCGGCCCTCGACGCGGCGAACTCGCCGCTGCTCGCCGACGTCATCAGCGGCGAGAAGCTCGTGCTCACCGCGTTCGGCGAGTCGGGTGCGACGTGGTCACCGGCCGCGAGCGCCCGCACCGCGTCGGGTAGCGAGCTGGCGGGTGAGGCTCGCGGCAACACCGACCTGTCGTCGGCTGACGCCATCGTCACGACCGCCGGCACGGGCGACGACGTCGGGGTCTACCTCGTCGAATCCCCCACCGTCGACGGCCCGAAGGTGACGCTCGACGGCGCTCCCGCGACGCGGCTCGGCGGCCGCGAGGTGCTCGACGCCGCGCTCACACTGGGCAACGTCGCACAGTGCGGCGAGGCGCTCGGAGCGATGGGAGCCGCGCTCGCGCTGACGGTCGAGTACCTCAAGACGCGCAAGCAGTTCGGCGTGCCGATCATGCGGTTCCAGACCCTCACGCAACGCGCCGCCGACATGTACGTCGGCGTCGAGCTGACGCGCAGCGCCGTGCTCTACGCCGCGATGGCGCTCGCCGACCCCGGTGAGGGCGACGACGCGCTCGACCTCGACGCCATCGTGTCGCGGACGAAGTACCTCGTCGGCACCTACGGCCGGCTCGTCGGCCAGGAGGCGATCCAGTTGCACGGCGGCATCGGCATGACGGCCGAGTACGCCGTCGGCCACTACACCTCGCGCCTCGCGACGATCGAGCGAACCTTCGGCGACACCCGTCAGCACCTCGCGGCCCTGGCGGCCGGCGTCGGCGATCACACGTCGGTCGACGTCGTCTGAGACTGCTCGCACGACGGCGGCCGACGACGAATGACGAACGGCGGGACGAGCATCCAAACTCGTCCCGCCGTTCGTGTGTCATGCGCTCGTCGCCGACAAATCCGGCCCGCCGCGCAGCGTCAGCCGATCGTCATCACGACGCGTTCGACGACTCGTCGCTCGCGGCATCGCGGTCGAGTCGCGCGAACCGGTCGAACACGGCCGCACCGATGGGCAGCGCGCGCTCGTCGAGCATGAACGCAGGGTGGTGCAGGTCGGTCTCGTCGCTGTCGCCGTCCCAGACGCCGAGGCGCAGGTAGATGCCGGGGATCTCTTCGGTGTACCAGCCGAAGTCCTCGCCACCGGACGACTGGTCGGCCTCGCCGACGCCGTCCTCGCCGAGGACGTCGGTGACCGCCTGGGCTGCGAGCTGCGCGCACGCCTCGTCGTTGACGACCGGCGGCACACCTTGCACGTAGTTGACCTCGGCCTTCACGCCGTACAGCTCGGCGATGCCCGAGATCGCGGGCGGCACGACGTCGGGCAGCTGCGCCCACGTGTCGCGGCTCGCGGAGCGGACGGTGCCGACGAGCGTCCCCTTCGACGGGATGACGTTCGCGGCGCTGCCGCCGGCCTCGATCGAGCCCCACGTCATGACGGTGCCCGAGCGCGGGTCGATGCGGCGGTCGATGACCTGGGCCGCGCCCGTCGCGATGCTCGCGAGCGCGTAGATGAGGTCGCCGGTCTCGTGCGGACGCGCGGTGTGCCCGCCGTCGGAGGTCAGCGTCACCTCGATCTTCGCGTTCGAGGAGGTGATGGCGCCCGCGTGCACACCGACGTCACCGACGACGCGGTGCGGGTCGCAGTGAAGCGCGATGATGCGGTCGACGCCCTCGATCGCGCCGTCCTCGACGCAGTCGACGGCGCCGCCGGGCATCTGCTCCTCGGCGGGCTGGAAGATGAGGCGGACGGGGCGCGGCGGCGGGTTCTTCGCGAGCAGCGTCGCGGCGCCGAGCAGCATCGCCGTGTGCGCGTCGTGGCCGCAGGAGTGGCTGACGCCCTCGTTCGTCGAGGCGAACTCGAGGTCGGTCTCCTCATCCATCGGCAGCGCGTCGATGTCGGCGCGCAACGCGACGAGGTCGTCGGCCGTCGCGTCGTCGGCGGCGGGCACGTCACAGATCAAGCCGGTGCCGAAGGAGAAGCGTCGCACCTCGAACCCGAGACCTTCGAGCTGTTCGGCGACGTAGTCCGTCGTCGCCTTCTCCTCATAGCTGAGCTCGGGATTGGTGTGCAGGTGGCGGCGCCACTCGACGAGCTTGTCCCGCAGGTCGTCGTCGATGCCGTCGTACGCCATGGCGGCCTCGTGTGCCGCGTCGACGTCGGGCTCGGAGTTCGTCCCACCCGTGTTCGCGTCGTTCTTGTCGGAGTCACTCACCGAAGATCCTTTCGCAGAAAGCCAAGACCCGCTGTTCCATGTCCCAGCGGTTGTTGAGACGTTCGAACTCGTGCCCCTCGTCGGGGAACAACAGCATCTCCGTCGGCACGCCCCGCGACGCGAGCACGCCCAGCGCCTGGTAAGCCTCGGAGACGGGGACGTTCGAGTCGAGCTGGCCGTGGATGAACATCACGGGCACGTCGACGCGGGAGAACTGACGCAGCGGGGAGGCTTGCGCGAGCAGGTGCCGGTCGAGCTTGGGGTCGCCGTACTTGGGCATCGCCGCGGAGGCGATCCACGGGTCGGTGTCACGGTAGAACGTCTCGAGATCCGACATGCCGCACGCCGCGATGCCGCCGGCCCAACGCCCGGCGTGCCGGGTGAGCGACGCGTGCACGAGGTATCCGCCGTACGAGCGGCCCATGATGACGGCCTGGCCGTCGCGGGTGATCCCTGCGTCGATGAGGTGGTCGAGCGTGTCCTCGGCGTCGTCGATCGCCGCGAACCGGCCGTAACGGTCGTCGGCCTGCGAGAAGCGCCGCCCGCGTCCTGCTGAGCCACGCACGTTCGGCAGGAACACCGAGTGCCCGGTCGCCGCGAGCTTGCGCAGCACGTTGTTGTAGTCGGGGCGCGCCTGTCCCTCGGGGCCGCCGTGGAAGTAGACGATCGTCGGGGCGGGCTCGCTCGGCGCAGGCCCGACGGCCCGGTAGAGCCACCCGGACAAGCGCATGCCGTCGCGCGCCTCGTAGTGGAGCAGCTCGGGGATGATGTCCGCTTCGCCCCACGCGGACAACACCGGCCGGCCACGTTCGTCCGTCGGGCGCGCGGGTGACATCGTGTCGAGGCCGTCCTGGTCGGCCAGTGCGTCAGCGCCGCTCGCGCCGACGTCGTCACCGGTCGCTGCGTGCCCGGCCGTCTCGTCGTCCGAGCCGCTCTCACGGGGACGGTTCTCGGCCACGCTCTCACCGACGGCGTCGCTCACCGCGTCGTCGACCGCCGTTGCGACAGCGCGGAACTCGTCGCCGACCCAGCGTCGGGCGGCCACGTCGTAGACGACGACGGTGGGCGGAAACTCGGGTCCGGCGACGGTGAGGGCGAGCAGCGACCCGTCCGCCGTCAGCGACGGCGTCGTCGCGATGAGCGACGGCAGCTCGGGCAGGTCGACGACGCGGGCGCGCCCACCCGTCAGGTCCACGATCTGCAGGTCGCACCACCCCTCGTCGTTCCACAGGACGGCCGCCACGGAACCGTCGAGGGAGACGGCGAACTCCTCGACGTCGGCGTCCTCACGTTCGAGGAGCACCTCGACGTCGTGGGCGTGCTCGGTGGGGGTGAGCCGCAGCAGTCGGAAGCGTTCGGCGCTGTGGTCGCTGCGCACGATGAAGCTGGGGCGATCCCCCTCGAACGTGACGAATCCGCGGTCGGTCGTCGAGCCGTTGTCGACCGGCATGATGGGGCGCCAGGTGCCGCCGCCGTCGACGGCCAGGAGCTCACGGTTGCCGCGCGAACCCACGCGGAACAACGAGACGTTGCCACGCGAGTGCGTCAGGGCGCCGCCGGTGCGCCGGTCGACGACGCGGGTCTCCCCCGTCACCGGATTGAACAGGCGGCCCTCGACGGTGCCCTCGCGGTCGAAGACGGAGACGGCGACGAAGTCGTCGTCCCAGCTGACGAGCTCGACCGTCTCGTACGCGGCGAGGTCGACGGTGTACGAGTTCGCGTCGTCCGGGTCGGAGGTGACGAACCAGATCTGCTCGCGGTCACCACCGTCGGGTGCTACCTCGCAGGCGAGCCAGTGCCCGTCGGGTGAGTACAGGACGCGCCGCACACCGCCTTCGACGGGAAGACGCACCTCGCGCTCCTCGCCGACGATCGGAACCCCGTCGTCGTCGAGCGGCATCTGCAGGGCGAAGGGAAAACGATCCTGTTCGACGACGACGCACGCGAGCAGCCGCCCGTCGGGCGAGAGCGCAGGGTCCTTGACGTAGCGGTCCAGCGTGCGCGGGCGTGGGGGGGCGCGGTGCTCGGCGGGCGGCGCGTAGGAGGTCAGGACGTGGGCATGCTCGGGTTCGGGCGGGCTGACGTCGTTCACGTCAGCCGATCCTAGGCGCCCGGGGGGCCAGACCTCCAGAGCGAGCGCGCCTGGTTCGTCTCCGGATGCCGGAGAACCGACCTCGCGGGTCATGATCGAGGTGGTGCCGCGGAGTCGTCGGGGCCAGGAACATCACCTGACGCAACCGTGGCGGCGTCACCGCGATCGGCGCCCACCGCGGTCTCTGACGGGGTCTGCGAGGAGGCTGCAGCCGGCGCTGTCGGTGCAGGTGAGCGCAGGATCCACGTGTCCTTGCCGCCACCGCCGCGGGAGGTGTTGACGATGAGCGAACCAGCCGGGGCCGTTCGGGTGAGGGCGGTGGGGACGGTGTGGGCGCTCAGCTTGCGCGCATCGAGGACGCTGGGTTCCCCCGACTCGCCGGGCGCACTCCCGGGCTGCTCGGTGGCGCGAACGTGCACGAACGCCCGCAGGTCGACGTGCCGCGGGTGGATGCAGGTGCGTCCGCTCTCGTCGGCGGCGTAGGTGGGCAGCGTCGACAGGCGCACGATGTCCTGCGCGATGAAGTGGTCGGGATGCGCCCGCAGCTGCTCGGCGCGTTCGTCGAGCTCGGCTGGGGAGCACTCCGGCCCGATGGTGATGCCGGCGCCGCCGTAGCCGTCGACGGGTTTCACGACGCGTTCGTCGAGCCGTGCGATGACCTCCTCGACCTTGCCGGGTTTGTGGCACAGATCGGTGGGGACCTGCTCGAGCAGGGGCTCCTCGTCGAGGTAGAACCGGATCATGTCGGGCACGAGCGCGTAGACGGCCTTGTCGTCGCCGACGCCGTTGCCGAATGTGTTGACGAACGCGAGACGGTGGTGGGCAAGGGCGTCCTCGAGTCCGGGGCCGAGTGGCTGACCGTCGCAGCCGAGGGCTGCGAACAGTTGATCCTTCTCGATGCGCGCGTAGACGACGTCGAGTGGGCGCAGCGTCGTCGCGTCCTGCAGGTGCAGGCGCCCGTCGACGACGCAGAGGTCCGCGGGCGTGCAGACGGGCATGCCGACGAACTCGGCGATGCGGCGGTGCTCGAACCAGGCGGAGTCGCTCTCGCCCGTCGAGACGAGCGCAAGCCCTGGGTCGTCGGGGTTCGCGGCGTGCGCAGGTGCCGCGGCCTGCAGCGTCTCGCGCAGCATCGCGAATCCGTCGCGGGGGTTGAGCAGGTCGTACTCGCTGATCACGTCGGCGAACGTGTCGTTCGCCATCGCGCGAAGGAAGTGCGAGAACACCACGCCGGAGGGAACGCGAAGGTTGTCCTCGAGGACGAGCCATCGTCCGTCGGCGCACACGAGATCCATGCCGCAGATGTGGGCTCGCACGGACCCGGAGGGTTGGAGGCGGCCTTCGTCGACGTAGCCCGGTGAGCGTTCGATGTCGTCGGCGTCGACGACCCCAGCCTCGATGATGCGTCGCGCCCCGTAGATGTCGTCGAGGAACGCGTTGAGGGCGCGGGCGCGTTGTTCGAGGCCCGCGCTCAGGTCGGCCCACGTGTCGGCGTCGATGATGCGGGGGATGAAGTCCGTCGGGAAGATCCGGGGTTCGTCCTCACCGCTGACGCGGAAGGTGATGCCCTCCGCCTTCTCCATGGCCTCTGCTCGTTCTTGCCGGGCCGCCCGCTCGTCATCACTGAGCGCCGCGATCGCTGCCAGGGCTGCGACGTAGGCGAGGCGGGGCGCGCCGTCCGCGTCGACGGCTTCGTCCCAGGCCTTCGCGACCGACGTGAGGCCGGCTTCGGTGGCTTCGAGCGTCTGTGTTTCGGCGTTCGCGCCCGGGTGCACGTCGGTGGGGCCGTTGTCGTGCAGCCCGAGCAGGGCGCCCTCGTTAGACAGGCCTGACGACGGGTCGTTCTCAGAGGCGGGCATGCCTCGTTTATACGCCGCCGCCGGACCGCGCAGACCCCGAATCGGCTTTTCCACCACACCGATTCGGGGCGTTCGATGCTCGGACGACGATCAGACGACGCCGAGCGCGAGCATCGCGTCGGCCACCTTGACGAAGCCCGCGATGTTGGCGCCGCGCACGTAGTCGCCCGGCACGTCGTAGGCGTCGGCCGTCTCCTCGCAGGTGCGGAAGACGCCGTTCATGATGGCGCGCAGGCGTTCTTCGGTGTGGTCGAACGACCACGAGTCGCGGGAGGCGTTCTGCTGCATCTCGAGGGCGCTCACCGCGACGCCGCCGGCGTTCGACGCCTTGCCGGGCGCGAACAGGACGCCGGCCTCCTGCAGCAGGGCGGTCGCTGCGGGCGTCGTCGGCATGTTGGCGCCTTCGGCGACGGCGATGCAGCCGTTGGCCACGAGGGTGCGAGCTGCGTCGTCCGGGAGCTCGTTCTGGGTGGCGCAGGGCAGGGCCACGTCGCACGGCACGTCCCAGATGCTTCCTTCGGCGACGAATCGGGCGCCCTCGTGCTCGTCCGCGTATTCGCTGATGCGTCCGCGCCTGGATTCCTTGAGTTCGCGCATGGCGTCGATGTCGAGGCCCCGCTCGTCGACGACGTACCCGCCGGAGTCGCTCATCGCGACGACGGTGCCGCCCAGCTGGGTGACCTTCTGTGCGGCGTAGACGGCGACGTTGCCGGAGCCGGAGATGACGACCTTCGCGCCGTCGAAGGAACGGTTCTGCGTCGCGAGCATCCGTTCGGTGAGGAACACGAGGCCGTACCCGGTGGCTTCGGTTCGCGCCTGCGCGCCACCCCAGGTGAGGCCCTTGCCCGTGAGCACTCCGGCCTCGTAGCGGTTGGTGATGCGCTTGTACTGGCCGAAGAGGAAGCCGATCTCGCGGCCGCCGACGCCGATGTCGCCGGCGGGTACGTCCGTGTACTCACCGATGTGGCGGTACAGCTCCGTCATGAACGACTGGCAGAAACGCATGATCTCGGCGTCGGAGCGGCCCTTCGGGTCGAAGTCGGAGCCGCCCTTGCCGCCGCCGATGGGCATGCCGGTGAGCGCGTTCTTGAAGACCTGTTCGAAGCCGAGGAACTTGACGATGCCGAGGTAGACGCTGGGGTGGAAGCGCAGGCCACCCTTGTATGGCCCGAGCGCTGAGTTGAACTCGACGCGGAATCCTCGGTTCACCTGCACGCGGCCGTCGTCGTCGACCCATGGCACGCGGAAGATGATCTGACGCTCGGGCTCCGCCAGACGCTCGATGATGCTCGACTCGACGTAGTCGGGGCGACGCTTCAGCAGCGGGCCCAGGCTGGCGAGCACCTCGTCGACGGCCTGGTGAAATTCTGACTCGCCGGGGTTGCGGCGAAGGATCGTCTCGCGCACGGTTTCGAGTTGGGGTTCGAGCCGCTCAGGCATGTGTTCTCCTCATCGTGGTGTCCCGCCACCTTACGAGCGGATGCCTGCGACGGCCATGTGACGTTGGCCCGGTTCGTAATTCCACTCGAGTGTGGGCGAGTCATGACTCGCCGAGAAGCCTTGCCAGCTCCTGCGCCAACGGAGTGAGACGCGAATCGACGACCGCCCACACGATCTCGTGCTCGACCACCCCGTACTCACGGGCACGGATGTTTCGCATCCCATAGATGCGCTCTAGACGTCGGCAACATAGACAACCTCCGCCTGCGCGAGAGCTGAGTCGCGGAAGTACGGGTTGCGGATGGCGCGCTTCGCCACGAGGTCAACATCGCGTTCGAGGATCCTGCTCAGGTCGTCACGGAGGGCGCAGAAGTCCTCCAGCGGATCGGGGCGATCAGGGAGGAAATCGACCAGAGAGTCGACGTCGCTGTTGTGATGAGAAGTCCCCGCAGCAGCTGAGCCGAACAGGGACAACTCGGCCACGCCGGGACGTTCTGCGACGCGGCTGATCGCCTCGTGGTCCAGGCTCACGACGGAAGGCATGCCCTGCGTATCGCACCGCAGGCTGGATCGACCACAGCAACGGCGGACGCCCGCGACGGGTCGCCTGCGTCCACCACAGGGATCGAGTCAGTCCGTGTAGCCGATGCGCATGTCGACGTCGGCGATGTCGCCGAGTGTCAGCAGTTTGCACCTTCTGCCGGCGCCGCAGCTTGCGTGCGAACGCCTGCCGGATTTCGCGGTTCTTCCCACGCCTGCATTGGGGGCAAGAATAGCCCGTGTGGATTCTCTGCCTAACCATTCTCCCGCTCCGCCCACCATCGTCGAGCGCACTCCTCAGAGACTCGTCCTCGCCGATAGAAGTGAGGTGCGCAGCCAACTCACGACCGATATCGTGTGACACCGCACGATGAAACGGGGAATCGGACGTGTACATGCTCAGGCTGGCCCCGAGGCACGTCGGCGGCGGCGTATCTGTCGCTGCTCGCCGGTGAGGCGACGATGACGACGACCGTCGAGGCGTTCGAGAACGTCGAATCGGCGCACTTCAAGGCGAAGGACATTCTGGGCGCCTCGCGCTTCGCCCTGCTGCCGACGGACAACCCGCACGTCACGTCGGATCTGAAGAAGATCGCCGACGGCAGGGCGCTCAGCCCGGTGCTGCTCGTGCGTGGTGACGCGACGAGCGGACGCGACGCCATCATCGCCGACGGTTATCACCGGGTCTGCGCGAGTTATCACACGGACGAGAACACCGACGTGCCTGTGCGCATCGTCGACCTCGCGCACCGTTCCGCCTGAGGTCGCGACGGACGTGAACTTCGCGCAACTCGCTCTCATCTGTCTCGTCGCGGTGCTCGGGCCGCTGTTGTCGTTGCCGCGCGCGGTGAGGTTGCCGGTCGTCATCGGCGAGCTTGTCGTCGGGCTCGCGCTCGGGCAGACCGGCGCGCGGGTGCTCGACCCGCATGACGGCACGTTCGCGTTTCTCGCGGACGTCGGGTTCGCGCTCGTCATGTTCGTCGCCGGCACGCACGTGCCGGTGCGCGACAAGGCGCTGCGCACGGGTGCGTCGATCGGCGTGGCGCGGGCGGTCGCCGTCGGGGTGCTCGCCGCGCCCGCAGGATGGGCGATCGCGCACGTGTTCGGCACGGGGCACGCGGGGCTGTACGCGGTGCTGCTGGCGAGTTCTTCGGCGTCGATCGTCATGCCGGCGCTGCAGGGTATGCCGCTGACGGGGCCCTCGATCGTCGCGATGCTGCCGCAGTTGGCGCTCGCGGACGCGGCGTGCATCGTCGCGTTGCCGTTCGCGATCGATCCGGCGCACATGTCGCGGGCGGCGATCGGCGCTGTGGCGGTCGTGACGGTGTCGCTCGTCGTGTTCGTCGTGCTGCGGTTCGTCGAGCAGCGCGGGTATCGACGGCGGGTGCACGAGGTGTCGGAGAATCGCGGGCTCGCGCTCGAGCTGCGGGTGACGCTGACGATCCTGTTCGCAGTCGCGGCGCTCGCGCAGTGGCGGCACGTGTCGATCATGCTCGCGGGATTCTGCGTCGGGTTGGCCGTTGCGGGGGTCGGTGAGCCGAAGCGCGTCGCGAAGCAGGTGTTCGCGCTGACTGACGGGCTGTTCGCGCCGATCTTCTTCGTGTGGCTCGGGGCGTCGCTCAACCTGCGTGACCTCGCGGCGCATCCGGATGCCCTCGCGCTCGGTCTCGCCCTGGGGTTGAGCGCTCTTGTCGTGCACGGCGCGATGGCGATGACGAAGCAGCCGTGGCCGGTCGCCGTCACGACCGCGGCGCAGATGGGGGTGCCCGTGGCAGCCGCGACGACGGGGACGCATCTCGGGTTGCTGCGACCTGGCGAGGACACGGCGATGCTGCTCGGCGCGCTCGTGACGATCGTCGCGACGGCGGCCCTCAGCGGTCCGCTGGCGAAGGTGGCGCAGCAGGACGACCGCGTCGATCCGCCACCCACCCCTTAAACATTGAAGCGGAACTCGACCACGTTCCGTAGCCGAATAACCTCTCGACCCACCGCTCCACATCATCCCCGAGCGGCACCCAATGCCGTAGCTCGGTCCAGACCCCGTTTCCATTCTTCGACCTGACGTACTTCTCACGGGGACAGGGGGCGATCAGATGTCAGAATCTGATCGCGCTCGCTCTCCTGCAAGCGCCCGGCGCAACAACTCCACCATCTCCTCATGATGAGTGCGCACATCTGCGTCGTTCCAACTCCCGGTCTCCGCCCGCCGTGCCATCAGCTCGAGTTTCAGGCTCTGCCGGCGAGCATCGTGGTTGTTCGCCTTCTGCGCAGGGAGGTAGTTGCTGAACTTCGAGTTGGTGCTCACAGTGACCAGCGCCAAGTTCCCGAACCAGTCGAGAAGGTGCGGATCCTCCAGGCGGTATGCGAAGGAGGAGTGCTCGATGTCCTCGGTGCCCGGGGAGAAGTGCTCCACGGAGGTGCGGTAGCTGAAGGTGAAGTCCCATTGGTTCATCTCCTCCACCAGCAGGTAGTCCAGGTACGTGAACACGATGCGCGGGATGGCGAAGCCGAGCGCCATCCCATCCGGGCCGGTCTCCTCCTTGTCCGGGTCCGGGGTCACCGCCTCGCGCAGGCGCTCGTGGGCATGGGACTCGAGACAGTGGAGGAAGCCCTGAGCTGTGATCGGCTCATCGTGATCGGTGAGCTCGGTGACGTAGCGAAGTGCATCGGTCATCCAGTGCATCGTGCGCGGGGAGGTGTAGGTGATGCGCAGCGCCGACTGCAGCAGCAGGATCCGTCGGTGCAGGCTGCGCGGGCCGGCACCGGATTCGTCAGCGGCGAAGGTCGAGGGGTACCGGGGAGTGTCCTGCCCGTTGTTGCCGCGACGGGACGATCCTCGCGCGAGCCGGTACAACGACCAGCTGCCAGGTTCCTCGTCCGTGGTGGATTCGTGCCCGGTGGTCAGCGTCGCATCACGCTTGAGAATGAAATGATCGAACAGGTAGCGGATGCGCAGCAGGTCCGTGGTGAACTTGCGCACCCAGTCAATCCGCTCCGGCGGCGGTAGTGAATCGACGCGTGCAGAGAAGCGCTGCACTAGCAGTTTGTCGTCGAGCTGACGATCATCCTCCCGTGCGGAGCCCCTGCCTGCTCCCTCCACCGCGAGAACCTGCAGCAGCAGAGTCGGGAACGTGATCTGCGATGTGAATCGCTCGCCGCCGTCGGCATCTTCCGACTCGGTCCTGACCGTGGTCTGGGAGTAGGCAGCCACCGCATCGTCGAGGGTCAGCGCGGTGGATTCGGGTGTGTTCGAAGCGTCGTCGGCGGCGGGCGAGGCCGCTTCGGAGGTGGTGTCGATGAGTTGTGCACGCAAGCGGGAGAAATCTGCTGTCGGCATCTGGTCCCAGTCGGGGCCGAAGACTTCTGCGCGTTGGGAGGTGTTTCCGGCAGTGGCGCTCATCCCCACGTAGTGCTCCATGTCGGAGCATGCTGTCCAGACGCGGTTCAGCAGGGCGCGATCGAGGGGGTCAGACAGGTATCGGAGGAGTCGCGCCTTGACGATGTCCACGGGACTGAGCTGCGCACCGCGCGTATTCATGATCTCGAAGTACCGATTCAGATCGGTGCTCCGGTCGATCGGCATGCGGACGACGAGGACCCTGGTGAGCAGATAGTCGATCACCTGGGGAGTCTGTAAACGGTCACCGTCGGCCCCGCCGTCCAGTAGCTGTTCGATAATCATCGATGCGCGGAGGATGCCGGAGTCCTCTCGATCCTTCTCATCCTCCGCCGGCTCATCGATCGTATCGGCGACGCCGCGGAGAGCGCGGGTGGCCTTCTCCCGAGCCTCGTAGGTGAGCGGCCGAAGCGGACCGATGCGGTCCTTCAAACCCGGCCGGGAAGAGAGCTTGACCAGCAGGATATACAAGGTGGTCAGGCGCTGCTGTCCGTCGATCACGTCGAGCGGCTCATCGGCCCGTTGCGGAGGGGCGACCACGAGGTTGCCAAGGAAGTAGTCCTTGGCCTCCTCCTGCTCGGCCTCGTCGAAGACGTCGTGGATCAGGCGGTGTATCTGCTCCTCGCCCCAGGTGTAATTGCGCTGGTAGAGGGGAATCGAATAGCTGGGAGCGTCCGGGCTGAAGAGCTGCCCGACGGGGATGGCCTGGACGTCATCCTGAGCGATGGTCTGTGTCATCTCAGCGGGACTCCTTCAGCAGGGTGAGGAGCCGTGCATCCTCCGGGTTGTCAGTCCGCGCCGTGCGCGGGGCGCTCATGTTCTCCAGCTCGATCTCCCGCGGATCGAGACTGTCGCGGATGGCGGAGAACAGGTTCACCTTGTTCAGGCCGTCCATATTGGTGCTGATCCCTCGTGCGTAGTTGTCCGTGGTTCTCCAGCCCAGACGCTCGTACGCCAAGCGGAGGGAGTATGCCCAGCGGAAGAGGTGGCGTCGTACCTGCGGCATATCGGCCTCGGAGTACTTGTTCGTGTAGTACAGGACCGCGGCGACGTACAGCTCCCGGCAGTACCTGAATCGCGCCCCGTCGTGGAAGACCGTGCGATCCGCAGTCGTGAGACCGGCTGTGTTGGCGTCGGAGAAGAGTTCCTCGTCCAGCCGCTCATACTCCTCGAGCATGAACGCGGCGTAGTCGAAGAAGGACTTACCCGCAGCGACCGGAGCATCGAGCTGGTGCTGGGCCCGCTTGAGATCTCTGCGGGTCACCGAGTCGGCATCAGGATAGGACCACTCCTGCAGGCCGGGAAGCACCGCCTTGGCAGCGCGATGGTATTCGGCCCCCGGCAGGCGGCGAGTGGATCTGCCGACTCCCTTGAAGAGGTCGAGGTCATCGGTGGTATATGCATGCGCTGGCATGTTGCGGCTCCACCAGTGGATGCGGGCCAGGTAGGTGCCGAAGAGCCGGTCCAGCTCGTTCTCGTCGGCCTTCTCCCATTGCTCGACCACGGCGCGCTGCTCGGCAGTGCTGGCATCTGCCATTTCGCGCAGGTGGAAGGCCTTGAGCAGGTCGTGCGGGCGCAGTGATTTGCCTCGGAAGTTCTGCGAGTCGAAGAACTGGAATGCCTCATCCTCGTCATCGGTGACGATCTTCAGAACTTTGGCTTCGGCGTCGAGGAATTCCCGGTACCTGTCGAGGCGCCCCGGAGAACGTTCGAGGTCGGCGACCCGTCGCGAGAGTTCCTGATGGACGTGGTGGATCGGGGTGTCCCCTGATTGGAGATGGGGGATTCTCTGGCCGCGCAGAAGCGCCCGCAGCAGTTGGAGGGTCAGGATTCTCTGCTGTCCATCGACCACCTCGAAATGCGACTCCTGGGGACGCCTCAGGAGGATGACGGTGCCCATGATGTACGAATGCTCCGGCCTGCTATCGAGAGCCTCCGCGACATCCGTGAACAGCTGTGCCGCGATGCGTGGGGACCAGGAGTACGGGCGCTGGAAATCCGGTATGCGCAGGTCGGGACCTTGAGTGCCGAGCAGTTCGTCGACGGAGACGAACTGCAGCATCTCGGTGTTGATCGTCATGGTGTCGACGGTAATCGATAGGTAGGACGCTGTACCAGGGGTCGGGATCCGAAATTGCATCGTGCAGTCAGTGCTGGAGTGCATGCAGGAGCATGGTGTGCGGGCAACAACGACAAAACGGTCAAGATCGCAACTGCGATAACACTCCAGAGCTGGATCACTGAACCCCCTTAGGTTAGACCGGAACTCGACTACACATTGAACCTAAATTCCACCACGTCGCCGCACATACCAACCTCTGCGCGTGCACAGCTTCCTGGACCCCGTCATGCCGTCTCCCCACAGCCCAGTCGCGAAGAACGATCCCCATCTCGGGCTCACGCATGCTGTTAGGACCTCGCGCCCGTGCTCGTAAGCATCCAAGCGCACAGAGATTGAGACAACTCTCGGTAGTAGGTAGACTGACCTACCTACTACCGGAGGGCGACATGAATCAAGGATCAGCGCGAGAGCGGCTGCTCGATGCCGCAGCGAGACGCTTCTACGAGGACGGCGTGCACGCGACAGGGATCGACACGATCACTTCTGAGGCCGGGGTCGCGAAGAAGAGCCTCTACAACAACTTCTCGTCCAAGGCAGAGCTCGTCAGCGCTTATATCGATTCCCGCCACGAGGAGTGGCTCGGCCTCCACCAGGCACGTGCGGTGAAGGCGTCTACGGCAGCAGACCGAGTGCTGGCAGTGTTCGACGCCTACATCGACCACGCGAACGATGCCTACGGCAAGGGCTTCCGGGGATGCGGGCTGCTCAATGCGGCCGCCGAGTTCCCGGCCGGACACCCTGCTCGCTCGGCCGTGCGCGCGCACAAGGAGCAGGTGGAGCGGATTCTCGTCGAGAACCTGGAAGTCATGGCCACCGACGCCGAGGCGCTGGAGCTGGCCGAGCACTTCAGCTTCCTCCTCGAAGGAGCCGTCGCACGGGCAGGTCTCGAGGGCACCCCGGCGCGCCTGGAGCACGCCCGAGCCATCGCATCGCGGATGCTGGCCGCACTGTGAAGCGAGGCTCCCCCACCGGCATCTTCGCGGTGCTCGCCGCCGCCCTCCTGTGGGGTACCACGGGGACTGCGGCGACGTTCGCACCGACAGTCGGCCCGCTGGCCATGGGCGCGGCCGCGCTCGGCATCGGCGGGATCCTGCAGGCAGCCATCGCGGCCCCCTCGCTCCGCCGGGAACGACCCGCACTGTCTTCGCAACGTGGGACAGTGCTCGTCGGAGCCGCAGCCGTGCTGATCTACCCGCTGGCCTTCTACAGCTCGATGCATCTGGCTGGCGTCGCGGTCGGCACTGTTGTGTCCCTCGGCTCTGCCCCCATCGCCTCGGGCCTTCTGGAACGAGTGATCGAGCGACGCAGACTCAGCGGCTGGTGGATGCTCGCCGTAGCGCTCGGCATCGCGGGCAGCGCAGTACTGTGCGCTGCGAAGATGCACGACTCGCCGAGCGAGACGCTCCCCACGGTCGCCGGCGTCATCCTCGGCCTGGTTGCTGGCGCAACCTACGCCATGTACTCGTGGAGCGCTCACCGCCTCATGAACCGCGGCGTCGGGCGCGCGGCAGCGATGGGCGCTGTCTTCGGTCTGGGCGGCATTGCGCTGATGCCCGTACTCATGCTCACCGGCGCACCACTCATCGCTTCCGCCCAGCCCATGATGGTCGGGCTCTACATGGCAATGGTCCCGATGTTCCTGGGCTATCTGCTCTTCGGGTACGGCCTCACGCGCGTCACTCCAAGCGCCGCGACAACGCTCACCCTCGCTGAACCCGCAATCGCCGCCCTCCTGGCGGTGGTCATCGTCGGTGAGCGCCTCCCCGCCCTCGGCTGGGTTGGACTGGCGGGCATCTGCGCCTCGCTCCTGGTCCTCTCGCTCGCACCTGCGACACAGGCGCGTGCCGCCGAACCGTCGCGTTCTAGCGAGCTCCCGATAGGTCAGGAAGTCTGAATCAGTCGGCCTGAGATAGACGTCGGGCAAGACCTGGAGATCCGCCCAGGACCGGGATCAAATCACTTGGTGCGGCCCAAATAGCTCTGTGGAGAGGCTAAAGCGCAAATCTAAATTCCACCACGTCGCCGTCCTGCATGACGTAGTCCTTGCCTTCCATGCGGGCCTTGCCCTTCGCGCGAGCCTCGGCCACCGAACCACACTCGACGAGATCGTCGAATGAGATGATCTCAGCCTTGATGAAGCCCTTCTGGAAGTCGGTGTGGATGACGCCGGCGGCCATGGGCGCCGTCCAGCCCTTGCCGATCGTCCAGGCGCGCGTCTCCTTCGGCCCGGCCGTCAGATACGTCTGCAGCCCGAGCGTGTTGAAACCCTTGTGCGCGAGCTGCTCCAGGCCCGGCTCGGTGATACCGACCGACTCGAGCAGCTCCTTCGCGTCGTCCTCGTCGAGCTCGGCGACCTCGGACTCGAGCTGCGCATTGAGGAAGATCGCCTCCGCCGGCGCGACGAGCGCCTGCATCTCGGCCTGGAACGCCTCGTCCGTCAGCTGCGACTCGTCGACGTTGAACACATAGATGAACGGCTTCGCCGTCAGCAGCCCGAGCTCGCGGATCTCGCTCGTGTCGAAACCGACGGAGCTCAGCGTCTTGCCCTCCTCGAGCACCTTCTGCGCGGCCAGGGCAGCGTCATAGACCGACTTCTCGGTCTTCTTGCCCTTGACCTCCTTCTCCAGACGCGGCACAGCCTTCTCCAGCGTCTGCAGATCGGCGAGGATCAGCTCGGTGTTGATCGTCTCCAGATCCGAACTCGGCGACACCTTGCCGTCGACATGGTGCACGTCGTCATCGACGAACGCGCGCACGACCTGGCAGATCGCGTCCGCCTCACGAATGTTGGCGAGGAACTTGTTCCCCAGCCCCTCCCCCTCGGACGCACCCTTGACGATGCCCGCGATGTCGACGAACGACACCGTCGCCGGCAGGATCGCCGCCGAACCGAAGATCTCCGCGAGCTTCTTCAACCGCGGATCCGGCAACGGCACGACACCGACGTTCGGCTCGATCGTTGCGAAGGGATAGTTGGCAGCGAGCACGTTGTTCTTCGTCAGAGCGTTGAACATGGTCGACTTGCCGACGTTGGGGAGACCGACGATTCCGATGGTAAGAGCCACGAGAGAAGAGTCTACGTGCCACCGCCCGCGCCGGCTTCATCCGACGGACGCCTTCGACATCAGCGGCGCTGACACAATGACGCCATGCTCGTGCACCTGCGTCTCAACGTGCCGACGGACCTCACCGACGCCGTCCGCGACACCCTGAGCGACGACGCCCGCCTCACCAACCTCACCCACCTGCGCGGCGCGTCCCTCAAACCGGCCGGCGACGTCTTCGAAGCCGACGTCGCCCGCGAAGCCGCCACCGCCGTCCTCGACGACCTCAACGCCGTCGGCCTCGGCCACCGCGGCGGCATCGTCATCGGCCAACCCCTCGGCACCCCGTTCGACGCCGCGCACGACGTCGAAGAAGCCGCGCACGGCGACCCGGACGACGCCGTGATCTGGCACCTCGTCGAACGAGAGGCAGAGAAGGCGAGCTCACCGACGGCGACCTACCTCGTGTTCCTCTGCATCGCAACGGCCCTCGCGAGCATCGCCGTCATCACCGACTCGGCCGTCCTCGTCGTCGGCGCGATGGTCGTCGGGCCCGAGTTCGCCGTCATCGCCGCGATCTGCACCGGCATCGCCCTCGGACGTTGGCGCCTCGCCGCACGCAGCGCCGCCACCCTGCTGTGGACGTTCGCGTTCGCCATCGTCGTCATCATGCTCGCCGCACTGCTCGCGGCCTCGCTCGACGTCGTCTCGGCCGCCGACGTCACACGCCCCCGCCCTCAGACGGGCTTCATCTGGCGCCCCGACCTGTGGTCGTTCATCGTGGCGCTGCTCGCCGGCACGGCCGGGGTGCTCGCCCTGGCGACCGACAAGACGAGCGCCATGGTGGGCGTCTTCATCTCCGTCACGACGGTGCCCGCCGCCGGAAACCTCGCCCTCGGCCTCGCCATCTTCGACGCGGCCGAGATCACCGGATCCGCCGCGCAGCTCGGGATGAACCTGGCCGGAATGATCATCGCGGGCGTGCTGACGCTCGTCGTGCAACGCCTCGTCTGGCGCCACCTCAGCGACGCCATGCGCCACCGTTCCTCCGAACGGTGGCTACGCGCGCAACTCGGGCCGAGCCCGACCTCACCCGCCGCGGTCGCCACACGGGAGCACTGACCCCGCCACCGCACGGTGGTGACAGGCACCGACCTGGCACCTCCACCGCACACGCAGCGCACCGACAAACCGCGCCGTTCCGGGGTTGTCGGCGGCAGATGCTTGAGTTTCACCCGTGCAGACAACAGCCATCTTCGTGACGTTCGTCGCCGGCCTCGCCCTCGGAGCCCTCGCCATGTGGGTCGCCCTGCGACGCACGGCCGTGACCCCGACGGACGACGTCGCACAGCTCGCCGCGGCGCAGGCCGAGCGCGACGTGCTGCGTGAACGCATCGTCGACCTCGAGGCGACGGTGAGCGACGACGCGCAGACGGCCGCCCTTCTGGGGCCCCTGCGTGACGCCCTGAGCCGCGTCGAGCGCCAGGTCGCGACGCTGGAACGCGACCGTGTCGAGCAGTTCAGCTCTGTCGACGTCGCCCTGCGCCGCGTCACTGCCACGACGGACGAGCTGCGGCGCGAGACCTCATCGCTGGCCGGTTCGCTCAACGCCTCGAGCGTGCGCGGGCAGTGGGGCGAATCGCAGTTGCGGCGCATCCTCGAGCTGTCGGGCATGCTGCGTCGCTGCGACTTCGACGAGCAGTGGCGCGGGCGCAACGACACCGGTGACGACGTGCGCCCCGACGTCGTCGTCCATCTGCCGGGCGAGCGTTCGCTCGTCATCGATGCCAAGGCGCCGCTGAGTGCGTTCCTCGCGGCGCAGGAGGCGGACCTCGACGAACGCGCCCGCAGCGCCGCGTTGGGGCGCCACGCCAAGCAGCTGCGCTCGCACGTCGACACGCTCGCCTCGAAGCGTTACTGGACGGCACTGCCGCAGGCGCCCGCGTTCGTCATCTGCTTCGTGCCGGGCGACGCCATTCTCGCGTCCGCGCTCAATGCCGACCCCGGTTTGCTCGAGGAGGCGATGGAGCGTCACGTCGTGCTCGCCTCGCCGAGCACCCTCATCGCGACGATGCGCAGCGTCAGCGCGATGTGGCAGCAGGCGACGCTCGAGGAGAACGCGCGTGAGCTGCTGACGCTCGGCCGCGAGCTCTACGACCGCATCGGAGTGCTCGCCAAGCACACCCACGATCTCGGCGGCTCGTTGCGACGCAGCGTCGAGGCGTACAACCTGTTCGTCGGCTCGCTCGAGAGCCGCGTGCTCGTCACCGCGCGCCGGATGCACGACCTCGACGTCTCCGCCACCCCGCCGCGTGGCGTCGCGCCCCTCGACGTGACGCCGCGCCCACTCACCCACGAGGCGCTGCTCGAGCCCGTGCTCGCCGAACCCGCGCCGGGCAACCCCTCGGACGAGCGGGGCTGACGGTGCGCGGCCGGGCATGCTGGATGGGATGTCGAAGGCCCCCGCTCCGACACGGAGCGAGGGCCCGGCGCCCGCACGCGTCAGCGTGGCGGCATGTCTCAGTGAAGCGAGTCGGCGCCCTGAACGACCTGCTCGCCGCCGCGCATCGAGTCGGACATGCCGCGCGCCTTGAGGTCACGGCGCAGTTCGTTGGGCAGCGCGAACAGCAGGCTCTCCTCGGCGGCGACGATCGGCTTGACGTCCTCATAGCCGCGGGCGGCGAGGTAGTCGAGCACGCCCCGCACGAGGATCTCCGGCACCGATGCCCCCGAGGTCACACCGACGGTCGTGACCCCGTCGAGCCATGCCTCGTCGAGCTCATCGGCGTAGTCCACGAGGTGCCCGGCGCGCGAACCGTGCTCCAGCGCCACCTCGACGAGACGGACCGAGTTCGACGAGTTGCGCGAGCCGACGACGATCATGAGGTCGCACTCGGGCGCCATCTGCTTGACGGCGAGCTGACGGTTCTGCGTCGCATAGCAGATGTCGTCGCTCGGCGGATCCTGCAGGTGCGGAAACTTCTCGCGCAACCGGCGCACCGTCTCCATCGTCTCGTCGACGCTCAGCGTCGTCTGCGACAACCACACGACGCGCTCCGGGTCGCGCACCTCGACGTTGACGACATCGTCGGGCCCGTCGACGAGCGTGATGTGCTCGGGCGCCTCACCCGCAGTGCCGACGACCTCCTCGTGCCCCTCGTGCCCGATGAGCAGGATGTCGTAGTCCTGGCTCGCGAAGCGCGTGGCCTCGCGGTGCACCTTCGTGACGAGCGGGCATGTGGCGTCGATCGTCTTGAGGCTCAACGCCTTCGCCTCCTCGTGAACGACGGGAGCGACCCCGTGCGCAGAGAAGATGACGGTCGCGCCCTCAGGCACCTGGTCGGTCTCGTCGACGAAGATCGCGCCGCGTTTCTCGAGCGTCGTCACGACATGCTTGTTGTGGACGATCTCCTTGCGCACGTACACCGGCGGGCCGTAGAGGTCGAGAGCCTTCTCGACGGTGATGACGGCCCGATCCACGCCCGCGCAGTATCCGCGCGGCGCGGCCAGGAGAACTCGCTTCGTCTGGGTATCCACGCCCACCATCGTAACGACCACGGCCTCCGAGGCCGAGCGAGTGGGAGCGGCATCACGCGTCGTGGGGTCGCGAACGCGAGCGCCGCAGACTGTTCGCTCCCGCAGAGCGCACCTCACCGCCGCATTCGTCCTTCGCACCCGAGCGTGGCGCCTCGCCCCCGTAGAGTTGCCCCGTGACGAGCACACCCCCAGGCACGGGCACGCCGGCGGGCCTTCCGGCCCTCGCGGGCGACACGACCGCCGAGCAGCCGTGGCCGGTGCGCGTGCTCAGCATGAAGATCGCGCAGTACGTCGATCGCATGTCGCCGCTGTGGGTCGAGGGGCAGATCGTGCAACTCAACATCCGCGCCCGCACGGCGTATTTGACGCTGCGGGACGCCGACGTCGACATGTCCCTCTCCCTCACCGTTCCGACGAACACGCTCAACGCGATGGGCCCCGCGGTTCGTGAAGGGGCGCGCGTCGTCGTGCACGCCAAACCGACGTTCTGGACGAAGCGCGGCAGCCTCATGATGGAGGGCCGCACGATGCGGCCCGTCGGCGAGGGCGAACTGCTCCTGCGCCTCGAACAGCTCAAGCGCACGCTCGCCGCAGAGGGCCTGTTCGCCCCCGACCGCAAACGGCCGCTGCCGTTCCTGCCCCGCGTCATCGGGCTCATCACCGGGCGTGAGGGCGCAGCCGAGAACGACGTCGTCGAGAACGCGCGACGCCGCTGGCCGGCCGCCCACTTCGAGATCCGCCACGTTCCCGTCCAGGGCCCCGACTGCGTCACCGCCGTCAGCGGCGCCCTGCGCGAACTCGACGGTCTCGACCACGTCGACGTCATCGTCATCGCGCGCGGCGGCGGCTCCTTCGAGGACCTGCTCGGGTTCAGCAACGAGACGCTCGTGCGGGCCGTCAGCGCCGCGCGCACTCCCGTCGTCAGCGCCATCGGGCACGACGTCGACACGCCGCTGCTCGATCACGTCGCCGACCGACGCGCCTCGACCCCGACGGACGCCGCCAAGCTCGTCGTACCGGATCTGGCCGCCGAACAGGCCGCCCTCGCGCAACACCGCACGCGGCTCAGCCAAGGCCTGCGCGGCCGCTTCGCCGCCGAACGGCGCCACCTCAACTCCCTCGTCGGGCGGCCCGTGCTGCGCGAACCGGGCACCCTCGTCACCCAGCAACGCGACGAGGTCGACCGCCTCACGAACCGCAGCGCCTACGCGATGCGGCAACGTCTCACCCGCGCGCGCGACCAGATCGCTCACGGGCGCGCCCAGGTGATCGCCCTGTCCCCGCAGAAGACCCTCGATCGCGGGTACGCCGTCGTCCAGCACGCCGATGGCTCCCTCGTCATGGCTCGCGACGACGTCAGCGTCGACGACATCCTCAAGGTGACCGTGTCGCAGGGCAACTTCGCCGTCACGCCCTACAGCGGCAAACCGCGGACGCGCCGAGCGGGGACGCCTGCGACAACGAAGGCGCGCACGGCTGCATCGTCTAAGAAAGCGACGCAGGGAAGCGCGTCCGATGCCCCGAAGGCCAAGAAGAAGAATGCACCGGCGACGGCTGACGATGCGACGCCCACCACCCGATCCGAGACCACCGAGGACGACGCATGAGCGACACGCACGAGGCACCCGCGAACGAGGCGTCCGAGGACGTCATGAACCACGACTCGACCGATGCCGCCCAGGCCGGCACCCCTGGCACCGTGCCCGCGAGCGCGACCGATGCCACAAACGCCGACATCGCGAGCATGGGTTACGAACAGGCTCGCGACGAGCTCGCCCAGATCGTCACGACGCTCGAAGGTGGTCGCGCGCCGCTCGAGGAGAGCATGCGGCTGTGGGAGCGCGGCGAGGCCCTCGCCGATCACTGCACGCGGTGGCTCGACGGGGCACAGTCGCGCATCGAAGAAGCCGTCGCGCGCCGAGAGAACGGCAGCGAACGAGCCTGACGCGCCGCGCGCCGGGCACTACGCGCGCCCGGCCTGAGCGCGTCCGAGTTCAGCGTTCCCGACGCTCGCGTTCGCTCACTTCGCGATCTGGCTGTACGGCTTGGCCGCCGTGGCGATCTGCTGCAACTGGGCCCACGAGCCCTTGCCGGTGACGACGGTGTCGAGCCCGGCGAGCGGCTGCGAGCGCACGAGCCCCTTCTGGCCCGACTGCATCTCGACCTTGCGCCAGCTCACGCCCCCGAGGTCGACGCTGCCGGCATCAGAGCCGGATGCAACGTCCTTGATCCACGCCGCGCCGCCGTCCTTGCGCTGCTGGATCGAGACGTAGTCCTCACCGTCACCCTGATAGCCCGCGCGCCAACGCTCCGCGTGATCCTTGTCGCCCGGCACGATCGCGACGTTGACGGCACGCCACGGCGAACCGAGCCCGTCGGCGACGGCGACGTCCCAGTGCTTCGTCGACGACACCTCGCGCGCGATCTGTGACGCCTGCACGGTGGGCAGTTTCGTGGCCCCCTGACGAGGAATGAGGGCCAAAATCACCAAACAGCCGGCGATACAAGCGATCATGGACAGGACCATGCTCTTGGCGTTTCCCTGCATCCCGCGCCGCTTCGGCGGAGGGGGCGGGGGCATGGCCGGCGCTGACGCAGGCTGTGTCGGCTCGGTGGTCGTGGCCTTCTCGTGCGGGGTACTCACTCCCCCATGTTCGCCGACGCACCTGCGTCAGCGGAAACCGGGGCGGCCCGCCGCCCCGGCCACGCCGCCTCGAGCACCGCGGGAGCCAGCCGCCACACCAGTGCGACATCGAGGAGACACCGACCGTGACATCGAAGCTGCCCACCTACCAGATCCCCGACCGCAACCTGGCGCTCGAACTCGTGCGCGTCACCGAGTCAGCCGCCATGGCCGCCGGCCCCTGGGTCGGTCGCGGTGAGAAGAACCTCGCGGACGGCGCCGCCGTCGAGGCGATGCGCACCCTCATCTCGACGGTGAGCATGAACGGCACCGTCGTCATCGGCGAGGGCGAGAAGGACGAGGCCCCGATGCTGTTCAACGGTGAGCAGGTGGGCGACGGCACGGGCCCTGACGTCGACGTCGCCGTCGACCCGATCGACGGCACGACGCTGACGGCGAAGGGCATGCCGAACGCCGTCTCCGTCCTCGCCGTCAGCGAGCGCGGCTCGATGTACGACCCGAGTGCCGTGTTCTACATGGACAAGCTCGTCACCGGCCCCGAGGCCGCGGACGTCGTCGACATCCGCCTGCCCGTCGCCGAGAACATCCGCCGCATCGCGAAGGCGAAGAACACGACGAACAACGGCGTCACGGTCGTGCTGCTCGATCGCCCGCGCCATGAGCCGCTCGCGCAGGAGATCCGCGACGCCGGCGCGCGCATCAAGTTCATCTCCGACGGCGACGTCGCCGGCGCCATCATGGCTGCCCGCCCCAACACGGGTGTCGACCTGTTGCTCGGCATCGGCGGCACGCCTGAGGGCATCATCACCGCGTGCGCGATCAAGTGCATCGGCGGCGTCATCCAGGGCCGTCTCGCGCCGAAGGACGACGAGGAGAAGCAGCGCGCCCTCGACGCGGGCCACGACGTCAATCGTGTGCTGACGACGAACGACCTCGTCCGCGGCGACAATTGCTTCTTCGTCGCGACGGGCATCACCGACGGTGAACTGCTCAAGGGTGTGCGCTACCGCGAGAACGGCTGCACGACGAGCTCGCTCGTCATGCGCAGCAAGAGCGGTACCGTACGAACCATCGAGGCCGAGCACCGCCTGAGCAAGGTGGCTGAATACGCTTCGGAGCAGTACCAGTAAGTCGGGGCAGCGCATGACGCCGGCCGCGGCGACGAGACGCCAGGAGCCGACGCATGACCCAGCCCAGTACCGCCACCACGCTCGTCATCGGTGAGGCCCTCATCGACGTCGTCCATCCTCGCGACGGCGAGAGCGCGGAACACGTCGGTGGCAGCCCGCTCAACGTCGCGGTCGGGCTGTCGCGCCTCGGCCACCCCGCCGTCCTCGCCACGCACCTCGGCGAGGACGAGCGGGGTCACCGCATCCAGCGCCTGCTCACCGACGAGGGCGTCGAGCTGACGGTCGCGAGCTTCGACCTCGACGCCACGTCGACAGCTCAGGCCCACCTCGATGACGACGGCGCCGCAACGTACGACTTCGCCATCGACTGGCCGGCGGTCACGGGCCTGCCGACGGATGTCGCGCACGTCCACACCGGCTCGATCGGCGCCTCGCTCACCCCGGGCTCCGCGTCGGTCTTCGAGGCTTTGAAGGCCGCTCACGCGTCCGCGACGACGTCGTTCGACCCGAACGTGCGCCCCTCCCTCATGGGCAGCCCCGACGACGAGCGCGAGCGCGTCGAGCAGTTCTGCGGGTACGTCGATGTCATCAAGTCCTCCGACGAGGACGCGCAGTGGCTCTACCCGGGCCGCAGCGTCGAGGAGGTCGCCGAGTTGTGGGCCGGCCTCGGGCCGCGACTCGTCATCATCACCCGCGGCGGTGACGGAGCGCACGTCCGCCTCGCCGAGAGCGGCACCTTCGAGGTGGCCGGGCGCTCCGTCGAGGTCGCCGACACCGTCGGCGCCGGCGACTCGTTCATGTCAGGGCTCATCTCGGGGCTGCTCGACCTCGGGCTGCTCGGCGGTGTCGAGGCCCGTCAGCGCCTCGCGCACGCCCGCGAGGACGACGTGCGCCCCGCCCTCGCGCGCGCCATCGCCACATCCTCGACGACGGTGACGCGCGCAGGCTCGAACCCGCCCACGCGTGAGGAGATCGCCGGCCTCTGAGCTCGCACCAGGTCTCGACGCTTGCGCCAGTGCACCCGGCGCACAACCACGGCCCGACGGCGACACAGCACAGCCATGCCGAGCACCGTCCTTGCGAGGGCAGCGTCCTTGCAACGCAGCCCCACCGCGCAGTATTCGGATGCCGCACGAACACAGCACGAGGGCCCGCATCGTCACCGATGCGGGCCCTCGACCTCTACTGGAGCGTGACCTCAACCGATGCTCGGGGTGAACCCGAGCATGAGGCTCACATCAAACGCTCAGACGTCCGTTCCTCCGGAGATGGCGCCGCGGGCGTCACGCTCCTTGGCACGCTGCAGCGCGGCCTTGCGCTGCTTCTCCGAGTTCGCCGCGATCTGGGTGGCCTTCTCCTCGTTGCGCGTGTAGTTGTGGCCCGATTCCGGGTCGAACACGTGCATGTGTGCCGGGTCGAACGCGAACTCGACCTCGTCGCCCTCGAAGATCTGCGAGCGAGCGTCGAGGTTGACGACGAGCTGGCTGCGAGCGCCCTCACCGTCGAGGTCCTTCTCGAGCGCGTCGAGGTGCTGCTTCGCGGCCGGGTCCTGCTCGAACGGGATGTAGGCGTACTGCTCGTTGCCGAGCCACTCCGTCTGGTCGACGACGGCCTTGAACGTCGCGCCACCGGGGACCGGGTTGACCTCGGCGTCCTTGATGTACTCGGGGCGGATGCCGACGATGACGATGTCCTTGCCCGCGACGTCGCGGGCAAGCTGCTCCGTCATCGGCACGGTCGCGAACGGCAGACGCAGCGTGGTGCCCTCAACGCGTGCGGGTACGAAGTTCATCGGCGGCGAGCCGATGAAGCCCGCGACGAAGAGGTTGGCGGGCTGTTCGTACAGCTCGCGCGGGCTCGCGCACTGCTGCAGCACGCCCTTCTTCAGCACGGCGACGCGGTCACCGAGCGTCATGGCCTCGGTCTGGTCGTGCGTGACGTAGATCGTCGTGATGCCGAGGCGACGCTGCATGCGCGCGATCTCCGTCCGCATCTGCCCGCGCAGCTTGGCGTCGAGGTTCGACAGCGGCTCGTCGAACAGGAACGCGTCGGCGTCGCGGACGATCGCGCGGCCCATCGCGACACGCTGACGCTGACCACCGGAGAGGTTGCCGGGCTTGCGCTCGAGGTGCTCGTCGAGTTCGAGCATCTTGCTCGCCTCGCGCACCTTGCGCTGGATCTCGTCATCGCTCACCTTGCCCTTGTTGAGCCGCAGCGGGAACGCGATGTTCTCGAACACCGTCAGGTGCGGGTAGAGGGCGTAGTTCTGGAACACCATCGCGAGGTTGCGGTCGCGCGGTGCGAGGTCGTTGACGCGCGTGCCGTTGATCTCGAGGTCACCGGAGGTGATGTCCTCGAGGCCGACGACCATGCGCAGCAGCGTCGACTTACCGCAGCCGGACGGGCCGACGAGGATCATGAACTCGCCGTCGGCGATGTCGAGGCTGACGTCGTTGACGGCCGGGAATCCGTCGCCGTACTTCTTGACGATGTTCTTGAGCTGGATGCTGGACATGAGGTGTCTCTCCTAAAGAGGCGGGCGTCAGCCCTTGACGGCGCCGGAGGTGAGGCCGGAGACGATCCGACGCTGGAAGATCAGGACGAGGATGATGACGGGGATCGTCACGATGACGGCGGCCGCGGCGATGGCGCCCGTCGGCTGCGTGAACTGGCTGGCGCCGGTGAAGAAGCTCAGCGCGGCGGGCACCGTGCGGGCGTTGCCCGACGTCAGCGAGATGGCGAACACGAAGTCGTTCCACGCCGTGAAGAACGTGATGATGGCCGTCGTGAAGACACCCGGGCCGGCGAGCGGCGCGATGACCTTGCGGAACGCCTGCCACGACGTCGCACCGTCGACCTGGGCGGCCTGCTCCATCTCCCACGGGATCTGCTGGAAGAAAGCGGACAGTGTCCAGATCGCCAGCGGCAGCGTCAGCGCGAGGTACGGGATGACGAGGCCGGGGATCGTGTCGAACAGCCCGATCTGACGCCACATGTTGAACAGCGGCGTCACCATCGCGATGACGGGGAAGAACGAGACGGCGAGCGCCATCGTCAGGATCATCTTCTTGCCCGGGAAGTCGAGGCGGGCGATCGCGTAGGCGCAGAACGTCGCGAGGATGACAGAGATCAGCGTGGCGAGCAGCGACACCACGATCGAGTGCCACAGCGCCGGCATGAACAGGTCGGACGCCCCGCCCTTGAGGATCAACTCGTAGTTGTCCCAGCTCGGGTGCGTCGGGAAGAAGTTGCCGAAGCTGTTCTCCTTGCCCGTCGTGTCCGTGAGGGCGGCGTCGCTCTTGAGCGACAGCGCGAAGATCCACACGAGCGGCAGCAGCGTCCAGATCATGACGGGGATGGCGAAACCGAACATCCCCCACTTGGCCTTGTTCGAGACGTTGGTTTCCATCAGTTGTTCCTCCCGGCAGCGAGGTCGACCTTGAAGCCCTTGACGAAGATCGCCGCGATGATGAGCACGCAGAGGAAGAGGATGACGGCGAGGGCGGAGCCCATGCCGATCTCCACGCGATCGATCGCCTCACGGGAGACGAGCATCGAAAGGCTCGTCGTGTCATTGGCGCCGCCGGTCATGACGTACGGGTTGTCGAAGATGCGGAAGGCGTCGAGCGTGCGGAACAGCAGGGCGACCATGATGGCGGCCTTCATGTTCGGCAGGATCACCTTCGTGAGGCGCTGCCACCAGGTGGCGCCGTCGACCTTGGCGGCCTCCTCCATCGAGGAGTCGACCTGTGCGAGGCCCGTCAGCAGCAGCAGTGACATGAACGGCGTCGTCTTCCAGATCTCCGACAGGCAGATGACGAACAGCGAGCTGCCCCGCTGACCGAACCAGTCGTAGTCGAGCGGGAACGAGCCGAACGTCAGGGTGTGCAGCCAGTGGTTGACGAAGCCGGTGCTGACGTCGAAGCCGAACTTCCACGCGAACGCGGAGACGACCGTGATGATCGCGTACGGCAGCAGGACGACGGTGCGCAGCGTGCGTCGTGGCATGACGATCTTGTTCATGAGCATCGCGATGGCGAAGCCGAGGATCAGCTCGACGACGACCGTGACGATCGTGATGATGAGCGTCGTGCCCATGGCGTTCCAGAACAGCGAGTCCTTGAGCGCGGAGGCGTAGTTCTGGAACCACACGAACTTCTTGCCCGCCGGGTCGGTGAGGCGGTACTTGAAGAACGACAGGTACAGCGCGTTGAGGATCGGGTACAGCGTCACGAGACACATGACGACGAACGCCGGCCCCGCGAGCTTCCACCCGAGGTTGCGCTCGGCGCGTGCGCGATCGGAGAGCGGCGCCTTCTTGCGCTTCGCCCCCGTTGCGACACCGGTGGCCGCACTCTTCTCCATGGATGCAGCGGTACTCACAGCAGGGCCTTCCCCTTCAGGACGTCGAGGATGAACTTCTGGGCCTCGGCCGGAGTGTTCGGCGTCACCTTCGACGGCGGCGAGAACTGCTGCTGCAGAGCCCCGGAGATGTCACCCCAGTAGGGCGAGAGCGGACGCGGCACGGCCTTGTCCAGCGAGGTGCGGATCTGGGCGGCGATCCCGTTCGGGAAGGCCTTCTTGACGTCCGCCGAGTCGTACGAGGCCTTGCGGCTGCTCGGGTTGCCCGAGGCAACCATGTACGCCGTCGTGTTCTTCTCGTTCGTGATGCACTCCGCCGCCTGGTAGGCGAGGTCGGTGTGCTTCGAGTTCTTGCCGACGGCGAGCTGGATACCACCGAACGGAGGCGCGGCGTCGTGCGAGGCGTCGGTGCGCGGGTAGACCGCGGCCGCCACGTCCTCGGCCACCTTCGGCGCGGCCTTCTGGATGGCACCGTAGGAGTAGGGCCAGTTGACGAGGAAACCGCCGCTCGGCGACTGGAACAGCGTCAGCGACGCCGTCTCGTCGGACGAACCGATCGCGGGGCCGCCGACGCCCGACGTCGCGACCTTGTTGATGATCGACGCGGCCTTCTTGCCGGCGTCCGAGTCGAGGCCGAGCTTGATGTTCTCGTACGTCGCACTCGGGTCCTCGACGATCTTGCCGCCGCCGCCCGCGACGAGCGCGTTGATCCACACGGCGTAGCCCTCGTAGAGCTTGCCCTGGACGCCGACGTTCGTCTTCGTCTTCTTCGCGGCGTCGATGACCTGATCCCACGTCACCGGCTTGCTCATGTCGAGACCGGCCTTCTGCGCGACCGACTTCTTGTACCAGAGCAGCTGCGTGTTCGCCCAGAACGGCACGGACGTCAGCTTGCCCTTGTACATCGAGGCGTCGATGGAGCTCTGGACGCGGTCCTCCGTGAAGTTCTTCTGCATCGACTCCGGCACGGGCGCGAGGTAGCCCGCAGCAGCGAACTCGGTGACGAACGCCGGGTCGGTGCTCATGAGGTCCATCGAGCTGTCGCCCGCGGCGAGGCGACGCAGCAGCTGCGTGCGCTGGTCGGAGGCCGAGTTCGGCAGCAGCTCGACCTTGATCTTGTACTTGCCGCCGGAGGCCTTCGTGCAGTTCGCGGCGAGTGTGGCCTGGCCACCCTTGGAGGCGTCGGAGTTGCCGACGTCCGGGTTGATGTACCAGGTCAGCGTGGGCGTGCCGCCCCCGCTGTCGCCACCGCACCCGGCGAGCGCGGTCGTCGCGAGCATCGCCATCGATGCTGCGGCAGCCACTCGCCTGCGTGACTTGGATGTGTTCATGAACACCGCTCCATCCTTGTTAATCGACAACTCATCATCCACGCACGCTGTGATGGGCGCCATACCCGCGCCGCCATGGAGACCAAACGGTTATTGAGCCGTTACCCGACCGCGCGATCAGGGGTGCTACGTTCCCCCTCCCCTCCTGCGATCTGCGTGCACATCTGCGATTTTCGTCCGCATTCACACCCCACCCGCGCATGCCCTGACGGCGGCGCCGCCGGCTCGTCGGGCCGCAGCCGCGTCGCGCTCCGATAGTCTCCACGCATGGCTGATTTCGCGTACTCCGACCTGCTGCCCACCGGCGAGGACACGACCACCTACCGCAAGCTGACGAGCGACGGGGTGCGCACGCTCGAGGGCCCCGGCGGGCGCACCTTCCTCGAGGTCGACCCCTCGGCCCTGGAGACGTTGTCGGCCACCGCGATGCACGACATCGCGCACTACCTGCGTACGTCTCACCTCGCGCAGCTGCGCAAGATCCTCGACGATCCCGAGGCGAGCAACAACGACAAGTTCGTCGCGCTCGACCTGCTCAAGAACGCGAACATCGCGGCGGCGGGCGTCCTGCCGATGTGTCAGGACACGGGCACGGCGATCGTCATGGGCAAGAAGGGTTCGCAGGTGCTCGTCGCGCGTGACGAGCACGACCCCGCTCCCGACGAGGCGTCGCTCGCGAAGGGCGTCTACGACGCGTACACGAAACTCAATCTGCGCTACAGCCAGATGGCGCCGCTGACGATGTGGGACGAGAAGAACACCGGCTCGAACCTGCCCGCGCAGATCGAGATCTACGCCGACAGCCAGCCGGGCCACGAGACCACCTACAAGTTCCTCTTCATGGCCAAGGGCGGCGGCAGCGCCAACAAGTCGTTCCTGTACCAGGAGACGAAGGCGATCCTCAACCCCAAGCGCATGCTCGAGTTCCTCGACGAGAAGCTGCGCAGCCTCGGCACCGCCGCGTGCCCGCCGTACCACCTCGCCGTCGTCATCGGCGGCACGAGCGCCGAGTTCGCGCTCAAGACCGCGAAGTACGCGAGCGCGAAGTACCTCGACGAGCTGCCGACGTCCGGTGACGCCGCCACCGGCCACGGCTTCCGCGACCCGGAGCTCGAGGAGCAGATCCTCGAACTGACGCGCAACTTCGGCATCGGCGCGCAGTTCGGCGGCAAGTACTTCTGTCACGACGTGCGCGTCGTCCGCCTCCCGCGCCACGGCGCGTCGCTGCCCGTCGCGATCGCCGTCAGCTGCTCGGCCGACCGTCAGGTGCTCGGCAAGATCACGCGCGAGGGCGTGTTCATCGAGCAGCTCGAGACCGACCCGGCGCAGTTCCTGCCCGACGTCACCGAGGCGCACCTCATCGAGAGCGGCGACGAGGCAACCGGCGCGGGCTCGACCGGCAAGGGCGCCGCCGTCGACATCGACCTGAGCCGCCCGATGGACGAGATCCGCGCCGAGCTGAGCAAGCATCCCGTCAAGACTCGCCTTTCGCTGACGGGGACGCTCGTCGTCGCGCGCGACATCGCGCACGCGAAGATCAAGGAGCGCCTCGACGCCGGCGAGGAGATGCCGCAGTACCTCAAGGACCACCCGGTCTACTACGCAGGCCCCGCGAAGACGCCGGAGGGCATGGCGTCCGGTTCGTTCGGGCCGACGACGGCCGGGCGCATGGATTCGTACGTCAAGCAGTTCCAGGCCGCCGGCGGCTCGATGGTGATGCTCGCCAAGGGCAACCGCAGCGCCCAGGTGACGGAGGCCTGCCAGGAGTACGGCGGGTTCTACCTCGGCTCGATCGGCGGCCCGGCCGCGCGTCTCGCCCTCGACTGCATCAAGAAGGTCGAGGTGCTCGAATACCCTGAGCTCGGCATGGAGGCCGTGTGGAAGATCGAGGTCGAGAACTTCCCCGCGTTCATCGTCGTCGACGACAAGGGCAACGACTTCTTCGCCGCCACGGCGAAGCCCACCGCCATGACCATCACCACCCGCCCCGGCCTGAGCTGACGGCGCCGACGTCATCACCAAGGAACCACCATGAGCAGCACCCTCACGCCGCAGCAGGCCTGGGACACCCTCGTCGAGGGCAACCGACGCTTCGTCTCCGGCACGACGCACCGCCCGCACAGTGACGGCGAGCGCCGGCGCGAGCTCGTCGCCGGGCAGGCACCCCAGGCCGTCATCTTCGGGTGCGGCGACTCCCGCGTGCCGGCCGAGATGATCTTCGACCAGGGCCTCGGCGATCTGTTCGTCGTGCGCACCGCGGGCCACGTGCTTGACCCCAGCGTGCTCGGCTCGATCGAGTTCGGCACCGAGGTGCTGCGCGCACCGCTCGTCGTCGTGCTCGCGCACAAGAGCTGCGGCGCCATCAACGCGACGCTCGCCGCCGAGGAGACCGGCGACATGCCGCCGGGGTACCTCCACACGATCATCGAGCGCGTCATGCCGTCGATCCTGCACGGGCGCAAGCACGGGCTGACGACCGGCGAGCAGTTCGAGGCCGAGCATGCCCGGGCGACGAGCGAGCTCCTCCCCCAGCGCAGTCAGCTGATCCGTGATCGCATCGACGCCGGCCGGCTCGCCGTCGTCGCCGTGCACTACGACATCGGTGAGGGCGAGGCGCACGTCGTCGGCACCCTGGGTGACATCACGGCCTGATCGTCCGCCGCTGTCGCCATGCCGCCACCCCCAGCGGGTGGCGGCACGCCTGATGTCGCGGCACGCACAGGCTGCTGTGCGCCCCTCCCGGGCCACTCGCACACTCCGGGGCCTCGGGAGGGCCCGCACGGACGTTCGGCCCTGACGCGGCGGGCCGGCTCGGCCTACCGTCAGTGGTGACCCGAGGTCTCGTCCGAGAACCCGCCGACGAAATGAGCCGTCATGCCCAAGCCCGCCGTTCGCGTCGCCGTCAGCGGAGCCGCTGGCGCCATTGGTTACAGCCTCCTCTTCCGCATCGCCGCGGGTGAACTGCTCGGCCCCGACCAGCCCGTCGAGCTGCGCCTGCTCGAGGTCGACGAAGCGCTCGGCAAGCTGGAGGGCACCGTCATGGAACTGCAGGACTGCGCGTTCCCGTTGCTCGCGGGCATGCAGACCGGCTCCGACGCGCGCCGCATGTTCGACGGCGTCTCCCACGCGTTGCTCGTCGGGGCTAAGCCGCGCGGCCCGGGCATGGAACGCGGTGATCTGCTCGAGGTCAACGGCCGGATCTTCGGCCCGCAGGGTGAGGCGCTCAACGACTCGGCGTCCGATGACGTGCAGGTCACCGTCACCGGCAACCCCGCGAACACGAACTGCCTCATCGCGATGCATGCGGCACGGGACATCCCGAACGAGCGCTTCAGCGCGCTGACCCGCCTCGACCAGAACCGCGCCGTCGCCCAACTCGCAGCGAAGACGGGTGCGAGCGTCACCGACATCCACGACGTCATCATCTGGGGCAACCACAGCGCGACGCAGTACCCGGACGTCACGCACGCGGCGATCCATGGCCGTGCCGCGCGCCTCGAGGTGGGCGATGACGCCTGGCTCAACGACGTCTTCATCCCGACGGTCGCGAAGCGCGGCGCCGCGATCATCGACGCCCGAGGCGCGTCGTCAGCGGCGAGCGCCGCGAGCGCGACGATCGATCACGCCCGAGACTGGGCTCTCGGCACCGACCGGATCGTCTCCATGGCCGTGCCGTCTGAGGGCTCCTACGGCGTGCCCGAGGGGCTCGTGTCGAGCTTCCCCGTCACCGTCACCGAGCGCGCCTGGCGGATCGTTCCCGACCTCACGATCGACGAGTTCAGCCGCGCCCGCATCGACGTGAGCGTCGCCGAGCTCGAGAGCGAGCGCGACGCCGTCCGAGCCCTCGGGCTCATCTGAGCCCAACGACTCGCGGCGGCGCGTCAGGAGACCAGGGGGTTCCTGACGCCCCGACGTGCATCCCACGAACAGTAGGGCCCGAGCGACCGGAGCCGTCTGACGTAGCCGGCACGACTGGTGAACCGCAGGACGTCACAGCGTCAGGACGAGCTACCGACGAACCTCGCCATCCGCTCGAACGCCTCGTCGAGCTCATCGCTCGCGGCAGCGAGGCTCATCCGCATGAACCGGTGCCCGTCGACGGGGTCGAAGTCGATCCCGGGGGTGATGGCGACGCCCGTCGCGGCGAGCACGTCGGCGCACCAGCGCGCGGAGTCGTCGGTGAGGTGCGCGACGTCGCACCAGGCGTAGAACGCGCCGTCCGGTGGCGCGTAGGTCGTCACCCCGATCTCTGGAAGGCGCCGCTGCACCAACTCACGATTGCGCCGGTACGTCTCGACGTGCTCCTCCAGCTCACCGCGTGCCGCCTCGCCGAGGGCCGCGAGCGCCGCATGTTGTGACACGGCCGGCGGGCAGATCGTGAGATTCGAGGCAAGGATGGCGACGCGTCGGCGCAGGTGCGCAGGCACGAGCATCCACCCGACGCGCCAACCCGTCATCGAGGAGAACTTCGACACGGAACCGATGACGGCGCCCTGGCGCGATGTCTGCCACGCGCTCGACGTCGCGCGTCCGAACGAGATGCCGTGGTAGATCTCGTCGCTGACGAGCAGCACGCCGTGCGCGTCGCACCAGCGCGCGATGGCTGCGAGTTCGTCAGCGTCGATGATCGTGCCCGTCGGGTTGGCGGGGCTCGCGACGACGAGCCCCTTCGGCGCGGCGCCGCGCGCGACACGTTCCGCCTCGAGCATCGCGACGGTGGGTTGGTAGCGCACCTCGGCGCCGCACGCGAGCTCCACGACGGACGTCCCCAGCGCCCGCAGCGTGTTGCGGTAGGCGGGGTAGCCCGGGCGGGTCATCCACACCTCGTCGCCGCCGTCGAACGCAGCGAGGAACAGCAGCGTGAACGCGCCCGACGACCCGGTCGTGACGACGACGTCGTCAGCACTCACGTCGTCGACGCCGAGGCCGCGGTGATACGCGGCGATCGCCTCACGCAGCGGCCGGATGCCGACCGTCTCGGTGTACCCGAGCGCATCGGCCTCGATCGCCGCGACGGCCGCCTCCCGGGCTGCGCGCGGCGCGCCCGTCGAGGGCTGGCCGGCGCACAGGCTGATGACGTCGCCGTGCGTACGCTGACGTTCCGCTGCCGCGGCGAGCACCTCCATGACGTGGAACGGCTCGACGTCGCTGCGTCGACTCGGCTGGGCGGCTGGCAGGCTCATGCCTGCCACTGTGACACACCCCGCACGCGTGACGGCCGTCGGCGCTGTCCGTCAGCTCCCGTCGACAACTCGCCGGGCCACCACACGACTGGGAGGCACACGACTGCGCCCAGATGCACCAGGGTGCATCTGGGCGCAGGACGAAAGCGCGCAGCCGGCAGTTCAGTCGATCGACAGCTCGCGCTTGACGACGTCGGCGAGGTGCGTCGCGACGGCCTGCGCGCGTTCGGCGGTGTCGGCCTCGACCATGACGCGCACGACCGGTTCGGTGCCCGACTTGCGCAGCAGCACGCGCCCGGCGCCGGCGAGGTCGCTCTCGGCGGCGCGCACAGCGGCCTGCACGCCGTCGTGCGAATCGACGGCCGACTTGTCGACGCCCTTGACGTTGATGAGCTTCTGCGGCATCCGCTGCATGACGGCGCCGAGCTGGGCGAGCGAGCGCCCACTCGAGGCCACGCGCGCAGCGAGGAGCAGGCCCGTGAGCACGCCGTCACCGGTCGTGCCGTGGTCGAGTGCGATGACGTGCCCGGACTGCTCGCCCCCGAGCGAGTACGGCCCGCGGCGCATCTCCTCGAGCACGTAGCGGTCGCCGACACCGGTCTGCTTGACGGTGATGCCCTCGCGCTCCATCGCCTTGATGATGCCGAGGTTGCTCATGACCGTCGCGACGAGCGTGTCCTCGGCGAGCACGCCGCGCTCCTTGAGGTCGAGCGCGAGGATCGCCATGATCTGGTCACCGTCGACCACCGCACCCGTTCCGTCGACGGCGAGGCAGCGGTCGGCGTCACCGTCGAAGGCCACACCGAAGTCGGCTCCATTCGCGACGACCGCTTCCTGCAGCTTCTCCAGGTGCGTCGAGCCGTAGCCGTCGTTGATGTTGAGCCCGTCCGGCGTGGCACCGATGACGACGACGTCCGCGCCGGCGCGGCGGAACACCTCGGGCCCGACGACGGAGGCCGCGCCGTGCGCGCAGTCGACGACGATCTTGAGGCCCTCGAGGCGGTGCGGAAGCGCGCCGAGCAGGTGACCGATGTACTTCTCACCGCCCTCGGCGTAGGAATGCACACGCCCGACCGACGCACCCGTCGGACGCTCGTACTCCTCATGCAGGTGCGCCTCGATCGCATCCTCGAGCGCGTCGGGCAGCTTGTGGCCGCCGCGGCTGAAGAACTTGATGCCGTTGTCGGGCATCGCGTTGTGCGAGGCCGACAGCATCGCGCCGAGGTCGGCGTTCATCGTCGCCGTCAGGTAGGCGATGGCCGGCGTCGGCAGCACGCCCGCGTCGTAGACGTCGACGCCCGCGCTCGCGAGCCCGGCGACGGTGGCCGCACCGAGGAACTCCCCCGACGCGCGCGGGTCGCGTCCGACGACGGCGACAGGACGCTCGTGATCGGCCGAGACCTCCCCGGCCTCGACGAGTACCCGTGCTGCTGCGACGGACAGCCCGAGTGCGAGCTCTGCCGTGACGTCCTGGTTGGCGACGCCACGCACACCGTCAGTGCCGAACATGCGGCCCATGTGCCCCTCCTGAGGTCTTCGGAATCTCTCTCCACAATACGCGGCGGTACGCGAATCGCTCCGCACCCGGCGCATGGGCCGGATACGGAGCGATTCGAGCAGTGCAGCGCGTGGATCAGCGCTTGCTGAACTGCGACGCCTTGCGGGCCTTCTTGAGACCGGCCTTCTTGCGCTCCGGAACGCGTGCGTCACGCGTGAGGAAGCCGGCCTTCTTGAGGATCGGACGGTTCAGCTCTTCGTCGACGCCGTTCAGCGAACGGGCGACGCCGAGGCGAACGGCACCGGCCTGGCCCGAGGGGCCACCGCCGTGCACGCGCACGAGGACGTCGTACGCACCGTCCAGCTCGAGCACCGTGAGGGGCTCGTTGACGATCTGCTGGTGCACCTTGTTCGGGAAGTACTCCTCGAGGGTGCGGCCGTTGATCTTCCACTCGCCCGTACCGGGGACGATGCGGACGCGGGCGATAGCCTGCTTGCGGCGGCCGGTCGCGGCGCCGGGCGCGGAAGCGGACGGGCGACGAACCTCGCCGTTCTCGCCGACGGGGCCGGTCGACTCGCTCGTGTATTCGGTCAGCTGCGGCTCGTCCGTCTCGAGGACGTCGAGCTCAACGTTCTGGTCTGCCACGGTTCTCCTAAGAATTCAGCAGCGCGCGCGATTACTGCGCGACCTGGGTGATCTCGAACGGCTTGGGCTGCTGCGCGGCGTGCGGGTGTTCGGCACCGCGGTACACCTTGAGCTTGGCGATCTGGGCGCGGCCCAGCTTCGTCTTGGGCAGCATGCCTCGGACGGCCTTCTCGACGGCCTTCTCCGGGTCCTTCGCCATGAGCTCCGTGTAGGAGGTCGAGGTCAGACCGCCGGGGAAGCCCGAGTGACGGTAGGCCTTCTTCTTCTCGAGCTTGGCGCCGGTGAGGGCGACCTTGTCGGCGTTGATGATGATGACGAAGTCACCGGTGTCGATGTGCGGCGCAAACGTGGGCTTGTGCTTGCCACGCAGCAGCGATGCAGTCTGGGACGCGAGGCGACCCAGAACGACGTCGGTGGCGTCGATGACGTGCCAGGTGCGGTCAGCCTGAGCCGACTCCTGGTTGGGGGTGAACGTACGCACGGTCGTTCCCTTCGTTCTGTCGTTGACGATGGGCGGCCACTTCGTGCGCGGTCACCGCCCGGGCGACAGCCCGCATGCGACCAGCTGCGACGAAGCAACAGTCATCCAGTCTACGGCAGATGCACACCCGGTCGAAATCGTGCAGTCATGACGTATCCCCTTGCGCCGCAATGTCTTTCACGGATCGCCACACCCGTCGATCGACGCACTCCGGGTCGATCGCACAACAATTGTGCAAAATGGACGCCTCCGTCGTCGCGCTGTCGACTCCGGTAGCCTCGGGCCATGAACACGGCCGCGGGCAGCGACCCCTACCGCGTCATCGCCCATCCGATGCGTTCGCGCATCCTCGCCCACCTGCGTCTGCACGGCGGTTCGACGTCTGCCGAACTGGCCCGAGCCCTCGGCACGCACACCGGGGCGACGAGCTACCACGTGCGCGTGCTCGAGAGCGCAGGCCTCGTCGAGGACACCGGGCTCGGCAACGCGAAGACGCGCGTCTGGGCTCTCGTCGACGAATCGGACGACACCGATGACGCGAATCCCAGCGATGCCCTCGAGTTCCTCGACGACGCCGACGCCGACGACGCGCGCTGGCTCGAGCACGACTTCATCACGCACGTCAGTGAGCGCGCCCACGCCTGGGTCGACGAGCAGGACGCCTGGCCCTACGTGTGGCAGGACGAGTGCCGCGCATTCGACTCCCCCGTCCTCGTGAGCGAGGAGCAGATGAGCGCTCTGCGCTCCGAGATGGAGGCGCTTCTTGCGCGGTATCGCCGAGCCGGCGCCGGCACCCCGGGTGCGCGACGGGTCGCCGTCACCGTCGTCCCGCTGCCGTTGCCGAACGTCACGTGAGCACTGGCCCAGGCGAGCTCCATGACCGGCCGATGAATGCGAGCGAACGGGCCGAATCCACGCGTCCTGACACTCGCGTCCGGCCACTCCGCTCGTATTCGCCGCGCTGACGTCGAGCCAGCGGTCGCGACGCGGTCAGGTTGCCCCATCGAGGTCAGCCGCCGAACGCATGACGCGCGACGCCGCATCGCGCGCCGCGAACTGATCGGGGCTCGGGTAGCTGACCTCCTCGAGGCACAGCCCGTGCGGCGGCATCACGACGACGCCCGGGTCGCGTCGCCCCGCCGTCAGCACCTGCGCGGGCCAGTCGATCGGGCGACGCCCCTCCCCCACGGGCACGACGCCGCCGATGAGGGCCCGCACCATCGAGTGGCAGAACGCGTCGGCCTCCAACCGCGCGGTTAGCACGCCGTCCGCCTCGCGCGTCCACGCGTAGTCGAGCAGCGTGCGGATCGTCGTCGCACCCTCGCGGGGCTTGCAGTAGGCCGCGAAGTCGTGCAACCCGATGAGCAGGGCCGACGCGGCGTTCATCGCGTCGACGTCCAGGGTTCGCTTGACGACGACGGTGTCGCGCCGGCGAAGCGGGTCGAGGCGCGCCGCATCGTCGAGCAGGCGATAGCTGTAGCGGCGCTTCAGCGCCGAGAAGCGAGCATCGAAACTCGCGGGCTGCTCACTGGCGGCCTTGACGACGACGTCCCCCGCCAGGACGCCGTTGAGGCGCGTGACGAGCGCCTGCGCGGGCGCACGCTCGCTTCGCCCCGGCAGCGCAGCCCACGCGTCGGCGTCGATGTCGCCGTGGCACACCCCACCGCGCGCGTGGACGCCGGCGTCGGTGCGCCCGGCCACCGTCAGCCGGACGTCCTCGCGGCGCAGGACGCGCGTGAGCGCACCCGTCAGTTCTTCCTCGACAGTGCGACGTCCGGGCTGGCGGGCCCACCCCGAGAAGTCGGTGCCGTCGTAGGCGAAGTCGATCCTGAAACGCATGCCGCCCAACCTATCCCGCGAACTCGAGCCCGGACGCGACGATGCCCGCCTCCCCCGAGGAGGAAGCGGGCATCGTGCGTGACAGGTCGATCAGGCGTCGCCGTCAGCCTTCGAGGCACCGCCGGACGTCTCCGTCGCGGCAGGGGTCTCGGGCGTGACGTCCGCTGCCGGAGCGGCCGCAGCGTCTTCCTTGACCGCGCGCTGCGTGGCGGCCTCGGCCTCCTTGACCGTCGACTGCTTCGCGGAGTAGGCCTCGCGAACCAGTTCGATGACGACCATGGGGGCGTTGTCGCCCTTGCGCGGCGCGATCTTGGTGATGCGCGTGTAGCCGCCGGGACGCTCGGCCATGTCGGGTGCGATCTCCGTGAAGAGACGGTGCACGGCCGACTTGTCCGAGATCTTGCGCATCACGCGTCGACGCGAGGCGAGGTCGCCGCGCTTGCCGAACGAGATGAGGCGCTCGGCGTACGGACGCAGGCGCTTGGCCTTCGCCTCCGTCGTCGTGACGCGGTCGTGGGTGAACAGCTGAGTGGCCATGTTGGCCATGATCAGCCGCTCGTGCGACGGGCTGCCGCCGACGCGGGCGCCCTTCGTGGGGGTAGGCATGTTTTCTCCTTGGTCTACCGGTCAGCTGCGAGAATGCTCAACTCAGCGAGCAGGCTCACCGCTGTACCGAAAAGCTGCTCAGTACTGCTCGTCCTCGGCGAGGTCCGCGCCGTCGGCGTCCTCGTCGTAGCGGTCGGCGATGACGCTGGCGTCGAACCCGGGCGGGCTGTCCTTCAGCTGAAGGCCCATGTCGCGCAGCTTGTCGGCGACCTCGTGGATCGACTTCGAACCGAAGTTGCGAATGTCGAGCAGGTCGGCCTCGCTGCGGGACACGAGTTCACCCACGGTGTGGATGCCCTCGCGCTTGAGGCAGTTGTAGGAGCGGACGGTGAGGTCGAGGTCCTCGATCGGCAGAGCGAGGTCCTCGGCGAGCGCTGCGTCGGTCGGGGACGGACCCATGTCGATGCCCTCGGCCTCGACGTTGAGCTCGCGCGCGAGACCGAACAGCTCGACGAGCGTGGAGCCGGCCGAAGCCATGGCGTCACGCGGGGCCATCGAGTTCTTCGTCTCGACGTCGACGATGAGCTTGTCGAAGTCGGTGCGCTGCTCGACACGCGTGGCCTCGACCTTGTAGGTCACGGCCAGCACCGGCGAGTAGATGGAGTCGACCGGGATGCGGCCGATCTCCTGCTCCGCCGACTTGTTCAGCGCCGCCGAGACGTAGCCGCGGCCGCGCTCGACCGTCAGCTCCATCTCGATGCTGCCCTTGTCGTTCAGCGTCGCGATCTCGAGGTCGGGGTTGTGCACCTCGACACCGGCCGGGGGCGCGATGTCAGCAGCGGTGACGACACCCGCGCCCTGCTTGCGCAGGTACATCACGACGGGCTCGTCGTGCTCCGAGGAGACGACCAGACCCTTGATGTTGAGGATGACCTCGGTGACGTCTTCCTTGACGCCGGGGATCGTCGAGAACTCGTGCTGGACGCCGTCGATGCGGATGCTGGTGACGGCGGCACCCGGGATGCTCGAGAGCAGGGTGCGGCGGAGCGAGTTGCCGAGCGTGTAGCCGAAACCCGGCTCCAGGGGCTCGATGACGAACCGCGAACGGCTCTCGGAAACCACGTCCTCGGAGAGCGTGGGGCGCTGTGCGATGAGCACTCTCGTTGTCCTTTCCTACGGCGACCACTATTTGACGCCGGGTGAACGAGCAGGAATCGAGTCCTGCGCCGGTGCGAGCTCTGTCTCTCGGACCGGCAGGTGGAAGGTGGCGCCTCACGCGGCGCGAAGCGCCACCTTCCGATGCGAAGCTCGGATCAGTTCTTCGAGTAGAGCTCGACGATGAGCTGCTCGGTGAGCTGGCTGTCGATCTGCTCGCGCGTCGGGAGCTGGTGGATCAGCACCTGCAGCGTGCCCGGGACGACGTGCAGCCACGCCGGAACGGGACGCTCGCCGAACGTCTCGCGAGCGAGCTGGATCGGGAACGCCTCGCGCGACTTCTCACGGACCGTGATGATGTCGTACTGCTCGACGCGGTAGGACGGGACGTCGACGCGCACGCCGTTGACCTCGAAGTGACCGTGCGTGACGAGCTGGCGAGCAGCGCGACGCGTGCGGGCGAGGCCGGCGCGGTAGATGACGTTGTCGAGGCGGGACTCGAGGATGATGAGCAGGTTCTCACCGGTCTTGCCGGGGCGGCGCGCCGCCTCCTTGTAGTACCGGACGAACTGCTTCTCCATGACGCCGTAGGTGAAGCGGGCCTTCTGCTTCTCCTGCAGCTGGTGGAGGTACTCCTTCTCCTGGATTCGACCGCGGCCGTGCTGGCCGGGCGGGAAGGGGCGCATCTCGAAGTTCTTGTCACCACCGACGAGGTCGGTCTTGAGTCGACGCGACTTCTTGGTGATCGGGCCGGTGTAACGGGCCATGTGGGGTGTCTCCTAGTTCGTCTTCGTTCGCGGTGTCTGGGTGATCAGACGCGGCGACGCTTGGGCGGGCGGACGCCGTTGTGCGGCGTGGGCGTGACATCGCTGATCGCGCCGACCTCGAGGCCGGTCGCGGTGAGCGAGCGGATGGCGGTCTCACGACCGGAACCCGGGCCCTTGACGAAGACGTCGACCTTGCGCATGCCGTGGTCCATGGCACGACGCGCAGCGGCCTCGGCGGCCATCTGCGCTGCGTAGGGGGTCGACTTGCGGGAGCCCTTGAAGCCGACCTGGCCGGCGGACGCCCACGAGATCACGGCGCCGGTGGGGTCCGTGATGGAAACGATGGTGTTGTTGAACGTGCTCTTGATGTGGGCCTGGCCCGCAGCAACGTTCTTCTTCTCCTTGCGGCGCACCTTCTTGGCGCCCGCGGCCATACGGCTCTTGGGAGGCATAGTTCGAATCTCCTGTTTCGACGCTCAGTTGAGGAAGTAGTCGTGATCAGCCGAAGCTGCTCGACTCACTTGGCCTTCTTCTTGCCGGCCACGGTGCGCTTCGGGCCCTTGCGGGTACGAGCGTTCGTCTTGGTGCGCTGACCGTGCACGGGCAGGCCACGGCGGTGGCGCAGACCCTCGTAGCTTCCGATCTCCACCTTGCGGCGGATGTCGGCGGCGATCTCACGGCGCAGGTCACCTTCGAGGCGGAAGCTTGCCTCGAGGTGGTCACGCAGCTTGACGAGTTCTTCCTCGGTGAGGTCGCGGACGCGCGTGTCCGGGTTGACGCCGGTCGCGGCCAGCGTCTCCTGGGCACGGGTACGCCCGACGCCGAAGATGTAGGTGAGGCCGACCTCGACGCGCTTCTCGCGCGGCAGGTCGACACCGATGAGACGTGCCATGTGTTCTCCTGATCATGAGCGGAGGTCTGGGGCAGCACCGTTCCCGCTATGGCGTGAGCCTCGATGCTCGTGATGAGCGGTGGGACTCGCGGGTCCTCGGCCTCCGCGCCGAGGGTGACGTCCACTGGCGTGTCTCTGGATCAGATCGCTCTGAGAGATCTCGACGATTCATCCTGTCGGATCCTCGTCAGAGCCCAGTGGGGCCGGGTGCTGCAGTTTTCATGTGTTGCGTCCTGGTGAAGACGCTGTGAGCTGGTGCTCGGTGGATCAGCCCTGGCGCTGCTTGTGGCGCAGGTTCTCGCAGATCACCATGACTCGGCCGTTGCGGCGAATCACCTTGCACTTGTCACAGATCTTCTTGACGCTCGGCTGAACCTTCATCTGCCTGCTGTCTTGTCGATCGCGCTCTCGACACACCGACACGCTGCGACCATGCGGACGCAGCGCGGGGAGCGAGAACTGGGTTGAATCAGCGGTAACGGAAGACGATACGGCCGCGGGTCAGGTCATAGGGCGAGAGCTCGACGACGACCCGGTCCTCGGGGAGGATCCGGATGTAGTGCTGACGCATCTTGCCCGAGATGTGAGCGAGAACCTTGTGACCGTTCGTGAGCTCGACCCGGAACATCGCGTTCGGGAGAGCCTCGACGATCGTGCCCTCGATCTCGATGACACCGTCCTTCTTGGCCATAGCCTCCGCATTTCGCTTCACGAAACCGCCCCGGATGGGCGGAATCTGTTGGCCGGCCCGTCGCACCGCGTGACGCTGGGCGTCACCTACCACGACAGACCGTCCCTCAGTCTACGAGACGCGCACGGCTTCCCCAAATCGCGTCGACCCACCTCCAGTCCGATGAGAGGGGCTCGAGCGACGGCGACCTCGACGGCGCCGCGTCCACGTGGGCCCTCAGTCGTCGAGGCCGCCGTACAACCCGAGCGGCTCGAGACGCGAACGTCCGCCGTCCTGCGCCGTCAGCACCCACAGGCCCCGCTCCGTCACCGCCACGGTGTGCTCGAAGTGCGCGGCGAGGGAGCCGTCGTCGGTCTTGACGGTCCAACCGTCGGCGAGCTCGTGCGTCTCGTACGTGCCGAGTGTGACCATCGGCTCAACGGCGACGACGAGACCGGGCTTCACCTTGGGCAGCCGCTCTGGCACCTCTTCGTTGTAGACCGTCGGCTCCTGGTGCAGCTCGCGCCCGATGCCGTGCCCCGTGTACCCGTCCACGATCTCGAAGTCAGCCAGCGCGCCGAGGTGAATGCGCAGGCAGTCCTCGACCGACGTGCCGACGTCATTGAGTCGGTGGCCTGGGATCACCGAGGTGATGCCGTGCCACATCGACAGCTCGGTGCTGAGCACGAGCGCTGCAACGGGATCCCCCTCGCCTGTCGCGACGACATCCTCGACGCCGAACTGCGCCCCCTCACCCGCATGCCGCGCCGCCACGCGGGTCGCGCCCACCGGCGACGACTCGTCGGCCCCGACGACGAACGTCAGCGCCGAATCGCCGTGCCACCCGTCGACGATCGCACCGCAGTCGAGCGACACGACATCACCGTCGTGGAGCACACGCTCCCCCGGGATGCCATGGACCACCTCGTCGTTGACCGAGATGCACAACGTGGCAGGAAAGCCGTGGTACCCGAGGAACGACGGCGTCGCACCGCGTTCGAGCATGTGGGCGTGGGCGATGGCGTCGACGTCCTTCGTCGTCATGCCCGCGCGCGTTCCGAGTGCCGACGCGCGAAGCGCCGAGCCGGTCACGAGACCGGCCCGGCGCATCGCGCGGATGTCGTCACTCGACTTGAAATCCAGTCGGGTGCGTCCGAACATCAGTTCTTCGCCGCCACCTCGTCGAGGGCGGCGTTGATGCGCGCCTCGACCTCATCGATCGAACCCATGCCGTCGACCTGGACGAGGAGGCCACGCTCGGTGTAGGCGGCGGCCAGCGGCGCCGTCTCGCGCACGTAGAGCTCCTGACGCTCGCGGATGACCTCTTCGGTGTCGTCCGCACGGCCCGACGTCTCGGCGCGCTTGAGCAGGCGCTGCACGAGCTCCTCGCCATCGACGGTGAGTTCCAGGGCCGCGTCGAGGGCCTGGCCCTTCGCCGCGAGCATCTCCTCGAGCGCGACGACCTGGCCCGCGGTGCGCGGGTATCCGTCGAGCAGGAAGCCGTTCGCGGCGTCCGCCTCGTCGAGACGGTTCTTGACGATCTCGTTCGTGATCTCGTCCGTGACGTAACCGCCGGAGGCCAAGATGTCCTTGACCTTGAGACCCAGCTCGGTCTCGTTCTTGATGTTGGTGCGGAAGATATCGCCGGTCGAGATGTGCGGGATGCCCCGACTTTCGGCCAGACGCTCCGCCTGCGTTCCCTTGCCTGCCCCGGGGGGTCCGAGAATGATGAGTCGCATTACCGCAAGAACCCTTCGTAGTTGTGCTGTTGCAGCTTGGAGTCGACCTGCTTGACGGTCTCCAGACCCACGCCGACGAGGATGAGGATGGACGCGCCACCGAACGGAACGTTCTGGTTCGCGTCGAAGAGCGCCAGCGCGATCAGGGGTAGCAGCGCGAGGAACGCGATGTAGATGGCGCCGACGGTGGTGATGCGCGTCAGGACGTAGTTGAGGTACTTGGCCGTCGCGGAGCCGGCGCGAACGCCCGGAATGAAGCTTCCGGCCTGCTTGAGGTTGTCCGCCACCTCGTCGGGCTGGTAGGTGATCGACACGTAGAAGAACGTGAAGAACAGGATCATGACCGTGTAGATCGCCATGTATACGGGGTGGTCGCCGCGCGCCAGGTAGGTGTTGATCCACTGCGCCCACTCGGGCGGATTCGTCTTGTTCGCCGTGAACTGCGAAACCATGACGGGCAGGGAGAGCAACGATGTCGCGAAGATGATCGGGATGACGTTCGCCATGTTGACCTTCAGCGGGATGTACGTCGTCGTCCCGCCGTAGGATCGACGTCCGACCATGCGCTTCGCGTATTGGACGGGGATGCGTCGCTGGCTGTTCTCCACGAACACGACGGCGGTCGTCACGGCCAAGCACATGATGACGACGGCGATGAAACGCCCCCAGCCCTGGTTGTGGATCGCCCACAGACTCTGGGGCACGCGAGCGGCGACGGCGGTCAGGATGAGCAGCGACATACCGTTGCCGATACCCCGTTCCGTCACCTGCTCACCGAGCCACATGATGAGGCCGGTGCCGGCCGTCAGGGTCAGGATCATGAGCAGGACGGTCGGGATCGAGTCGTCCGTCATGATCGTCGAACACGTGGTCGGGCTACCACCGAGAATCGTCCACGGGCTGCGAGCGGCGGTGATGAGCGTCGAACTCTGCAGGAGCGCTAGCGCGATCGCGAGATAGCGGGTGTACTGCGTCATCTTCGCCTGCCCGCTCTGGCCCTCCTTCTTGAGGGTCTCGAAACGCGGGATGACGACCGTCAACAACTGGATGATGATCGACGCGGTGATGTAGGGCATGATGCCGAGCGCGAAGATCGACAGCTGGAGCAGCGCGCCACCCGAGAACAGGTTCGCGAGCCCGAGGAGGCTGTTCGAACCACCGGCCGCGGCCTGACACTTGGCCACGAGATCGAAGCTGATCCCCGGCGTCGGAATGTGCGAACCGAGCCGGAACAACGCCATGATGGCCAGCGTGAACAGGATCTTGTTGCGCAGTTCGGGCGTCCGGAAGGCGCGTCCAAAACTGGTCAGCACAAAAACCTCCTGAGCCGTGACGCGTCACGGCTGAATACGTAAAGGGCTTGCCGGGTGGCCCCGACGACGGCGTCGCACCCGACGCGGGCGACCACCGTCAACGAATAGACGATACCCTCCCCCGCGCCCCGACGACGAAAGAACCCCGCCGGGAGCACCACATCGTGGCACCCCGGCGGGGTCCTGTCTCAGACGCGTCACTCAGCGGTGACGGAACCGCCTGCGGCCTCGATCTTGTCCTTGGCCGTGGCCGAGAACTTCTGCGCCGTGACGTTCACCTTGACGGTGATGTCGCCAGTGCCGAGCACCTTGACGGGCTGGCCCTTGCGGACGGCACCCTTCTCCACGAGCGCCGCGACGTCGACGTCGCCGCCCTCGGGGAACAAGGTGGAGATCTTGTCCAGGTTCACGACCTGGTACTCGACCTTGAACGGGTTCTTGAAGCCGCGGAGCTTGGGCAGACGCATGTGCAGCGGCGTCTGACCACCCTCGAAGCGAGCGGGAACCTGGTAGCGAGCCTTCGTACCCTTGGTACCACGACCCGCGGTCTTGCCCTTGGAGCCCTCACCGCGACCCACACGGGTCTTCGCGGTCTTGGCACCCGGGGCGGGACGCAGGTTGTGGATCTTCAGGGCCGACCCGTTGGCCTTGGTGTCAGGCATTTTCAGTCAACCTCCTCGACGGTCACGAGGTGCGCGACCGCGCGGACCATGCCCCGAAACTCGGGGCGGTCCTCCTTGACGACCGTGTGGCCGATGCGCTTGAGGCCCAGCGAACGCAGGGTCTCACGGTGCTGCGGCTTGCCACCGATCTCGGAACGGATCTGGGTCACCTTGAGCTGAGCCATCACGCACCTGCCTTCTCGGCCATCGCGTGCTGCATCGCAGCGGGGACGACGTCGTCGATCGGCAGGCCACGGCGAGCGGCCACGGCCTCCGGACGCTCGAGACCCTGGAGGGCCGCGACCGTCGCGTGGACGATGTTGATCGAGTTGTCGGAGCCCAGAGACTTCGACAGCACGTCGTGGATGCCCGCGCACTCGAGGACGGCGCGCACCGGACCACCGGCGATGACACCGGTACCGGGCGATGCCGGCTTCAGCAGGACGACGCCCGCCGCAGCCTCACCCTGAACGGGGTGCGGGATCGTGCCCTGGATGCGGGGGACGCGGAAGAAGTTCTTCTTCGCCTCCTCGACACCCTTGGCGATGGCTGCGGGAACTTCCTTGGCCTTGCCGTAGCCGACACCGACGGTGCCGTCACCGTCACCGACGACGACGAGGGCGGTGAAGCTGAAGCGACGACCACCCTTGACGACCTTGGCGACACGGTTGATGGTGACGACGTTCTCGACGTACTGGTTGCGCTCTTCCTCGCGGCCGCGGCCGCGGCCGCCGTCACGACGACCGCCATCGCGGCGGTTGTCACGCTGGTTGTTGTCGCGCTCGCCGCCCGTCTGGGCGGTACCGGCGCCTCGACGCTGGGGTCCAGCCATCAGACATTCCTCTTCTCGGCGTTGTTCTGGTTGGTCATCACAGGCTCAGGCCACCTTCGCGGGCGCCGTCGGCGATCGCGGCGACGCGGCCGGCGTAGCGGTTGCCGCCACGGTCGAACACGACTGCCTCGATGCCCTGGGCCTTGGCACGCTCGGCCACGAGTTCGCCGACCTTGCGGGCCTTGGCGGACTTGTCACCCTCGAACGTGCGCAGGTCGGCTTCCATGGTGGACGCGGACGCGACGGTCTTGCCGACCGTGTCGTCGACGACCTGGACGAAGACGTGACGGCTGGAACGCGAGACGACCAGGCGCGGGCGAACCGCGGTCCCCGTGACCTTCTTGCGCAGGCGCAGGTGACGACGGCCGCGAGCTGCGGACTTGCTCGTCGAACGCTTGACGATCTTTGCCATGGCTTACTTACCAGCCTTTCCGACCTTGCGGCGGATGTGCTCGCCTTCGTAGCGGACACCCTTCGCCTTGTACGGGTCGGGCTTGCGCAGCTTGCGGATGTTGGCCGAGACCTCACCGACGAGCTGCTTGTCGATACCGGAGACCGAGAAGCGGGTCGGGTTCTCGACGACGAACGTGATGCCCTCGGGGGCCTTCACGAGGATCGGGTGCGAGTAGCCGAGCGCGAACTCGAGGTCGCTGCCCTTCGCCGTCACGCGGTAACCCGTGCCGTGGATCTCGAGCTTCTTGGTGTAGCCGTCGGTGACACCGACGACCATGTTGTTGATCAGGCTCCGCGTCAGTCCGTGACGGGCGCGCGCGTCGCGCTCGTCGTTGGGTCGCGTCACCTCGACGGATCCGTCCTCGCCCTTGGCGACGGTGATCGGCGCGGGAACCGTCAGGTCAAGGCTGCCCTTGGGGCCCTTAACCGTGACGTCCTGGCCGTCGATGGTCACCTCGACACCGGACGGGACAGGAACCGGGAGACGTCCAATACGTGACATCTGTTTCTCCTCCTAATTCCTGATTACCAGACGTAGGCGAGGACTTCCCCGCCAACACCCTTGGCCGCCGCCTGCTTGTCGGTGAGCAGACCGGAGGACGTGGAAAGAATGGCAATGCCGAGGCCACCGAGAACCTTGGGGAGGTTGGTGGACTTGGCGTAGACGCGAAGGCCGGGCTTCGAGACGCGGCGCACTCCGGCGATGGAGCGCTCACGGTTCGGGCCGTACTTCAGGTTGATCGTGAGCGTCTGGCCGACGCGGGCTTCTTCGACGGTCCAGCCGGCGATGTAACCCTCGCGTTCAAGAATCTCAGCGATGTGGGACTTCAGCTTCGAGAACGGCATGGACGTCGAGTCGTGGTGCGCCGAGTTGGCGTTCCGGACTCGCGTCAACATGTCCGCGATCGGGTCGGTCATGGTCATTGGGCTTCTCCGCCCTTCCTCACCGGGGTTTCAACCCGCGTGTGTTGGGTCGACCTACGGTGTAGAACGAACTAATGAAAGTGGTGGGTTCTTACCAGCTGGACTTGGTCACGCCCGGCAGTTCGCCGGCGTGTGCCATCTCGCGCAAGCAGATGCGGCACAGGCCGAACTTGCGGTAGACCGAGTGCGGGCGGCCGCAGCGCTGGCAGCGCGTGTAGCCACGAACCTTGAACTTCGGCTTGGCGTTCGCCTTGTTGATCAGTGCGGTCTTCGCCATCGTCACTTCTCCTTGAACGGGAATCCGAGGGCGCGCAGCAGGGCGCGGCCTTCGTCGTCGTTCGCGGCGGTCGTCACAACGGTGATGTCCATGCCGCGGACGCGGTCGATCTTGTCCTGGTCGATCTCGTGGAACATCGACTGCTCGTTCAGACCGAACGTGTAGTTGCCGTTGCCGTCGAACTGCTTCGGCGACAGGCCGCGGAAGTCGCGGATACGCGGCAGCGCAACCGAAACGAGGCGGTCGAGGAACTCCCACATGCGGTCGCCGCGCAGCGTGACGTGCGCGCCGATCGGCATGCCCTCACGCAGCTTGAACTGGGCGATCGACTTGCGTGCCTTGGTGACAGCCGGCTTCTGGCCGGTGATGGCCTCGAGGTCGCGGATGGCGCCCTCAATCAGCTTGCTGTCCTTCGCGGCGTCGCCGACACCCATGTTGACGACGACCTTGACGACACCCGGAACCTGCATCGCGTTGGCGAAGTTGAACTCGCCCTGCAGCTGGCCCTTGATCTCGTCCTGGTAGCGCGTCTTCAGACGCGGGGTGGTCTTCGTGGTCTCAGACATCACAGGTCCTTACCGGAACGCACGGACACGCGGGTACGCACGGTCTTGGTCTTGCCGTCGCGCTCGACCTGCTCGACGCGGGTGCGCACACGGGTGGGCTTGTTCGTCTCCGGGTCGACGAGGGCCACGTTCGAGACGTGGATCGGCGCCTCGACGACCGTGAGGCCGCCGGTGCCCGCACCGGGCTGACCGGCCTTGACGTGCTTCGTGACGCGGTTGATGCCCTCGACGAGGACACGCTGCGTCTCCGGGAACACGGCGATGACCTTGCCCTGCTTGCCCTTGTCGCCGCCATTCTTCTCGGAACGGCCGCTGATGACCTGGACGAGGTCGTTCTTCTTGATCTTCATCTTGGCCACCATGGTTCAGAGCACCTCCGGGGCAAGCGAAATGATCTTCATGAACTTCTTGTCGCGCAGTTCACGGCCGACGGGGCCGAAGATGCGCGTACCACGCGGGTCGCCGTCACCCTTGAGGATGACTGCCGCGTTCTCGTCGAAGCGGATGTAGGAGCCGTCTGCACGACGGCGCTCCTTCTTGGTGCGAACGATGACGGCCTTGACGACGTCACCCTTCTTGACATTGCCACCGGGGATGGCGTCCTTGACGGTGGCCACGATGGTGTCACCGATGCCGGCGTACCGGCGGCCAGAACCGCCGAGCACGCGGATGCACAGGATCTCCTTGGCACCGGTGTTGTCGGCGACACGAAGTCGCGACTCCTGCTGAATCACAGTTTCTACTCCTGTCGTCTCACTGGTTCTCGCCCGATCTGAGCGAGCCTTGCGGAACGTTTAATGGTCTCACACCGATCGGCGCACGCGAAAACCGGGAGAGTCCCCCGCGCCGGTGGGGCGACGACGAGATCGCCGCCCCACCGATGACGGGCGTGGACTTCCCGGCTACGCGCGTGCCTCGCGGCTTACTTGGCGCGCTCGAGGATCTCGACGACGCGCCAACGCTTCGTTGCCGAGAGCGGGCGGGTCTCCATGATGAGAACGCGGTCGCCGATGCCGGCGCTGTTGTTCTCGTCGTGGGCCTTCACCTTGCTGCTGCGGCGCATGACCTTGCCGTACAGGGCATGCTTGACGCGGTCCTCGACCTCGACGACGACGGTCTTGTCCATCTTGTCGCTGACGACGTAACCCTGACGCGTCTTGCGGTAGTTGCGCTCTGCCTGCTCGGTCACAGCGGTCTCCTGCTTGTCAGTCATGGTCAGCCAACCTTCTCATCACGGCCGATGTTGAGCTCGCGCTCACGCATCTCCGTGTAGATGCGCGCGATGTCCGTGCGAACGGAACGCAGACGGGCCGAGCTCTCGAGCTGGCCGGTGGCCGACTGGAAGCGCAGGTTGAAGAGTTCCTTCTTCGCCTCTGCGAGCTTCTGCGTCAGCACCTCGTCCGTCATCTCGCGCAGTGCCTTCGGCTGCAGGTCTTCCGAACCCTTGGCCATCAGATGTCACCACCTTCACGCGCGACGAAGCGGCACTTCATCGGCAGCTTGTGCATCGCGAGACGCATGGCCTCGCGCGCAACCTCTTCGGACACACCGTTGACCTCGAACATGACGCGGCCCGGCTTGACGTTGGCGACCCACCACTCCGGCGAACCCTTACCGGAACCCATGCGGGTCTCGGCGGGCTTCTTCGTCAGCGGACGGTCCGGGTAGATGTTGATCCACACCTTTCCGCCACGCTTCATGTAGCGGGTCATCGCGATACGAGCGGACTCGATCTGACGGTTCGTGACGTAAGCCGGCTCGAGAGCCTGGATGCCGTAGTCACCGAACGTGACCTGCGTGCCGCCCTTGGCGGTGCCGCTGCGCTTCGGGTGGTGCTGCTTGCGGTGCTTCACTCGACGGGGAATGAGCATCAGGCTTCGCCTCCCTCAGTCTTGGCGGGCTCGGTGACCTCGGTCGTCGTCTCGCTGGTGACAGCGGTCTGCTCGGCGCGCTGGCCACGACCGCGCCCGCGCTCACCACGGTCGCCGCGCGGGCCGTCGTTGCGGCGGCCCCGGGCCGGACGCTGCGGGGCGGCGGCCTGCTCACGAGCGAGCTCCTTGGCCGTCAGGTCGCCCTTGTAGATCCAGACCTTGACACCGATGCGGCCGAACGTCGTACGAGCCTCGTAGAAGCCGTAGTCGATGTTGGCGCGCAGCGTGTGCAGCGGCACACGACCTTCGCGGTAGAACTCCGAGCGCGACATCTCGGCGCCGCCGAGACGACCGGAGCACTGGACACGGATGCCCTTGGCGCCGGCGCGCTGCGCGGACATGATGCCCTTGCGCATCGCACGACGGAAGGACACGCGCGCCGAGAGCTGCTCGGCGATGCCCTGCGCGACGAGCTGAGCGTCGGCCTCGGGGTTCTTGACCTCGAGGATGTTCAGCTGAACCTGCTTGCCCGTGAGCTTCTCCAGGCGCGAGCGGAGGCGGTCGGCCTCGGCGCCGCGGCGGCCGATGACGATGCCCGGACGCGCCGTGTGGATGTCGACGCGAACACGGTCACGCGTGCGCTCGATGTCGACGCGTGCGATACCGGCGCGCTCCATGCCCTCGGACAGGAGCTTGCGGATCGCGACGTCTTCCTTGACGTAGTCGCTGTAGCGCTGGCCCGGCTTGGTCGAGTCCGCGAACCAGCGGCTCTTGTGCTCGGTCGTGATGCCGAGGCGGAAACCGTTCGGGTTGATCTTCTGACCCATCAGCGGTTACCTCCCTTCGAGTCGCGCTCGCCCACAACGATGGTGATGTGGCTCGTGCGCTTGAGGATGCGGCTCGCGCGGCCCTGGGCACGCGGGCGGAATCGCTTCATGGTCGGACCTTCGTCGACGAACGCGGTCGTGACGACCAGTGCGTTCTCGTCGAAGGGTGCGGAGTTCTTGTCCGCCGTGAAACGCGCGTTCGCAATGGCGCTGTTGAGCGTCTTGAGAACGGGCTCGCTGGCAGTCTGCGGAGCAAACTGCAGCAGAGCGATCGCGTCAGCGGCCTGCTTGCCACGGATCATGTCCACGACGCGGCGGGCCTTCATCGGCGTCACGCGGACGTGCCGCGCCTGCGCCTTGGCTTCCATCGCTGTCCCTTTACTTTCGTTCGTCATGTTGGGTTACCCCGCCGCGTCAGCGACGGCGACCCTTCTTGTCGTCCTTCTCGTGACCCTTGAAGGTACGAGTGGGAGCGAACTCACCCAACTTGTGGCCGACCATGCTCTCGGTCACGAAGACCGGAACGTGCTTGCGACCGTCGTGGACGGCCAGGGTGTGGCCGAGCATGTCCGGGGTGATCATCGAGCGGCGCGACCACGTCTTGATGACGCTCTGCGTGCCGGCTTCGTTCTGGGCATCGACCTTCTTCGCGAGGTGCTCGTCGACGAAGGGGCCCTTCTTGAGGCTACGAGGCATTTCGAAAGGCTCCTATCAGCGCTTCTTGCCAGTACGACGGCGACGCACGATGAGCTTGTCGCTGTCCTTGTTCGGGCGGCGGGTGCGGCCTTCCTTCTGGCCCCACGGGCTCACCGGGTTACGACCACCGGAGGTCTTGCCCTCACCACCACCGTGCGGGTGGTCCACCGGGTTCATCGCGACACCACGGACGGTCGGGCGCTTGCCCTTCCAGCGCATGCGGCCGGCCTTGCCCCAGTTGATGTTGCTCTGCTCGGCGTTGCCCACCTCACCGATCGTCGCGCGGCAGCGGACGTCGACGTTGCGGATCTCACCGGAGGGCATGCGCAGCTGGGCGTAGGGGCCGTCCTTCGCGACGAGCTGGACGCGAACACCCGCGGAACGGGCGATCTTCGCGCCGCCACCGGGGCGCAGCTCGACACAGTGGATGACGGTACCGACGGGGATGTTACGCATCGGCAGGTTGTTGCCGGGCTTGATGTCGGCCTCGGGACCGTTCTCGATGCGGTCGCCCTGCTTCAGCTTGTTCGGCGCGATGATGTAGCGCTTCTCGCCGTCGGCGTAGTGCAGCAGCGCGATGCGGGCGGTGCGGTTGGGGTCGTACTCGATGTGAGCGACCTTGGCCGGGATGCCGTCCTTGTCCGCGCGGCGGAAGTCGATCACACGGTAGGCGCGCTTGTGGCCACCACCGATGTGACGGGTCGTGATACGGCCGGAGGCGTTGCGGCCACCGGTCTTGGTCAGGGGGCGCACCAGCGACTTCTCGGGCGTGGAGCGAGTGATCTCGACGAAGTCGGCCACACTCGAGCCACGACGACCGGGGGTCGTGGGCTTGTACTTGCGAATAGCCATGGGTCTAAGTCGTCCTCAGTCTTGGATTGATTCGGCGATCGTCATCGAGGGTCAGGAGGCCTGACCGAAGATGTCGATGTTGCCTTCCGTGAGCGAGACGATGGCGCGCTTGGTGTCCTTGCGCTTGCCCATGCCGAAACGCGTACGGCGCGTCTTGCCCTTGCGGTTCAGCGTGTGCACCGATGCGACCTTGACGTCGAAGATCTGCTCGATGGCGATCTTGATCTCCGTCTTGTTCGCACGCGGGTCCACGATGAACGTGTACTTGCCCTCGTCGAGGAGTGCGTAGGACTTCTCCGAGACGACGGGCTGGATGATGACGTCGCGGGGGTCCTTGTTCAGGGTGCTCACTTGGTGTCCTCCGACTTCTGGCCGCCGGCGACGAATGCGTCGAACGCAGCCTTCGTGAACGCGATGTCGTCGGCGCACAGCACGTCGTACGTGTTGAGCTGATCGCTCCAAAGCACGTGGACGTTCGGCAGGTTGCGAACGCTGAGCTCGGAGACCGAGTCCATGCGGTCGATGACGACGAGGAGGTTCTTGCGGTCCGAGAGCGTGCCCAGGAACTTCGCGGCAGCCTTCGTCGACGGCGCCTCACCGGCGACGACGGACTCGAGAACGTGGATGCGCTCGAAACGGGCGCGGTCCGAGAGGGCTCCGCGCAGGGCGGCGGCCTTCATCTTCTTGGGCGTGCGCTGGCTGTAGTCGCGCGGCTGCGGGCCGTGGACGGTGCCACCGCCGGCGAACTGCGGCGCGCGGGTCGAACCCTGACGGGCGCGACCGGTGCCCTTCTGGCGGTACGGCTTGCGCCCACCACCACGGACCTCGCCGCGGGTCTTGGTCTTGTGCGTGCCCTGACGAGCTGCGGCCAGCTGCGCCACCACGACCTGGTGGATCAGCGGGACGTTGGTGGCGACATCGAAGATGTCGGCCGGCAGTTCGACAGAACCGGACGTCTTGCCCTCGGGGCTCAGGATGTCAACGGTAGTCATGCTCAGGCTCCCTTGATGGCCGTGCGCACGAGAACGACAGCGCCCGCGGGGCCGGGAACGGCACCCTTGATGAGCAGCAGGCCCTTCTCAGCGTCCACGGCGTGGATCTGGAGGTTCTGGGTCGTCTGGCGAACGCCACCCATGCGACCGGCCATGCGCATGCCCTTGAAGACTCGACCCGGGGTGGCGCAGCCACCGATCGAACCCGGCTTGCGGTGGTTGCGGTGCGCACCGTGCGAGGCCGAGACACCGGCGAAGCCGTGACGCTTCATGACACCGGCGAAACCCTTGCCCTTGGTGCGGCCGACGACGTCGACCTTCTGGCCGGCCTCGAAAGCCTCTGCCGTCAGCTCCTGGCCGAGCGAGTACTCGCCGGCGTCGGAGGTGCGCAGTTCGGCCAGGTGGCGGCGCGGCGTGACGCCGGCCTTCTCGAAGTGGCCGGTCAGCGGCTTCGTGACCTTGCGCGGGTCGATCTGGCCGTAGCCGATCTGAACCGCGTTGTAGCCGTCGACGCCTTCGCTGCGCAGCTGCGTGACGACGCACGGGCCGACGGCGACGACGGTGACGGGGATGAGGCGGTTGTCGGCGTCCCAGACCTGGGTCATGCCGAGCTTCTCGCCGAGGAGGCCCTTCACGGGGCGCTCAGTGGTTGCAGTCATGAGTCAAACCCTCGCTTACAGCTTGATCTCGATGTTGACGTCGGCCGGGAGGTCGAGTCGCATGAGCGAGTCCACCGCCTTCGGCGTCGGGTCAACGATGTCGATGAGGCGCTTGTGCGTACGCATCTCGAAGTGCTCGCGGCTGTCCTTGTACTTGTGCGGCGACCGGATGACGCAGAAGACGTTCTTCTCCGTCGGCAGCGGCACCGGTCCAACGACCGTTGCGCCTGCACGGGTCACCGTGTCGACAATCTTGCGCGCCGAGCTGTCGATGACCTCGTGGTCATACGACTTCAGTCGGATGCGGATCTTCTGTCCCGCCATTCGCGTGAGTCTCTCTTCTCGCCGATCATGTTCGTGTCCGGCTCCCCCACCCACGCGCTCGGGCGTGTCGCGTGCCCTTCGGGGCGCGATCTTCCGACAGGAAGATCTGGAGGCTTTTCAGCCGGTGCTTGCGCTTCCCTGGACGCACGCCGTTCCATGAGAACGTGTGCACTTCGTGAGGGAAGTGCGAACAAGTGCGTTTCAGAGGCGGCAGTGCAGGTACGGACCTTCACCACGCGTCAAGCAACTTGTCTATAGTGCCAGATCGCCCCCGCCGCCTCCAAATCGGGGCGGCCGTGGCGATGGCCACACCGCACCTTGCCCTCACACACCGACCGAGCCCACCTCGGAGCGCACCGCTCGGTTCGAGCACGGTGCGCCCCGGGCGGGCCCGGCCTCTCGAACCCCGGCACGGGACCGTGGTTCGGTCGTGTGTCGTGTTCAGGCTGTGTTCTTCGCCTCGGCCGCTGCGAGCAGCACACAGAGGGCGACACCCTCCATGGCCGTGCGTACCTCGTCGAGCGGAGGGAGCGACGGTGCGAGACGGATGTTCTCGTCCTTCGGGTCCTTGCCGTAGGGGAACGACGAGCCGGCGGGTGTCAGCGCGATGCCGGCTTCCTTGGCGAGTTCCACGACGCGTGAGGCCGTGCCGGGCACGACGTCGAGGTTGACGAAGTAGCCGCCGTGCGGCGTGTTCCATCGCGCGACGTCGTAGCTTCCGAGCCGAGCCGCGAGGGCTGCGCCGACGGCGGCAAACTTCGGCGCCATGATGTCGCGGTGCTTGGCCATGTGTGCGCGCACCCCGGCTGCGTCACCGAAGAACTCGGCGTGGGCGAGCTGGTTGACCTTGTCCGGTCCGATGGAACCGTTGCCCAGGTTCTCGAGGTACCAGGCCACGGTGTCGCGCGAGCCCGCGAGGAAGGCGACACCGGCACCGGCGAAGGTGATCTTCGACGTCGAGGCGAACATGATCGGGCGGTTCGGGTGACCCGACGCCTGCGCGAGGCTGACGATGTCCGCCGTCTTGGCCTCCACGCCGTCGAGGTGGTGCACGGCGTAGGCGTTGTCCCAGAAGATGCGGAAGTCGGGAGCTGCGGTCGGCATCGCGGCGAGCGCGGCCGCGACCTCCTGCGAGCAGACGGCCCCCGTCGGGTTCGCGTAGGTGGGCACGACCCACATGCCCTTGATGCTCGGGTCGGTCGCCACGAGGCGGGCGCACTCTTCGGCGTCGGGGCCGTCGTCGTTCATCGGGACGGTGATCATCTCGATGCCGAACGACTCCAGGAGCGCGAAGTGGCGGTCGTAGCCGGGCACAGGGGCCAGGAAGCGAACCTTATCCTCCTGTGCCCAGGGGCGCGGGGAGTCGAGGCCGCCACGCAGGAGGTGGTACACGAGGGTGTCGTGCATCATCGTGAGGCTCGAGTTGTTGCCCGCGACGATCTGGTCGAGCCCCACACCGAGCAGTTCGGCGAAGATGCTGCGGATCTCAGGGAGGCCCGCGAGCCCGCCGTAGTTGCGTACGTCGACGCCGTCGGCCGTCGTCTGCGAGGGGAGGGTGAGCAAGGCGTTCGCAAGGTCGAGCTGCTCGGCCGAAGGCTTGCCGCGCGTCAGATCGAGCTTCAGCCCCTTGCCCTTCAGCTGCTCGTACTCGTCACGCAGGGATGTCACCAGGCCCGCCAGGTCATCGGCGGCCATGTCGGCGAGGGTCATCGGGTTCCTTCCGGTCGCTCACAGTCGTTCTCATCCTTCCACGCACAGAGCCCCGCAGCCAGACACGTCTCACTCCCCCAACGCCGCCTGGGGTTCGAGCAGACTTCCGCCGTATACGAATTCGAAGGAACCTCCTGGCGCACAGGCCCGTCAGACGTTCATCCAGTCCGGCTCACACACGAAGGAAGACGATCATGCGTAAGACGACACGAGCTACGGTCCTTTCCCTCTCCCTCGCCTCGGCGCTGGCTCTCGGAGCCTGCGGCCCGGAGTCGGCAACCGGCGGGAGCGGTTCCTCCTCGACCACGTCGAAGTCCAGCAGCACGGACGAGGCCCCGCCGTCGACGCAGTCCGAGAAGTCGAGCGAAGACACGACGTCGTCCACGACGACGCCCTCCGACCCGACCGAGGACGCCGGCACGACGGACGAGAAGGACCAGGGGGCAGCATCACCCGAACAGGCGGCCAGCATGCCCAGCGGCCCCGTGACGAAGGCGACGCTCGTCACCGCCGGCGGTTACCAGAAGCGTCCGGACAGCAAGTACGGCGAGTTCTACGCCGTCCTCAAGGTCGACGGCACCGGCCCGGGCAAGGCCACGGTCCGCTACGACATGCTCGACGCGAGCGGCAAGGTGATCGGCACGGTCGAGGACAGGATCAAGGTCGGCAAGGGCAAGGACATGATCAAGATCAGCACCAAGCTCGGCAAGGCCCCGGCGGGCATCAAGAAGGTGCGCCTCAGCCTCACCAAGAACGAGACCGACGACCGCTCGGACGACATCACTATGAGCAACGTCAAGATCAACAACGACGGCCCGAACCGCCGCCCGGTCATCACCGGCAACTACGCCGCGAACGGTGACTCGCCGGTCACCGGGATCCGGGCCATCTGCATGGACGCGAACAAGCGTGTGATCGTCGGCCACGGCCTGCCGGACGTCAAGGGCGCCAAGAGCGGCACCTTCAAGGCTGAGCTGCACGAAGCGCCGCGCGACTGGAAGGCGAGCACCTGCTACGTCGGCCAGAGCGGCACGCTCTGAGTTCGAACGAACGTGGGCCGGGACCATCGCGTGCCCCCCGGCCCACGTTCGTGCGTTCCCCTAGTCCAGTCGATAGACCGTGACGGTTCCGGAGTGATGTACGGCAGCCGCGTACTCCGCGAGGTCAGGAGCCACGTCGCTGGCCGCGGTGTCGGCGTAGAGCCAACGGACTCCCCGCCGTTGCAGTTGCTCGACGGTGGCGCGGTCGGGATCGTGAAAGACCTTCTCGTTGAGCGCGAAGAGCTTCTGATCCGAGAACGGCTGCGACGTCGCCGGTAGACCGCCCTTACCTGCATTACGTTGCGCGGGATCGGTGTAGCCCCCATGCCTCGATGAAGACCCGCCGCTCGGTCAGCGCGCTCACCCAGTAGGCGCGCGAGTCGCACTCGGCGTCCTCGGGCACCCGACAGTGGACGTTGGTGGCCACGACGTCCGTCTCGCCCGAGTGATCTCGAACCCACTGTGCCGCAGACGTCTCCTGTGCGGACACGGTCCATGTCTTGTCGTCCGTCACGGTGGAGAACAGGCTTCCAGCGTCGTTCTTGCCGACGTTGAACGCGGGAAAGACCAGTGCCGCTCCGAAGAGGATTCCGGCTCCGACGAGCGGCCGGTAACGACTGACCACGATTGCACCGACGACGAGCACCAGCGTCAGGAGCGCGAAGGCGAGCACGCTTGCCGGGATGTCCGTCCGATCGGGCACCGATGTGCCGCTCGCCCAACAAAGGGCCAGAAGCAGCAGCCCACCGATGGCGAATCCCACCGAGAGCATCTGCCACCGGCGCGAGGCGTTTCGTTCCCACAGCTCGGCGAACCCCCACCCTGCAAGGAGGGCGATGAGGGGCAGGGCGCCCATCGGGAAGTAGCCCTGCGACATCCCCGTGTGGTCCACGAGCAGGTAGGCGGCGAGGCTCGCCGCGAAGGACGCGAGCAGGAAGACGGGTGCGGGGTCGGTCCGCCACGTGCGCCCCAGGGCAACGCTCGTTGCGGCGTAGCCGTACTGCACGGCGAGAGCCACGAGCAGACCGACAACGAGCACGACCACTCCCGTTGTCTCGAGATGCGGCATCACGAAGGGGCCGTGGTCGAACGTGTTCGGCGGCTCGACGTAGTGCTTGTACGGGCTCTGGTGCCGGAAGCTTGAGAAGAGTCGGATCTTGGACCCGGCGGAGCCGCCCGCGAACAGGGGCAACGCGAGGGCGATTCCGGCGAGGCAGGAACCGAAGACGATCGCGGCACCACGTCGCACCGCAGACCTGCGAACGTACACGACCCCCACCGCGAGGGCCCCGCAGCAGAAGACCGGCAGGATGCTCGACTTCGCGCCGGCGCACACGAAGGCGGTCACCAAGCAGACGATGGCGCCCTTCCAGCCGATGCGTGCTCCCCGCAGGATCGGCACGAACAGCCACGCGGCCCACAGGGTGAAGACGAGACCGAAGATCTGCGACGGGCTGGGCAAGACGAAAGCCGTCGTCGGGCCGGTCGGGCCCTTCCAGGCCATGGGCACGATGCCCGCCGGAATCACGAACAGGACGATCGCCGCCGTCCCTGCGATCCAGGCCCCGCTCAGCCTGCGCCCGACGACGAGGCACAGCGCGAGCGCCAGAGCAACAACAGGCAGGTACCACAGGCGCGTCGCCACGTCCGACGTCGAGGTGAAGGAGCCCAGGCTCCCGGACGCCATGTAGGCGTTGCTCAACCAGTAATAGTTGAGCTGACCGAGGACCTCGACGTGAGGAACCGTGGGCAGCGCCGTCCGTTTGAGTTCCGCAGCGATTCCAACGTGCCAGTACAGGTCCTGGTACATCGTGCTGGGACCGGGCGGGCGCGACTGATGACGTCCGAATCCGACGAAGAGCCACGCCATCCAGAACGTCGCCACGGTGAGTAGCCACAGCGAGCCGGTCGGGATGCCCCGAACCGCAGCCTCGTGCTGCCCGACGCGCTCGTCGTCCACGTCGTGCTCGTCGCCGCTGGGCAGTGTCGTTCGATTCCTGGCGCGTCGCTCCAGAACGCCTGCCGCGACGAGTGCCACTACGCCGCGGGCAACCGTGAACGTCGGCGCACCGACGACCTGCCACAGAAGCCAGTTCGCGAGCTGCGCCCAGATGCCCACGGCCGCGCCGACCGTGGCTCGCTCGAACCCACCGGTGGTGTAGCGCCCGACCAGGGCCCAACCGAAGACCCACCACAAAGCTGTCCAGAGGGCGTACCGCAAAGCCGCAAGCGGTTCGACGTCGACGAGAACCGGAGCGGCGAACACCACGAGGAGCAGGACGACGAGTGGTGGGGCGTTACGGCGGGTTCAGCACCGGAACATCCTACGGCGCCGCAGACAGTGCCCCGAGCACGGCAAAGGGCCCCGAGGCGAGTGCCTCGAGACCCTTTGCGGATGGATCCCCGAAGGGATCAGATCACTTGATGATCTTGGTGACGCGACCGGCGCCGACCGTACGACCACCCTCACGGATGGCGAACTTCAGGCCCTCCTCCATGGCGATGGGCTGGATGAGCTCCACCGTCATGTCGGTGTTGTCGCCGGGCATGACCATCTCGGTGCCCTCGGGCAGGTGCACGACACCCGTGACGTCCGTCGTACGGAAGTAGAACTGCGGACGGTAGTTGTCGTAGAACGGCGTGTGACGGCCACCCTCGTCCTTCGACAGGATGTAGACCTGAGCCTCGAAGTCCGTGTGCGGGGTGATCGAACCCGGCTTCACGACGACCTGGCCACGCTCGACGTCCTCGCGCTTGATGCCGCGAAGGAGCAGACCGACGTTCTCACCCGCGCGACCCTCGTCGAGCAGCTTGCGGAACATCTCGATGCCCGTGACGGTCGTCTTGGCAGCCGGACCCTCGTGGATACCGACGATCTCGACGTCCTCGTTGACGTTCAGGACACCGCGCTCGATGCGACCGGTGACGACGGTGCCACGACCGGTGATCGTGAAGACGTCCTCGACGGGCATGAGGAACGGCTTGTCGATGTCGCGCTCCGGCTCCGGGATCGACTCGTCGACAGCGTTCATGAGGTTCATGAGCTTGTCGCCCCACTCGGCGTCGCCCTCGAGCGCCTTGAGCGCCGAGACCTGAACGACGGGCAGGTCGTCACCCGGGAAGTCGTAGGAGGACAGCAGTTCGCGGACCTCCATCTCGACGAGCTCCATGATCTCTTCGTCGTCGACCATGTCAGCCTTGTTCAGCGCGACGACGATGTAGGGAACGCCAACCTGGCGAGCCAGGAGGACGTGCTCCTTCGTCTGCGGCATCGGACCGTCGGTCGCGGCGACGACGAGGATGGCGCCGTCCATCTGCGCCGCACCCGTGATCATGTTCTTCACGTAGTCAGCGTGACCGGGGCAGTCGACGTGAGCGTAGTGACGCTGCTCCGTCTGGTACTCGATGTGCGCGATCGAGATGGTGATGCCGCGCTGCTTCTCCTCGGGCGCCTTGTCGATCTCGTCGAACGGCGTGAAGGGGTTGAGCTCGGGGTACTTGTCGTGCAGAACCTTGGAGATTGCTGCCGTCAGCGTCGTCTTGCCGTGGTCGATGTGACCAATGGTGCCGATGTTGACGTGCGGCTTGTTCCGCTCGAACTTTGCCTTCGCCACTTGGGTCCTCCTCAGGACTTGTGTTGGTCAAACGCTGTGTCGCCTTCGGGTGAAGGCGCCGGGACGCGTCTGTTGGTTACAGGTGGTGTACGGGTCAATCGACGGGGATGAACCCGTTCACTCGCCCCGGATCTTCTTGATGATCTCGTCCGCGACGCTCCGGGGAACCTCGCTGTACGAGTCGAACTGCATCGTGTAGTTGGCACGACCCTGCGTCTTGGAACGGAGGTCGCCAACGTACCCGAACATCTCCGACAACGGAACCAGGCCGCGAACGACCTTGGCACCACTGACGTCCTCCATGGCCTGGATCTGGCCACGGCGGGAGTTGATGTCACCGATCACGTCACCCATGTACTCCTCGGGCGTACGGACCTCGACAGCCATCATCGGCTCGAGCAGCACGGGGTCGGCCTTGCGGACGGCCTCCTTGAGCGCCATGGAACCGGCAATCTTGAACGCCATCTCCGAGGAGTCGACGTCGTGGTAGGCACCGTCGACGAGGATCGCCTTGATGCCGACCAGCGGGTAGCCCGCGAGGACACCCTGCTGCATCGCATCCTGGATGCCGTTGTCGACCGACGGGATGTACTCGCGCGGCACGCGGCCACCGACGACGGCGTTCTCGAACTCGTAGAGCTCGCCCTCGGCCGTGTCCAGGGGCTCGAAGGTGATCTGGACCTTCGCGAACTGGCCCGAACCACCGGTCTGCTTCTTGTGCGTGTAGTCGTACTTCGGGACGGCCTTGCGGATCGTCTCGCGGTAGGCGACCTGCGGCGCACCGACGTTTGCCTCGACCTTGAACTCGCGCTTCATGCGGTCGACCAGGATGTCGAGGTGGAGCTCGCCCATGCCTCGGATGATGGTCTGACCGGTCTCCTCGTCGAGCTCGACCTGGAAGGTCGGGTCTTCCTGAGCGAGCTTCTGGATGGCCGTGGAGAGCTTCTCCTGGTCACCCTTCGTCTTGGGCTCGATGGCCACGGAGATGACGGGCTCCGGGAACGTCATCGACTCGAGAACGATCTGCTCGTTCACGTCGGACAGCGTGTCACCGGTGGTGGTCTCCTTCAGACCGATCGCCGCGTAGATGTGACCGGCCTGCGCTTCCTCGACCGGGTTCTCCTTGTTGGCGTGCATCTGGAAGAGCTTGCCGACGCGCTCCTTCTTGCCCTTCGTCGAGTTGACGACGGCCGAGCCGGCGGAGATCTTGCCCGAGTAGACGCGGATGAAGGTCAGCGAACCGAAGAACGGGTGCGCGGCGACCTTGAACGCCAGCGCCGAGAACGGCTCGTCGAGAGCCGGCTTGCGCGTGATCTCGGTCTCCTCGTCGCCCGGCTTGTGGCCGATCATCGGGCGGACGTCGAGCGGGCTCGGCAGGTAGTCGACGACGGCGTCGAGCATGGGCTGGACACCGCGGTTCTTGAAGGCCGAACCACACATGACCGGGTACAACTCGGAGTTGACCGTGAGCTTGCGGATGCCGGCCTTGATCTCAGCCGTCGTGAGCTCCTCGCCACCGAGGTACTTCTCCATGAGGTCGTCGTCCGACTCGGCGACGCGCTCGACGAGCGCGTTGCGGTACTCCTCGGCCTTGGCCTGCAGGTCGGCCGGGATCTCCTGGATCTCGTACTTGGCGCCCATGGTGACGTCACCCTTGGCGTCACCGGGCCACACGAGCGCCCGCATCTCGACGAGGTCGACGACACCGATGAAGTCGTTCTCCGCACCGATGGGGAGCTGGAGAACGAGGGGCTCGGCGCCCAGACGGTCCTTGATGGTCTGCACGGTGAAGTAGAAGTCCGCACCCATCTTGTCCATCTTGTTGACGAAGCACATGCGCGGAACGTCGTACTTGTCCGCCTGACGCCAGACCGTCTCGGACTGGGGCTCGACGCCCTCCTTGCCGTCGAAGACGGCGACGGCGCCGTCGAGCACGCGCAGGGAACGCTCGACCTCGACGGTGAAGTCGACGTGGCCCGGCGTGTCGATGATGTTGATCTGGGTGCCGTTCCAGAACGACGTCACAGCAGCGGACGTGATCGTGATGCCACGCTCCTTCTCCTGCTCCATCCAGTCGGTCGTCGACGCACCGTCGTGCGTCTCACCGATCTTGTGGTTGACGCCGGTGTAGAACAGGATCCGCTCGGTCACCGTCGTCTTGCCGGCGTCGATGTGCGCCATGATGCCGATGTTGCGGACCTTCTTGAGGTCAGTCAGCACGTCCTGTGCCACGGTGTCTCTTCTCGTTCGAAATTCAGTGTGAGTAGCTGGAGCGAGCCGGGACGGCGGCCCGAACCCATCCTACGGAGAGGACGGGCCGCCGACCCAACCGCGATCACCAGCGGTAGTGCGCGAAGGCCTTGTTCGACTCGGCCATCTTGTGCGTGTCCTCGCGGCGCTTGACCGCGGCACCCAGACCGTTGCTGGCGTCCAGGATCTCGTTCATCAGACGCTCGGTCATCGTCTTCTCGCGACGCTGACGCGAGTAGCCGACGAGCCAGCGCAGCGACAGCGTCGTCGCGCGGCCCGGCTTGACCTCGATCGGCACCTGGTAGGTCGCACCACCGACGCGGCGGGACTTGACCTCGAGGGCCGGCTTGATGTTGTCGAGAGCGCGCTTCAGCGTCACGACCGGGTCGGTACCCGTCTTCTCACGGCAGCCTTCGAGGGCGTCGTACACGATGCGCTCAGCGATGGACTTCTTGCCGTCGAGCAGGATCTTGTTGACGAGCTGCGTGACGAGCGGCGAACCGTAGACCGGGTCGACGACGAGGGGGCGCTTAGGAGCAGGACCCTTACGAGGCATTACTTCTTCTCCTTCTTGGCGCCGTAGCGGCTACGAGCCTGGTTACGGCCCTTGACACCCTGGGTGTCGAGCGCGCCGCGGATGATCTTGTAGCGCACACCGGGAAGGTCCTTCACACGGCCACCACGCACGAGCACGATCGAGTGCTCCTGCAGGTTGTGGCCGACGCCCGGGATGTAAGCCGTTACCTCGATGCCAGAGGTGAGCTTCACACGGGCGACCTTGCGCAGAGCCGAGTTCGGCTTCTTCGGGGTCGTGGTGTAGACGCGGGTGCACACACCGCGTCGCTGGGGGCTGCCCTTGAGAGCCGGAGTCGAGGCCTTCGTGGCCTTGTCCTGGCGACCCTTGCGGACGAGCTGGTTGATCGTAGGCAACCTAGTTCTCCGAACGTGTCGTGTCTGTTCTGCCTGCAAGATGAATCGCAGGCTCCTTGGTCTCGTCGCGGATCGTGCGCCGAAGGGCGCAACAGGCGCGACCCCTCCCCTGCACTTTCGTCGCGGGACGCATGCACGACGTTCGAGACGCCGTGCGCGGCCCATCGCGGCGACTGCCCGGCGAGGGTGTGATCATGAGTGGAGTCCGGACAGACTCCTGCCATGCACCCGAGTAGTTTACCGACTCTCCCGGGCCCCGGCCAAATCGCGGGAGCCTGCACGTTCCGACCGCAACGCGACACGCCGAAGAACCTGAGGACACCGCGAGAGGCACCCCCTGCCTGTGCAGGAGATGCCCCTCGCGGCGTGGATCTGCGTCGATCAGCTGTCGAAGCCGAGCGTCGCGTCGTCCAATCGGACGGCCTCGCCCGAGCCCGGGCCAAAGACCGGGTAGTCGTACGGCTGGTAGTCCGGCAGCGCGTACATCGCGGCCTTCGCCTCCTCCGTCGGCTCCACCTTGACGTTGCGGTAACGGCTGAGGCCGGTACCCGCCGGGATGAGCTTTCCGAGGATGACGTTCTCCTTGAGGCCGAGCAGCGGGTCGCTCTTGACGTTCATCGCGGCCTCGGTGAGGACGCGCGTCGTCTCCTGGAACGATGCCGCCGACAGCCACGACTCGGTGGCCAGCGAAGCCTTCGTGATACCCATGAGCTCGCTACGACCCGACGCCGGACGTCCGCCCTCGGCGATCGCCTTGCGCGAGGCGTCCTCGAAGCGCGCGCGGTCGGCCAGCTCACCCGGGAGCAGGTCGGTGTCACCCGCCTCGATGATCGTCACGCGGCGCAGCATCTGACGCACGATGACCTCGATGTGCTTGTCGTGGATCGACACACCCTGCTGGCGGTACACGCCCTGGACCTCGTCGACGAGGTGCTTCTGCACCTCACGCGGGCCGAGGATGCGCAGCACCTGCTTCGGGTCGATCGCACCCTGCACGAGCAGCGTGCCGACCTCGACGCGCTGGCCGTCCTCGACGAGCAGGCGCGCGCGCTTGCTCACCGGGTAGGCGTGCGGCTCCGAGCCGTCGTCCGGGATGAGGTTGATGCGACGAGCCTTGTCGGTCTCCTCGATCTCGATCTTTCCGGATGCCTCCGCGATCGGGGCGACACCCTTCGGCGTGCGAGCCTCGAAGAGCTCGACGACTCGGGGCAGACCCTGCGTGATGTCGTCACCCGCTGCACCGCCGGTGTGGAAGGTACGCATCGTCAGCTGCGTACCCGGCTCACCGATCGACTGCGCCGCGATGATGCCGACGGCCTCGCCGATGTCGACGAGCTTGCCGGTCGCGAGCGAACGGCCGTAGCACTTCGCACACGTCCCGACACGCGACTCGCAGGTGAGGACCGAGCGGACCTTGACCTCTTCGATGCCGGCGTCGATCAGCTTGCTGAGCGCGACGTCACCGAGGTCGTCACCGGCCTGCAGGAACGTCTCGCCGTCGATCTCGACCGTCTGCGCCACGTTGCGGGCGTAGACCGAGCTCTCGACGTCCTCGTGCTCGACGAGCTGGCCGTCAGAGTTGCGCTGCGCGATCGGCAGGACGAGCCCGCGCTTCGTGCCGCAGTCCTCCTCGCGGATGATGACGTCCTGCGAGACGTCGACGAGACGACGCGTCAGGTAACCCGAGTCGGCCGTACGCAGAGCGGTGTCGGCCAGACCCTTTCGCGCACCGTGGGTCGAGATGAAGAACTCCAGCACCGACAGGCCCTCTCGGAAGTTGGCCTTGATCGGACGCGGGATGATCTCACCCTTCGGGTTGGCCATGAGGCCTCGCATACCCGCGAGCTGGCGCAGCTGGAACCAGTTACCACGGGCACCCGAGTTGACCATGCGGTAGATCGGGTTGTCCTTCGGGAAGTTGTTCTCCATCTGCTTGGAGACCTCGTTCGCCGCCTGCGTCCAGATCTCGATGAGCTCCTGACGGCGCTCGTCGTCCGTGATGAGACCACGGTCGAACTGCAGCTGCACCTTCGCGGCCTTGGCGTCGTAGCTCTCGAGGATCTCGTCCTTGTTCGAGGGCATGACGACGTCCGAGATGGCGACGGTCGTGCCCGAGCGCGTGGCCCAGTGGAAACCGGTCTCCTTCAGCGCATCGAGCGACGCCGCGACCTGGACCTTCGAGTAACGCTCCGCAAGGTCGTTGACGATGGCCGAGAGGACCTTCTTGTCGACGGGCTTGTTGATGTACTCGTAGTCCTCCGGCAGCGTGCCGTTGAAGATCGCGCGACCCAGGGTCGTACGGATCCGCAGCTCGGAGACGAAGCCGTTCTCGTCCGCCTCGACGCCGTCGGGCAGCACCGTGCCGGCCGTCGGGACGAAGTCGCGAAGACGCACCGAGATCGGCGTGCCGATCTTGATCTCGCCCGCGTCGAAGGCCATGCGGGCCTCGGCGACTGTCGAGAACGCGCGGATGTCCTCGTCCTTCATCTCGTCGGCGTCGAGCACCTCGGAGGTGAGGTGGAACAGACCGATGATCATGTCCTGCGTCGGCATCGTCACGGGACGACCGTCGGCGGGCTTGAGGATGTTGTTGCTCGAGAGCATGAGGATGCGGGCCTCGGCCTGCGCCTCGGAGCTGAGCGGCACGTGCACGGCCATCTGGTCACCGTCGAAGTCGGCGTTGAACGCCGAGCAGACGAGCGGGTGGATCTGGACAGCCTTGCCCTCGACGAGCTGCGGCTCGAACGCCTGGATGCCCAGACGGTGCAGCGTCGGCGCGCGGTTGAGCAGCACGGGGTGCTCACGGATGACCTCTTCGAGGACATCCCACACGACCGGGCGGGCACGCTCGACCATGCGCTTCGCCGACTTGATGTTCTGCGCGTGCTCGAGGTCGACGAGGCGCTTCATGACGAACGGCTTGAACAGCTCGAGCGCCATCTGCTTGGGCAGACCGCACTGGTGCAGCTTGAGCGTCGGACCGACGACGATGACCGAACGACCCGAGTAGTCGACTCGCTTGCCGAGCAGGTTCTGACGGAAACGACCCTGCTTGCCCTTGAGCATGTCGGACAGCGACTTGAGCGGGCGGTTGCCCGGACCCGTCACCGGTCGACCACGACGGCCATTGTCGAACAGCGCGTCGACGGCCTCCTGAAGCATGCGCTTCTCGTTGTTGACGATGATCTCCGGCGCACCGAGGTCGAGCAGACGCTTGAGTCGGTTGTTGCGGTTGATCACACGGCGGTACAGGTCGTTGAGGTCGGACGTCGCGAAACGGCCACCGTCGAGCTGCACCATCGGACGCAGGTCCGGCGGGATGACCGGGACGCAGTCGAGAACCATGCCGGCCGGCTTGTTCTCGGTCTGCTGGAAGGCCGTGACGACGCGCAGACGCTTGAGCGCACGCGTCTTCTTCTGGCCCTTGCCCGTCGCGATGATCTCGCGCAGCAGCTCCGCCTCGGCGTCGAGGTCGAAGTTCTCGAGACGCTTCTGCAGCGCCGCAGCGCCCATGCCGCCCTCGAAGTACAGACCGAAACGGTCACGCATCTCGCGGTAGAGGATCTCGTCGCCCTCGAGGTCCTGGACCTTGAGGTTCTTGAAACGATCCCAGACCTGCTCGAGGCGCTCGATCTGCTGATCCGCGCGCTTGCGGATCTGCGTCATCTCGCGCTCGGCCGACTCGCGGACCTTGCGGCGGGCGTCAGCCTTGGCGCCCTCCTTCTCGAGCTCGGCGAGGTCGGCCTCGAGCTTCGTCGAACGCGTGTTGATGTCCGCGTCGCGACGGTTCTCGAGTTCCTTCTTCTCGACCTCGATCTGGTTCTCGAGCGACGGCAGGTCGGCGTGACGCTGCTCCTCGTCGACCGAGGTGATCATGTAGGCCGCGAAGTAGATGACCTTCTCGAGGTCCTTCGGCGCGAGGTCCAGCAGGTAGCCCAGACGGCTCGGGACACCCTTGAAGTACCAGATGTGCGTGACCGGCGCGGCGAGCTCGATGTGGCCCATGCGCTCGCGACGAACCGCGGAGCGCGTGACCTCGACGCCGCAGCGCTCACAGATGATGCCCTTGAAACGGACGCGCTTGTACTTGCCGCAGTAGCACTCCCAGTCGCGCGTCGGGCCGAAGATCTTCTCGCAGAAGAGTCCGTCCTTCTCGGGCTTGAGGGTGCGGTAGTTGATGGTTTCGGGCTTCTTGACCTCGCCGTGCGACCACTCGCGGATGTCGTCCGCGGTCGCGAGGCCGATGCGAAGCTCGTCGAAGAAGTTGACGTCCAGCACGTTGCTGATTCCTTCTCTCGCCTAAATCTGAAAAGTCTGATCGTTGCTGTTGTGGTTGTCCGGTCGGCTCGTTCGAGCCGCGGACCTACGTCTGCGCCGGCTGATCCGACACGCGGTGGGCCGGGCGATCATCTCGATCGACCCACCGCGTGTCGGGCGCCGTGATCAGACTTCCTCGACGCTGCTCGGCTCGCGGCGCGACAGGTCGATGCCCAGCTCCTCCGCGGCCCGGAACACTTCCTGCTCCGAGTCGCGCAGGTCGATGGCGGTGCCGTCACTGCTCAGGACCTCGACGTTGAGGCAGAGCGACTGCATCTCCTTGATGAGGACCTTGAACGACTCCGGGATGCCCGGCTCGGGGATGTTCTCGCCCTTGACGATGGCCTCGTACACCTTGACGCGGCCCGTCACGTCGTCCGACTTGATCGTCAGCAACTCCTGCAGGGCGTATGCGGCGCCGTAGGCCTCGAGGGCCCACACCTCCATCTCACCGAAGCGCTGACCACCGAACTGCGCCTTACCACCGAGCGGCTGCTGCGTGATCATCGAGTACGGACCCGTCGAACGCGCGTGGATCTTCTCGTCGACGAGGTGGTGCAGCTTCAGGATGTACATGTACCCGACGGAGACCGGCTCCGGGAACGGCTCACCCGAGCGGCCGTCGAACAGCTGCGCCTTGCCGGAGTCGCCGATGAGGCGCACGCCGTCGCGCGTCGTGTTCGTCGACTCGAGCAGGCCACGGATCTCCGTCTCGCGCGCACCGTCGAACACTGGCGTCGCAATACGGGTGTTCGGGCCCGTCTCACGTGCATCGGCCGGGATCTTGGCCGCCCACTCCGGGTCGCCCTCGATCTTCCAACCACGCGAGGCGGCCCAGCCCATGTGCAGCTCGAGCACCTGACCGGGGTTCATTCGCGAGGGAACACCGAGCGGGTTGAGCACGACGTCGACCGGCGTGCCGTCCTCGAGGAACGGCATGTCCTCGACCGGCAGGATCTTCGAGATGACGCCCTTGTTGCCGTGACGGCCGGCGAGCTTGTCACCGTCGGTGATCTTGCGCTTGTTCGCCACGTAGACACGCACGAGCTGGTTGACGCCCGGGGGCAGCTCGTCGCCCTCGTCACGGTCGAAGACCTTGACGCCGATGACCGTGCCGGTCTCACCGTGCGGAACCTTCATCGACGTGTCGCGAACCTCGCGGGCCTTCTCACCGAAGATGGCGCGCAGCAGGCGCTCCTCCGGCGTCAGCTCGGTCTCACCCTTGGGCGTGACCTTGCCGACGAGCAGGTCGCCGTCACGAACCTCGGCGCCGACGCGGATGATGCCGCGCTCGTCGAGGTCGGCCAGCACCTCGTCGGAGACGTTCGGGATGTCCCGCGTGATCTCCTCCGGGCCCAGCTTCGTGTCGCGGGCGTCGATCTCGTGCTCCTCGATGTGGATCGAGGAGAGCGTGTCGTCCTGCACGAGGCGCTGCGACAGGATGATCGCGTCCTCGTAGTTGTAGCCCTCCCACGGCATGAACGCCACGAGCAGGTTCTTGCCGAGCGACATCTCGCCGCCGTCGGTGGCGGGGCCGTCAGCGATGACGGCGCCCTCCTCGAGGCGCTCACCCTCGTTGACCACGACACGCTGGTTGTAGCAGGTGCCCTGGTTCGAGCGCGTGAACTTCGCGATGCGGTACGTCGAGTACGTCGCGTCGTCGTTGGCGACCGTGACGAGGTCGGCGGAGACCTCCTGCACGACACCCGCCTTCGTGGCTCGCACGACGTCACCCGAGTCGAGTGCCGCACGGTACTCGATGCCGGTACCGACGAGCGGAGCCTCCGAACGAACGAGCGGCACCGCCTGACGCTGCATGTTGGCACCCATGAGGGCGCGGTTGGCGTCGTCGTGCTCGAGGAACGGGATGAGTGCGGTCGCGGCCGACACCATCTGACGCGCCGAGACGTCCATGTAGTCGACGTCCTCGATCGCGACGTCGCTCGCCTCTCCGCCCTTGGTGCGCGCCATGACGCGGTCCTCGGCGAAGTGGTTGTCCGGCGTCAGCGGCGCGTTCGCCTGCGCGATGACGAACGTGTCCTCCTCGTCGGCCGACAAGTAGTCGACGTCGTCGGTGACCTGGCCGTCGACGACCTTGCGGTACGGCGTCTCGACGAAACCGAACGGGTTGATGCGACCGAACGACGCGAGCGAACCGATGAGACCGATGTTCGGGCCTTCCGGCGTCTCGATCGGGCACATGCGGCCGTAGTGCGATGGGTGGACGTCACGGACCTCCATGCCTGCGCGGTCACGCGAGAGACCACCCGGGCCCAGCGCGGACAGACGACGCTTGTGCGTCAGACCGGCGAGCGGGTTGTTCTGGTCCATGAACTGCGACAGCTGCGACGTTCCGAAGAACTCCTTGATCGACGCCACCACGGGGCGGATGTTGATCAGGGTCTGCGGCGTGATGGCCTCGACGTCCTGCGTCGTCATGCGCTCACGAACCACGCGCTCCATGCGGGACAGGCCCGTGCGAACCTGGTTCTGGATGAGCTCACCGACGTTGCGCAGGCGGCGGTTGCCGAAGTGGTCGATGTCGTCGATCTCGACGCGGACGTCGATCTCTTCGCCGTGACGCGTGCCCTTCATCGTCTCCTCGCCGGCGTGCAGCGCGACGATGTACTTGATGGTGGCGACGATGTCGTCGATGCCGAGCGTCGAGTCCTCGAGCCCGCCGTCGACGCCCAGCTTCTTGTTGACCTTGTAGCGGCCGACCTTCGCGAGATCGTAGCGCTTGCCGTTGAAGTACAGGTTGTCGAGCAGCTGCTGGGCAGCCTCACGCGTCGGCGGTTCGCCCGGGCGCAGCTTGCGGTAGATCTCGAGCAGCGCGGCGTCCTGGTCGGCCGTGTGGTCCTTCTCCAGGGTGGCGCGCATCGACTCGTACTGGCCGAACTCCTCGAGGATCTGAGCCTCGGTCCAGCCCAGCGCCTTGAGCAGCACCGTCACGGACTGCTTGCGCTTGCGGTCGACGCGGACACCGACCATGTCGCGCTTGTCGATCTCGAACTCGAGCCACGCACCACGGCTGGGGATGACCTTCGCCGTGTAGATCTCCTTGTCGGAGGTCTTGTCGATGGAGCGCTCGAAGTAGACGCCCGGCGAACGGACGAGCTGCGAGACGACGACGCGCTCGGTGCCGTTGATGACGAACGTGCCGCGGTCCGTCATGAGCGGGAAGTCGCCCATGAAGACCGTCTGGCTCTTGATCTCGCCCGTCTCGGCGTTCATGAACTCAGCCGTGACGAACAGCGGAGCCGCGTACGTCATGTCGCGCTCCTTGCACTCCTCGATTGAGTACTTGACGTCCTCGAATCGGTGGTCGCGGAAGCTCAGCGACATCGAGCCGGAGAAGTCTTCGATCGGCGAGATCTCCTCGAAGATCTCCTCCAGACCGGAGCGCTCGGGCACGTCGACACGGCCCTCCGACTTGGCGGCGGCCACGCGGGCCTGCCACTTCTCGTTGCCGAGAAGCCAGTCGAAGCTCTCGGTCTGCAGCGCGAGCAGATCCGGGATTTCGAGGGGCTCACGAATTTTGGCGAAGGTGAGACGGCCGGAGGCAGTCTTCGCCGAGGACAGAGTCTGGGTCGCGGTGCGCGAGGCAGCCAAGGAGGGTCCCTTCCAGAGGCCTTACAGATCGGCAGTGCGCGCTACCTGCCGTACGGCCCTCCCCCTCGACGCTCCTCGGACGGCCGGCGTCAGGATGTCACGACCAAGCAGAGCGGGCGGCTCTTTCGTGGTGCGCGTTTCGACGCGGAATCCGGATCGGGTGTCGGGGGCAGGCGCAGACAGGGCAGCGCAAAATAGCAGAATAGTACCCAGTGAAGAACGATGCAAGCCGACGGGCTCGGAACCCGAGTCTGCCGCACCGCGTGCCCATCCTGACGAGCCCGGGTGGACCGCATCGACCGCTATATCCGGCGCCTCCCCCGGCGCCATCTTGACCCCACGAGAATGACGCAGGGCGGGCGCACAGTCAAGCAGCGACGCGCCGGTCGCCCGTCACCCCGCCAGGTGCGACCAGCGCGTCTCGAGCTCACGCCACGGGCCGGCGTCCGCAACCCTGCCCGCCTCCAGGACGACGACGCGGTCGGCCCGGGCGAGAGCCGAACGCTTCGACGTCGCCCCGACGACCGCGCTGCCACGCGCGCGCAACGCGTCCCACAGCTCGAGCTCGGTGCGCGCGTCGAGCGCGCTCGAGACGTCGTCGGCCAGGAGCAGTTCGGCCTCCGTCGACAGGGCTCGCGCGAGCGCCAGCCGCTGAACCTGCCCACCGGACAGTCGCACCCCGCGGTGGCCGACGAGACTGTCCCGGCCGCCCGCGTTGTCGATGTCGGGGGTGAGACGCGCAGCGTCGACGGAAGTGTCGAACTCGCGCTCGTGACCGAGGAGCACGTTCTCGGCGAAGGAGCCGGAGAGCACTCGGGGCGTCTGGGCGACGTAGGCGACCTGGCCGGGGCGGAGGAAGAGCTCTGGCTCGCTCACCTCTCGTCCGTTCCACGTGAGCGAGCCGGTGTGGTGCACGAGCCCCGCAAGTGCGGCCAGCAGGCTCGACTTGCCGGAGCCCACGGCTCCCAGGAGCAGCACGAGCTCGCCCTGCCCGACGGCGAGGTCGACGCCTTCTACGCCGACCGTCCCGTCGTCGTGCAGGGCGGCGAGGTCGCGCAATGCCAGTTCGCGCAGGGGCTCCCGCGGCGTCTCGGGTACCTGAGGCGCCGCACCGGAGGGCAGGTCGAGGCCGGCCGGGAGGTCGACGAGATCGGCCCCACCGGCGAGTTCGCTCGTCGCCCTGAGCCAGGCCCGCGTTCCGGGCGCCTCGGTGACGACGGACCCGGCGACCCGGCCGAACCAGTCGAAGTTGGACGCTGCGTTGACGACGAGCAGCGCCGTCGCAAGGCCCCAGGTGCCGTACAGCGCCCCCGCCCAGGCTGCCACGATGCCTGCCTGCACCATGAGCGTCGGGACGCCATCGAGCACCGCGGCGACCCGGTGCTCGCGCACCGCAGCCTCGACCCGCGTGCGGTCGACGGCCGCGAGATGTTCGCGGATGCGCCCGGTGCGGCCCGCGAGCTTGATGGTGCGCGCCGCTTCGAGCGAGGAGACGAGGGCGCGACCGAACTGGGCGCGGGACGCCGACGCCCGCGCGGCGGAGCGGCCCGCCACGCGCCGTCCGAGGGCGGAAGCCAGGGCCGAGCCGACCATGATGACGAGCAGGACGAGACCCGCGAGCCAGGTGCCACCGAGCACCGCGGTGAGCACGACGATGACGAAACCGTTGGTGAAGTCGATCCACCGGTCGGCATAGCGGACGAAGCGATCCGAATCCATCGCGCGCGCGACGACCTCGCCGGGAGGCGTGCGCGGCAGCCGGTGCTGCCCCGTCTGTCCGATGAGCACGCGCATGCGCACCCGCAGGGAGATCTCGATCCACCACCGCGGGTAACGGATGACGGCCACCGCGAGCGAGACCGGGCCGAGCATCACGCACACCGAGACCGCGGCCGCCCAGCCCCATGCCGAGGTGCCGTCCGCCAGCGCCTGCACGGTGTGACCCCACGCCCAGCCCGTGACGCTGCCGATGGCACCGAAGATGGAGAACGCGAGGAACGCGAAGATTGCCACGACGCCCCACTCGGGCCGCACCTTCAGCGCGTTGATGATCGCGCGCGCGAGGGACGATCCCTCGGGGATGTCGCGCGTGACGGGCGCCGCGCCCGTGCGTCGCGCGTGCGCGACGTGCGGGGCCTCGTGGTCCGGGGCGGGGACGGCGGACGCACCGGCGGCTTCGGTGAGGTCGCGGAAGTAACCGGGTGTCTCGAGCAGTTCGTCACGGCGACCGAACTGCACGAGGCGCCCGCGCTCCATGACGCCGATGAAGTCGGCCCGCTCGATGGTGCCGAGACGATGCGCGATGAGGATCCCGGTGCGCCCCTCGAGCAACCGTGCGGAGGCCGCGACAACGCGGGCCTCCGTCACCGGATCCATGCGGGCGGTCGCCTCGTCGAGCACGATGACGCGCACGTCGCGTGCGAGCAGACGGGCGAACGCCAGCAGCTGCTCCTCGCCGGCCGACAGGCTCACGCCACCCGGGCCGAGCACCGTGTCGAGGCCGTCGGGCAGGGTCGAGACCCACGGGCCGAGACCGAGCGTCTCGACGACGTCCTCGATCTGAGCGCGCGGCAGCGGCTCGAAGACGGTGATGTTCTCCGCCAGCGTGCCGGCGAGGATCTCGGTGCGCTGCGTGACAACACCGACGCCCCCGCGCAGCGCCTCCAGGTCGAGGTCGCGCACGTCGACGCCGCCGAGGAAGAGCGAACCGGGCGGCGGCTCCACGGCGCGCGAGACGAGGGAGGCCAACGTCGACTTGCCGGATCCGGTGCGTCCCACCAGGGCGAGAGTCGACCCGGCCGGCACGTGCAGGTCGACGTCCTGCAGCGCGAACGTGCCGGTGCCGTAGCTGAAGTCGAGGTGACGTACGTCGAGATCCAGCGGGCCCTCCGGCAGCGCTCGTCCGCCCTCGGGTTCGGCCGGAACGGCCAGGAGGGCGCGCAGGCGCACGATGGCGCCAAGGCCCGCCTGCATGTCCGGGAACTGCTCGGCGACCCGGGCCAGCATGCCGACGAACGTGCTCGTGACGAGGAACATCGTGACGAGATCACCGACCGACATCGACGTGCGCGAGGCGAGCGCGACACCGGCGAGCACGACGAGGACGAGCAGCAGGTGCAGCGACAGGCCGGTGCGCAGCAGCAGCTTGACCTCGAGGCGCACGACGGCCAGGAACCGCTCGTGCACGCGCGCCGACAGCTTGGCGAGGCGCGCGACCACGAACGGCTGGCCGAGGCTCGTGCGGATGTCGTCGCGGCCCGCGACGCCCTCCTCGAAGATGGCGGCGTGCTCGGTCCAGGCGGCCTCCTCGAGCACCTTGCCCGCCGCGATCGGGGCGAGCAAGGAACGCATGAGCACCCACGTCAGCGCCGCGAAGAGGGGGAAGAGCACCCAGGCCGGCCACCACGTGATACCCGCGACGATCCACATCGGCACCATGGCGAGCGTCATCCGCAGCACCATCCAGATCTGCTGACGCAGCAGGTTCGAGATCTCGTGGGTGTCGTCGTCGACACGGTCGAGGATCTCACCGCCCGCCTGCTCCGACAGGGCCTCGAGCGGTTGCGCGAGCACCGCGTCGACGAGGTCGCGACGTAGCTGCCCGGCGGCACGATCGACCATGCCCGCCCACAGGAAGCGCCCCGCGGTGTCGACGAGCGCGCCACCGAGGACGGTGACGGCCAGCAAGGTCACGAGGCGAGCGCTCGTGTGCTCGGCCAGCCGACCCGCGATGACGGACGCCGCCGTCGTCGCCAACGCTGTGACGGCCGCGAGGATGACGGCGGCCCACGTACTGGGGACGGCGATGCGTCGCCATCCGATCTGGCGGGATGGCGAGGCGTGCGGCGCGGGTGGTGTCGTCATGGCACGTCACAGGCTACGGGTGAACACCGACAACCGCACTCGAATATCGCGCGCGTCATCGGCGGCACCGGCCTCGGCAGGGTTCCTCTGGCGCGACGCCAGGTCTGCGGGCATGCGAAAGCGGGCCGCACCGTGATGGTGCGACCCGCTTCGACGCGATGTCTCGCGATCAGTGCCCAGGCAGTGCCCGGGCAGAGATCACTTGACCTCGACGGTGGCGCCGGCGCCTTCGAGGGCTTCCTTGGCCTTGTCGGCAGCGTCCTTGGCGACACCTTCGAGAACCGGCTTCGGGGCGCCGTCGACGAGGTCCTTGGCCTCCTTGAGACCGAGGGACGTGAGGGCGCGCACCTCCTTGATGACCTGGATCTTCTTGTCACCGGCCGAGGCCAGGATGACGTCGAACTCGGACTTCTCCTCGGCAGCGCCGGCGTCGCCGCCGCCTGCAGCCGGAGCAGCCGCGGCAGCAACCGGGGCAGCAGCGGTGACGTTGAAGGTGTCTTCGAAGAGCGTCACGAACTCGGAGAGCTCGATGAGCGTCATTTCCTTGAAAGCCTCGAGGAGCTCGTCGTTGGAGAGCTTCGCCATGATGGGCGTCCTTTCTGTTCTGTCGGACCCGGACCGATGTGGTCGTGGGATCCGTGCCGTGAGTGGCGTTGTGGTGGGTTTGCGCTGATGCCGGTCAGGACCGGATCAGGCCTCGTCGCCACCCTCGGCGACGTCTGCGGTGGCCGCTTCGGCAGCCGGGGCTGCGTCGGTGGCCGGTCCCTCGGTCTCGACCTTCGCACGCAGGGCGTCGACGGTGCGAGCGGCCTGCGACAGCGGGGCCGCGAAGAGGTAGACAGCCTGGCTGAGCGAGGCCTGGAGGCCCCCGGCCAGCTTGGCGAGCAGGGTCTCGCGGGACTCGAGGTCCGCGAGCTTGTTGATCTCCTCGGCCGACATGGCCTTGCCGTCAAGGACGCCGCCCTTGATGACGAGGAGAGGGTTGGCCTTGGCGAAGTCACGCAGCTTCTTCGCCGTCTCCACCGGGTCACCGGTGACGAAGGCGATAGCGGACGGGCCCTGGAGCTGGCCGTCGAAAGCCGTCACGCCGGCTTCGGCAGCCGCACGGGCGGTCAGCGTGTTCTTCACCACGGCGTAGGTGGCGTGCTCACGAATGGAGTTACGCAGATCGGTGATCTGCGCCACGGTGAGACCGCGGTACTCCGTCAGCACGGCAGCATCCGAGTTGCGGAAGTTGTCCGCAAGCTCGGCAATGGCTGCATCCTTAGCGGCGGTAGCCATGCGCGCCTCCTTCGGTGGTGAGTGCCAGTCGCTCGGGCGACACGAAAAAAGAGCCTCGGCGCAGGCGCGCTGAGGCTCTGAAAACATGCTGACGAACAGCACGATCATCGACTGAAGCTCACCTGCGCCGGACGCTCACTGACGTGAGGCCTTCGGTCACATCCACCCAGAGGCAGAGTGCAACAACCGGCGGTCATTGGTTCTCCCAATGTACCGGGCGGGCGGCGGGCGGCCAAATCGGTGCGATCGACGCCGGTGGGCACTGGTGCACAGGCCGCGGAAACCTGACGAAAAACTTACCGTCGCGATCGGGTGCGACACGCGCCGGGCTGGTGAGACTCGAGGAGTGGCCGGTGACGCACCGGGCGCTGCCTCACCGCCTACCGAAGGACCAAGCATGCCCGACGCACCCACCCCCGCAGCTGCTCTACCCGACGATGGCGCGACCGCGCGTCGTGGACTTGCCGGGCGCCATCTCGCGCCACGTGGGGTCGCCGTGATCGCCCTGGCCGCGGCCGTGACGACGGCGGCGAGTGGGTGCGGCGACGACTCGACGGCCGATGCCTCGACGAGCACCATCGCCCCCTCCGACATGAGCCGCATCGCGGCCGGCAACACGCCGCGTTCCAGTTCGACTGACCCTTCTACGTCGTTGCGCAGCGCCGCCTCGTCGGCGCCCGCGACCTCGCGGAGTGCTTCGGTCGCGTCGAGCGCGCCCGGGACGACATCCAAGGCCGGCGCCGCCGCAGTCGTCATCCCCGACGCCGCCAAGGCCCACACCAAAGACGGCGCCAAGGCCTTCGTGAAGTTCTACTGGGAAACCCTCGACCAACTGGACGCGGCACCCAAGGAAAACGTCCTGGCCAACCTGTACGCGCCGACTTGCACTGGCTGCGACCAGCAGGCTCTTGGGGTGGCAGAAAACGCTCGCACCGGAGTACACATCGAGGGATCCCGCACCACCCTCACCAAGCTCCAGGAAGCACCCACCTCATCACTGGACGAGCCCGTCTTTACCTTCGATCAAGCAGAGACACCAGCGACCCGGGTCGAGAGCGGAGGCAAGCGCACCGAGCTGAGCGCCATCAAGCTTAGGGGCGCCGTTCGACTCATGTGGGACGGCCAGCACTGGCGAGTGGGGATGTACGGTGCAGATCGCGCTTAAGACATCAGCGCCGCTGCTCATGGCCACAGCCGTCCTTGCCTCTGCCCCAGCCGCGGCATCGGGAAATCCCTGCGAGGGGACAAACCGGCAAGCGTGCCTCGGCGGCGACACAGTCTCCGTCGTGGTGGTGGCGGGTAAGAAGGAAGGCCGCGGCCAACTGCCAGACGGGCCACAACGTCCCCAGAACGCGCGCCCGGGAACAGGCACCCTGCCCCACATAAGCACTGGCTCAGCCGCCCCACATCCAGGAGCCCCGGAAGGCACCGGAACCGGCCGAGCCGCCACCACGGGAACAACGACCGCAACCGTCGATGCGACTGTGAACACCCGTTTAGCAGACATTCCGTGCGCGACAGGGGAAGGACAGACCCCGAAGCTGTCGTGCGTCAACTACACCCCCGCGCCACCTGCACCCACGATGACCACCCCCGCATCAGGAACCGCCACAGCGCCAGCAGCTCCGGCCGCGCCCACCTACACCGCCGAGCAAGCAGCCACCCAGGCCTGGACGACTCAGACCTTCACGAAGGCCACCGTCGCCATCCAGCCCACCGGCAACACCACCCTCACCGGCTTGCCCACCTACTTCCACGCCACCTACGGCCCCGACGGGCTCGCCCCCGGTGAGACGACCACCGTCACCCTGCTCGGACACACCATCACCCTGCGCCCCACCGACGTCACCTACACCTACCACTACGGCGACACCGCCACCTACGGCCCCACCACCGACGCGGGCGGGCCCTACCCCACCGGCAATGTCACTCACACCTACCCCACCAAGGGCACCGTCACCACCCGCATCGACACCACCCTCAGCGGCCAGTACCAGGAGAACAACGGCCCCTGGCGCACCATCCCCGGCGCCACGACGATCACGGGACAGCCTCAACGGCTCACCATCGCCACCCTCCAATCACGCCTCCACCACTGACCACCGCACCCAGAGAACACACCCGCCGCCCGACCGCTCGCACCCACCCGCCAGCTGCACCACGAATGCGCGACTGCGCGCACGTTCCCCGTGTGGGTGCACAAGTCCCCAGCAGAGTCGCTGCACCAACTGTTCACCCACTGGCCACGATGACGCACCCTGCGCGCCGCGGCCCGCCGCCTACTGTCAGCTCGTCCTGTTGCTGAACCAACGAAAGCCCCTCATGCCACTGCTTCCCCAGCGCCCCACCGCCATCGTCACCGTCGCCGCAGCCGTCGCGGGGCTGACGTCGTTCTCGCTGTCCACCGCAGGTTCGGCGCAGGCTGCGTCGACCACCGTCACGATCAGCGAGGTGTTCGGCGGAGGCGGCAACAGCGGCGCACCGCTGCGCAGCGACTTCGTCGAGCTCTACAACACCTCGAGCGCGCCCGTCGACCTCACCGGCTGGAGCGTCCAGTACTGGTCCGCGTCGGGCACGAGCGCCCAGACGACTCCGCTCAGCGGCCAGGTCGCACCGGGACACCACTTCCTCGTCAAGGAAGCCGACGGCGCGAACGCGTCCGCGCCCGCCCTGGAGAATCCTGACGTGACGGGCACGATCGCGATGTCGGGCACCGCGGGCCGCGTCGCCGTCGTCGACCCGAACGGCGCCACCGTCGACCTCGTCGGCTGGGGCGGGGCGAGCGTCGCGGAGGGTTCCCCTGCCCCCGCGACGACGAACTCGACATCCGTCTTCCGCAAGAGCGAGTGCACCGACACCGACGACAACGCTGTCGACTTCACCGTCGGCACCCCGACGCCGACGTCGTCGGCGGCCGGCGCGACGGCCTGCACCCCGCAGGCGCCGCACGAGCCGTCGACGGTGACGATCCAGCAGATCCAGGGTTCCTCGCACCTCTCGCCGCTCAGGGACGAGCGCGTCAGCAAGGTCAGCGGTGTCGTCACCGCCATCAATGCCACCGGGTTCTGGATGCAGGCCCCGAGCGACGACGACGACGCGACGAGCGACGCCGTCTTCGTCTACACCAAGACCGCGCCCACCGCCGTCGTCGGTGACGCCGTCAGCGTCGACGCCACCGTCTCCGAATTCCGACCGGGCGGCGCCTCGGGCAACGACAACCTGACGACGACGCAGCTGACGAGCCCCGTCGTCACCGTCACCGCGTCCGGGCAAGCGCTGCCGGCGCCTGCCGTCCTCGGCAAGGACCGCATCGCCCCACAGCAGAACGTCGAGTCGGGCGACCCGAAGAACGTCGAATCGGCAGCGGCCACCTTCGACCCGACGAAGAACGCGATCGACTTCGACGAGTCGCTCGAAGGCATGCGCGTCGCCCTCGACGATGCGCGCGCCGTCGGCCCGACCAACCCCAAGTACCGCGAGACCCCGGTCGTGCCCGGCCAGAACGTCGACGCGCTGACCACGCCGCGCGGTGGCGTGCTCTACTCCGGCTACGACCACCCGAACGCGATGCGCGTCATCCTCGACGACCAGGCCAAGCCCGCCAACCCGCTGCCCGTCAGCACCGTCGGTGACGTCTACACCGGCCGCACCACCGGCATCATGGACTACTCCTTCGCCATGCCGCACGTGCACGTCACCGACGTCGCGGGGCACCGCAGCGCCGGCCTGAAGCGCGAGACGACGAAGGCCCAGGGCCTGTTCGAGATGGCCGTCGCGACATTCAACGTCGAGAACCTCGCACCCAGCGACCCCCAGACGAAGTACGACCGCCTCGCCGGCCAGATCACGGGCAACCTGCACTCCCCCGATGTCCTCGCGCTCGAAGAGATCCAGGACAACAACGGCGCCCAGAACGACGGCACCGTCGACTCGTCCACGACCGTCAAGAAGCTCGTCGACACCATCAAGGCCGCCGGCGGCCCGACGTACCAGGCGCGCTGGGTCGACCCCGAGAACGGCAAGGACGGAGGCCAGCCCGGAGGCAACATCCGCCAGGTGTTCCTCTACCGCACCGACCGCGGCACGTCGTTCGTCGACAAGGGAACCCCCGGCGCGACGACGGCCACCGGCGTCACCGGGCGTGGCCTGTTCACCGACCTCACCGTCTCGCCCGGCCGCATCGACCCGACGAACACCGCCTTCACCGACTCGCGCAAGCCGCTCGTCGGCGAGTTCAAGTTCCGCGGGACGAAGGTGTACGTCATCGCCAACCACTTCAACAGCAAGGGCGGCGACGACCCGCTCTTCGGCCGCTGGCAGCAGCCCGTGCGCTCGTCCGAGACGCAGCGCCACGCGCAGGCCACCGTCGTGCGCGGATTCATCGACAAGCTGCTCGCCGCCGACCCCAACGCTCGCATCGTGACGCTCGGTGACCTCAACGACTTCGAGTTCAGCCGGACCACCGACATCCTCGCCGGAAACGGCAAGACAGCGATGACGGACCTGCCGCGCACCCTGCCCGCCAGCGAGCGGTACTCGTACGTGTACGAGGGCAACAGCCAGATCCTCGACCACATCCTGCTCAGCCCCAAGCTCGCCCAGCCCTGGCTCGGCCTCGGGAAGCCGCCGTTCAACTACGACATCGTCCACACCAACAGCGAGTTCCCCGACCAGGACTCCGACCACGACCCGCAGATCGTCCGCATGACCGTCACCCCGTTCTGAGGTCATGCGGCCGGCCACGTGATCTGGACGGCACAACAGGCGAGGCCCGCACCCCGAACGAATCGGGATGCGGGCCTCGCCCGTCGAGAAGCGTCGACCGCTCACGTAGAGCGATCGAGCGAGAAGCCGATCAGGCCTGCTCGGCGCCGTCCTCCATGAGGTTGCGCGTGCGCGACTGGTCGATCAGGATGCCAGGGCCCATCGTCGTGGCCATCGTGGCCTTCGTGATGTAACGACCCTTCGACGCCGACGGCTTCAGCCGCAGGATCTCATCGAGCGCAGCCGCATAGTTTTCGACAAGAGCCTTCTCGTCGAACGAGGACTTGCCGATGATGAAGTGCAGGTTCGCGTGCTTGTCGACACGGAACTCGATCTTTCCGCCCTTGATGTCTCCGACGGCCTTCGCGACGTCCATCGTCACCGTTCCCGTCTTCGGGTTCGGCATGAGACCACGCGGACCGAGCACCTTACCCAGGCGACCGACCTTGCCCATGAGGTCCGGCGTCGCGACGACGGCGTCGAAGTCCGTCCAGCCACCCTGAACCCTGGCGATCAGGTCATCCGAACCAACGAAGTCGGCGCCGGCAGCCTCAGCCGCCGCAGCCTTGTCACCGTTCGCGAACACGAGGACGCGAGCCGTCTTACCCGTGCCGTTCGGCAGGTTCACCGTGCCACGAACCATCTGGTCCGCCTTGCGCGGGTCGACACCGAGGCGCATCGCAACCTCGACCGTCGAATCGAACTTCGTGCCGGCCGTCTCCTTCGCGAGGCGAACAGCCTCGAGCGGCGAGTACAGCTTGCCTTCTTCGATCTTCTCTTCCGCCGCGCGGTACGTCTTGCTGCGCTTCATCTCAAACTCCTTCAACAGGGAGATCGTGGTTCTACGAGCCAGCGCCGGCCCAACCACTTTCGGGCTCCGCGCCCCCGACACCAGGTCGATCCTGACGCCGCGATGCCACACGGGCAACCGGATGATTCTACGTGACGTGCGGGGGTGGGGTGAAATCGGCGACGGACGCACGAAGCCCCTGACCCAGGTGAGGGCCAGGGGCTTGCGTCGAACCGGCAGAACCGTCAGACAATTTCTTCTCGACTGATCGATCCCCGCCGCAACGTCACGGCAGTACGAACATCACTGCCCGTACCGAAGGTGCACTCTCAGACACTTCTTCTCGACTGAACGCACCCCGGCCGGAACGTCACGGCAGTACGAACATCACTGCCCGTACCGGCGGTGCACTCTTAGACACTTTTCCTCGACTGAACGCACCCCGGCCGGAACGTCACGGCAGTACGAACATCACTGCCCGTACCGGCGGTGCACTTTCAGTCGGTGGTAATCCCCATCGAACGCGCCGTACCCGCAATGATCCGCGACGCCATGTCGAGATCGTTCGCGTTGAGGTCCTGCATCTTCTGCTGCGCGATCTCACGAACCTGATCCGCCGACAGGTGCGCGACCTTCGTCTTGTGCGGCTCGCCGGAACCCTTCTGGACGCCCGCAGCCTTCTTGATGAGCTCAGCAGCCGGCGGCGTCTTCGTGATGAACGTGAACGAACGGTCCTCGTAGACCGTGATCTCGACCGGGATGACGTTGCCGCGCTGGGACTCCGTCGCAGCGTTGTACGCCTTGACGAACTCCATGATGTTCACACCGTGCTGACCCAGCGCCGGACCGACCGGCGGAGCCGGCGTCGCCGCACCGGCCTGGATCTGCAGCTTGATGAAACCGGAAACCTTCTTCTTCGGAGGCATGAAGCCACCTCTTTCCTGTCATGGGCCGACGCCGTGGGCGATGACCCGGTTGCATCCTCACCACCCGGACAGGCGATGAGAGGTTGATGACGACCGCCGCGACGAAACGCGCGGCAGGTCGAAGGATCAGATCTTCGCGACCTGGTTGAAGCCCAGTTCGACCGGCGTCTCGCGACCGAAGATCGACACGAGCACCTTGATCTTCTGCGTGTCCGCGTTGATCTCGGAGATCGTCGCGGGCAACGTCTCGAACGGGCCTTCCATGACGGTGACGGACTCGCCGACGGTGAAGTCGACATCCGCGGACGCCGACGACGCGGAGCCACTCGACGCGGCCGCACCCTCAGCCGAAGCCTCCGGCTCCTCGAACGTCGGGTTCAGCATCGTGACGACCTCGTCGATCGACAACGGGTACGGCTGGTGCGCGTTGCCGACGAAGCCCGTGACACCCGGGGTGTGACGCACTGCGCCCCACGACTCGTCCGTCAGATCCATGCGCACGAGCACGTAACCCGGGATGCGCACGCGCGTACCCGACTTCTTCTGCCCGTTCTTGATCTCGGTGTAGTCCTCCATCGGAACCTCGATCTGGAAGATGTAATCCTCCATGTTGAGGCTCGTGATGCGCTGCTCGAGGTTCGTCTTCACACGCTTCTCGTAGCCCGCGTAGGAGTGGATGACGTACCAGTCACCGAACTGCGACTTGAGCTCCGCGATGAACGCCTCGCGAGGGTCGACCGCGTCAGCCTGCTCGGCCGGGGCGACCTCGGCGTCGACGACGGCCTCCTGCTCCACCTCGCGCTCGGCGTCGTCGGCGTGGGCCTCGGCGGCGCTCGGCAGTTCGCCGACTTCGCCCTGCTCGGGCGCCAGGTCAGCGTCAGGCGTGCGCACAGCGCCCGCCGCGAATTCGGCCTCTTCCGCCGCAGCCGGCGAAAGCTGCTCGGGGTTCTGCTCGGTCATCGACCTGCTTCCTTCACATGTGGGGACGTACGTCGCGTGCTCTCACACGAACGCCGCCCGCGCGGCCCCCGCGGGGGCGCTCAGGCGGCGAATCTTCGAGATGGCCCGGGACTCAGTTCGAACCGAAGACCCAGGAGACCGCACGCGTGAACAGCCAGTCTAGACCGTTGACGTACGCCATGATGACGGCGAGGAAGACCAGGACCGCGATCGTGTACGTCGTCAACTCGTCACGCGTCGGATAAACGACCTTGCGCATCTCGCCGATGACCTGCCGGATGAACAACAGGATGCGGCCGAAGAAACCGCGGCGCTCAGATTCACCCGCGACGGAAGCCCCCGTCACGACATCGGAATCTGCCACGGCCCCGCCCTCTCGGATCAATACGCTGTGCAGGGCACGAGGGACTTGAACCCCCAACCCCCGGTTTTGGAGACCGGTGCTCTGCCAATTGAGCTAGTGCCCTTCGCGAGCGAACCCGCGCGACGCGGCGGTTGCGTGCCGTGTCGACCCCCAACTGTACGGGACGACGACGCTCGAACGGAAATCTGGCCCTCCCCCGTGCGTGATGCGCGGCAGCCGTCGCGCGAGGGCGGTGACAGGATGAGCGGGTGACGAGTCGCGACACCTCCCCCAGCCGCTCCCGGCGAGACCTCGACGCCCTGCCGAAGGCGCACCTGCACCTGCACTTCACCGGCTCGATGGCGTTCGACACCCTGCTCGACATGAGCGTGACGCACGGCGTCCGGCTGCCGGACAGCCTGAGGCGCAGCTGGCCTCCTCAGCTCGCATCGGCCCGCGACGAGCGGGGTTGGTTCCGCTTCCAACGCCTCTACGACGCCGCCCGCGCCTGCGTGCGTAGCGAGGATGACATGCGCCGCATCGTCGACGAGGCCGCCGCGAGCGATGCGCGTGAGGGCTCACGATGGTTGGAGATCCAGGTCGACCCCACGTCCTACGCACCGTTCGTCGGCGGCATCACACCCGCCTTGGAGATCGTGCTCGACGAAGCTGCGCGGGCCGGTGAGCGTCACGGCATCGGGGTGGGCGTCGTAGTCGCGGCGTCACGGCTACGGCATCCCCTCGACGCGCGGACGTTGGCCCGGCTCGCGGCGAAGAACGCCGGCGGTGTCGTCGGCTTCGGATTGAGCAACGACGAACGCCGCGGCGACACCTCCGCGTTCGCGCCGGCGTTCCGCATCGCGCGCAACGCGGGCCTCGCCTCACTGCCCCACGGGGGCGAACTGCTAGGCGCCGACGCCGTGAGCGAGACGCTCGACGCGCTGCACCCCACGCGGCTCGGGCACGGGGTGCGTTCCGCGGAATCGCCTGAGGTGTTGGCGCGCGTCGTCGATGCCGGCGTCGGGCTCGAGGTGTGCCCCGGCAGCAATGTGGCACTCGGCGTGTACGAGAGCGCCCCGGAGGTGCCCCTGCGTCCCTTGTTCGACGCAGGCGCGCGGATGGCGCTCGGCGCCGACGACCCGCTGCTGTTCGGCTCACGCCTCACGGATCAGTACCGCACCGCGCGCGACGTCCACGGATTCAGCGACGCCGAACTCGCCCAGCTCGCGCGCGACAGTTTCACGATCTCGAACGCGCCGGCGGACGTCGTCGCGGCCGCGGACGCCGACATCGACGCCTGGCTCGCCGCACCGCCTGCTTGAGCGCTCAGCCGGCCTCCCAGATTGCTGCGTCGCGCTCGAGCATCGAGTGCGCGGACGCCGGAGGTGGGCGGAGCGGGTCAGGCGATCGGTTCGAGCCCGACCCACACGGGCTCGGGCACGAGACGCACGCCGAACGCGGCCTCGACGCCGTCGACGATCTCGGTGGCGAGGGCCACGACGTCCGATGCGCTGGCATCGCCACGGTTCGTCAGAGCGAGCGTGTGCTTGGTCGACAACGCCGCCGGGCCGGGCATGTTGTACCCCTTGCCGAAGCCGGCCTTGTCGATGAGCCAGGCCGCCGACGTCTTGAGCAACCCCGGGTGCGCCGCGCCGGCGGGGAACTCGGGCGGTGTGGGTCCGTCGGCGCCGAGGCGCTCGGCCGCTCGCTCGCGGATGCGCGCCATGACGCGTTCGGAGACGATCGGGTTGGTGAAGAACGAACCGCACGACCAGGTGTCATGATCGGCCTCGACGACGACCATCCCGCGCTTGGAACGCTGGGCGAGGACGGCCTCGCGGGCGTCGGCGAGCGGAACGCGATCGCCCTGCTCGACGCCGAGCCCCGCGGCGAGATCCGCGTACGCGATGGGCTGGCTGCGATCGGCCTTGCGCAGCTGGAACGACACGTCGAGCACGACGTAGCGACCGCTCGCGTCGCCGTCACGGAAGGGGGTGTTCTTGAAGATGCTGTGACGGTAGGTGAAGTCGCAGTCGGCGTTGGCGAACGTCTTGATCTGCTGGGTGACACGGTCGTACGTCCGTACGCTCGCGACGGTCTGCGCGACCTCCTGGCCGTACGCGCCGACGTTCTGCACGGGCGTCGCGCCGACGAGCCCCGGGATACCCGACAACGCCTCGATGCCGGACCAGTCGTGGCTGCAAGCGTACGCGACGAACTCGTCCCACACCATGCCGGCACTGACACGAACCGTCACGCCCCCGCAGTCGGAGTCGTGCTCGACCTCGAGGGTGTCGTTCGCGATCTTGACGACCGTGCCGGGAAAACCCTCGTCCGCGATGAGCAGGTTCGAACCGCCCGAGAGCACGAGCAGCGGCTCCTCGGCGTCATCGACCTCGCGCACGACGTCGACGATCTCGTCGATCGTCTCCGCGACCACGAGACGTCGAGCAGGGCCACCGACATGCATCGTCGTCAGGCTCGCGAGCGGGACGTCGAACTGCTCCTGCATGAAGACCTCGATCAGAGTTGGATGACTGCTCTCGTTCGACTCAAGACCTTAGTGCCTGCCACCGACACCGCCGCGTCCAGCGTCACCCTGCCCGCGTCGTCGTCGCGCGAGAACAGCGAGACGACGATGTCGACGCGTGCATCGCCGCCGGCAGGCACGACGACGGGCGCGGCGAAGCGGGTGCCGAAGGAGACGATCAAGTGCCCCTGCGCCAGCTCCTCGATGCGTGAGGCGACCAGCCCCATCGTCAGCATGCCGTGGGCGATGACGTCGGGCAGGCCGACGCTCTTGGCGAACGCCTCGTCCTGGTGGATCGGGTTCTGATCGCCGCTGGCGTCGGCGTAGGCGACGAGATCGGCGCGTCGAAGCGTTTCGCTCGTCTCGAGCAACGTGTCGCCCGCGCTCGCGGACGTGAGGTCGACGCTGCGGTGTTCGTGCTCGCTCATGCGTGTGCCTCCTCTGCCCTGATGACGACGACGCTCGTCGTGTCAGCTCGATGCGACCCATCAGCGGTCGTGACGGCGGTGGCGAGCGTGACCATGTCGTGTCCGCCGGCCGAGCGAACGCGCGCGACGGTCGTCTCGGCGATGAGCGCCTCTCCCGCGACGATCGGCGCGTGATGCGTGAACGTCTCCTCACCATGGACGAGGCGCGAGAAGTCGACGCCGGCCTCCTCATCGCGCATGAAGAGCGCCTCCGCCTGCTGGGCGAGCGTGACGGCGAACGTCGTCGGCGCGACGATGTCCGTGTGGCCCGCGGCGCGGGCGGCGTCGACGTCGAGGCAACGGTCGTCGCTCGTGCGGACGGCGCGGGCGAACGTCACGATCTCATCGCGCGTGACGACGTGCGCCTGCGGCATGCGGTAGGTGCGGCCCTCGACCGCCGGGTTCACTGGCATGTCTCGACGCTAGAGGTGCCTCGGCGTTACTCGGAAGTCGGAGAGGCGCGAGGTCGAGGCGCGCATAGGTTCGAAGACGGCAGCACGACGGACGTCAGACGCATGTGACCGAAAATCGCAGATGGGGACGAAAATCGCGAAGGTGGACAGGACCCTAAGTGCCAGCCTGGTCGTGAGTCACTTGTGTTGAGGAGGCGTGGTGTTCACGGTCGAGGAAAAGCGGGATGCGGTAGTGACGTATCTGGGGTTGGCGTTCGGGCAGAAAACGGCGTGGTTGGCGCAGCAGCCGTTCACGGCGAGTCAGTTACGTCGCTGGCGTAGTGAGTATGTCCGTGGTGATCTTGACCGTGGCCTCACGCCGCGTCAGGGTGGCTCGATGGACCATATTCGCTCTGATCAGATGCGCCGGCTGGAAGAACAACTCGCCGCGCAAGAACGCCGCCACGCCACGGAAGTCGCGCGGCTACGGACCGAGGCTGACGGGCTACGTCAGGCGAACGAGTCGCTGGGAAAAGCTATCGGGCTCTTGCAACACTGGCACGCGCACGAGCCCGATACGCCCCCGACGACGCCACCCGAGCGTTCATCGCAGCCGAGAACGACCTCATCCGAGACCTGAGCGCGCTGGCGGGGTTCAGTCAGCGCCGTGCGCTGCAGGTCGCTGGTGTCTCGCGTGGCACGTGGCACGCCCGCCACCACCATGGCCGTGACGTTGCTGCGGCGGTATCGCCTGTGCCGCAGCGTGAGCGGGAGCAGCCAGCGAGGTTGAGCGCGTCGGTGTGCGCGCGGGTCGCGGGTTTCATCAGTGCGGGGCGCACGGGCGGTTTGGGTGTCGCGGGCGCGTTCGCGAAGGCGTGGGACGAGGGCTTCATGGAAGCGAGTCTGCGTTCGTGGTGGCGTATCGCCGCGCGCGTGCGCCGCGAGCAGGCCACAGTCGAGCAGGCCACAGTCGAGCAGTCGGGCGCGGCGGGTGAGCGGGCGGTGGCGCGGGTGAAACCGCAGGTGTTGGCGACTGGCGCGAACCAGGTGTGGGCGTGGGACATCACCGACCTGCCCACCGCGTTTCGGGGTGTGGCGTTCAAGGCGTACGCGATCATCGACATCTTCAGCCGCAAGGTGATCGTCGCGAGTGTGCACCAGCGTGAGAGCACTGCTGATGCGATGGCGTTGTTCATGGCCGCGATCGCGGCGGAGGGTGGGTGCGTGCCGCAGGTCGTGCACGCCGACAACGGCGCGGTGATGCGTTCGAACCTGCTGAACGAGTTCCTCACGGCACATGGCATCGAGGTGTCGCACTCGCGTCCGCGGGTGTCGAACGACAACCCGTACATCGAGTCCGAGTTCCGCACCCTGAAGAATCGGGCGTCGTATCCGGGCGTGTTCGCGTCGCTGGTGGAGGCGAGCACGTACGTCGCGCAGCACGTGCACTGGTACAACCATGCCCACCACCACAGTGGGATCGCGCTGTACACGCCCGCGCAGGTGCACGACGGGTCGTGGAAGATTCTGCACGCGCGCCGCCAAGTCAGCCTCGCCTACTACCAGGCGCGTCACCCCGAACGTTTCCGCGGCCACCGCGCGCCAGTGCCCGCCCCGAAAGCGTGGGCCGGAATCAACCATCCCGGCCCTGAGTGACTCACCACAGGTTGACATCCACCGGGATTCGCCGATGGGGCGGGAATCGCAGATGGGGCGGGGTTGCGAAACGGCTGTCACCCTCGAGGGGTGACGGCCGTGACGTGTGGTTCAGACGAGATCAGCGGGTCTCGCGGTGAGCCGTGTGCTTCGTGCAGCGCTTGCAGTACTTCGCCAGCTCGAGACGGTCGGGGTTGTTCCGACGGTTCTTCTTGGTGACGTAGTTGCGCTCCTTGCACTCGGTGCAAGCCATCGTGATCTTCGGGCGAACGTCAGCGCTCTTCGAGGCCATGTCCTACACCTACTCTCAAAAAAGTCGAAAACTGTCGTGAGACAGACTGTCCGGAAAAACTTGGTAGCGGGAGCGGGACTCGATCCCGCGACCTCACGATTATGAGTCGTGCGCTCTAACCAGCTGAGCTACCCCGCCATGCCATGGTCGCCGTCTCCGGCGCTCACGCGAGCCCCCAAACGGAATCGAACCGTTGACCTTCTCCTTACCATGGAGACGCTCTGCCGACTGAGCTATAGGGGCCTCACGCCACTACCGCCGAGGCTGTTTCAGCTGCTCAGCGCGTTTCAGGCGCGAGGAACACCTTACACGGCGCCCGAACGAACACGAAATCGACGAGACCACGGCGCCGGACGCGGTGCCGCCGCGGATCGCCCCACGAAGTCGGGGTCGGGTCGTCGCCACCGTCCCGGCGCCGAGACGTGCCACGCACGAGACGCGGGATCCCGACGGCACGTCATACCGTCGGGATCCCGCGTCTCAGGGGGTGTGCCTCACAGCGGACGGATCGTGCCCCGAGCGTGCTCCGTGCCCTTCTTGGCGTTGCGCAGCGCGAGGTCGAACGACCCCGGCCTGCCCGCGGACTGCGCGATGAAACGCGCCGTCGACGGGATGAGCACCGGCTTCTTGAACGCAACGTTCACCTCGTAGGCGTCGGGCAACCGGTTCTCGAGCGCGCCGAGCATGCGGGCCTTGCTCCACATGCCGTGCACGATCGTCGTCGGGAAGCCGAGCGCCTTCGCGGCGAGCGGGTTCATGTGGATCGGGTTGACGTCGCCCGACACCTTCGCGTATCGGCGTCCGAGGTCGCCGGCGAGGCGCCACGTTGCACCGAAACCGTCGATGGCGTCCGGCTCGTCGACCTTCGGCGGCACCTCTCCGTCGACCTTCGCGCCGCGAAAGAGGTACGACGAGCGGTCCTCCCACACGAGTTCGCCGTCGACGTACGCCTCACCGACGAGGTCGGCCTGCGCACCACGGAAGTGCGGGCGCAGGTTCTCGACCCGCGCGCGCAGCTCCAGCGTCTCGCCCAACAGCACCGGACGGTGCTGACGGATCGTGTTCTCGAGGTGCACCGAACCCATGAGGGCGAACGGGAAGCCCGGATCCGACATGAGCGCGACCTGCAGCGGGAAGACGAGCACGTGCAGGTACGTGCTCGGCACCCGGTTGCTCAACGCGAACCCGCAGACCGCGTCGTAGTCGGCGACGTCCGCGACGCTCGGCGTCACGTCGCGTCGCACGACCTCGAGGTCGGGCAGCGTCCGCCCCTTGCGCTTCGACCCGGCGACGACGGCTTTCGCGAACATGGGGCCGAGCTTCGGCTCGCCCCTCAGCTCGATCGTGCGCGTCACGTCAGGCTCCGATCTGGCTCTGCCCGCACACGCGCAGCACCTGGCCGGTGACGCCCGCCGAACCCGGCTCGGCGAAGAACGCGATGGCCTCGCCGACGTCGATCGGGTTGCCGCCCTGCATCATCGAGTTGAGGCGGCGGCCCACCTCGCGCGTCACCATCGGAATCTTGGACGTCATGTCGGTCTCGATGAAGCCGGGCGCGACGGCGTTGACGGTGATGTCGCGCTCGGCCAGCTTCTCCGAGAGCTCACGCACCATGCCGATGACGCCGGCCTTCGACGCCGCGTAGTTCGCCTGACCGCGGTTGCCGCCGATACCGGAGGTCGAGGCGACCGACACGATGCGTCCGCCGTCCTTGAGACCACCCTTCGTCGCCGGGTCGAGCAGCACCTCGTTGATGCGGAACTGCGCGCCGAGGTTGACGTCGACGACCGAGTTCCAGCGCGCCTCGTCGGTGTTGACGAACAGCTTGTCGCGCGTGATGCCCGCGTTGTGGACGATGACGTCGAGCTTGTCGGCGTGACGGGCGACGGCTTCGGCGATCTTCGTGCCCGCGTCGGGTGAGGTGATGTCGAGCCCGAGCGAGGTGCCGCCGATCTCGTTGGCGACCTTGCTCAGCGCGTCCCCGGCGGCCGGGATGTCGACGGCGATGACGTGCGCACCGGCGCGCGCGAACACGCGCGCGATCTGCGCGCCGATGCCGCGCGCCGCACCCGTGATGACGGCGACCTGGCCTGCGAACGGCTGGTGCCAGTCGGCGACCTCGGTGACGGCGTGCTTGCGGATGCGGATCGGCTGACCCGACACATACGCCGAGCGGCTCGAGCCGAAGAAACGCAGCGGCGCCTCGAGCACGGCCGCGTCGCCCTGGGCGTCGGGGTCGATCCAGAACAGGTTCGCCGAGCCGCCGGCGCGCAGTTCCTTGCCGATCGAGCGCGTGATGCCCTCGAACGCCTGCGCCGTCGCGGCGGCTTCGACGTCGTCGAGCGCGGACGGCGTCGTCGCCATGACGATGACGCGCGCCGACCTGCCGAGCGCCTTGACCGCCGGGATGGCGATCTCGCGGAACGTCTCGAGGTCGGTCAGCTTCGTCGCCGCGGTGACGTCGATGACGAACGCGCCGAGCTTGTCGGAGTACGTCGCCTCTGCGGTGGCGTCGACCACGTCGGCGCCGGAGCCGCGCAGGATCGCCGCGGCCGTCGAACCGACGACGCCGGAACCGACCGTGCCGACGGCGGCGGGGCCGTCGAGCAGGTCCTGACCGACCTCGTAACGGCGCAGGACGGGCGGCTGCGGCAGCCCGATCTGCTTGGCGAGCTTCTTGCCGAAACCGTTGTTGACGAAGTTCGAGTAACCGTCAGCCATCACACTGCCTCCAGAATCGCGACGACGCCCTGGCCACCAGCGGCGCACACGGAGATGAGGCCGCGGCCGGAGCCCTTCTCGTGCAGCTGCTTGGCGAGCTGCGCGATGATGCGGCCACCGGTGGCCGCGAACGGGTGGCCCGCGGCGAGCGAGCTTCCGTTGACGTTGAGCTTGCTGCGGTCGATCGAGCCGAGCGGCGCGTCGAGACCGAGCTTGTCCTTGCAGAACTCGGGGCTCTCCCAGGCCTTGAGCGTGGCGAGCACCGTCGAGGCGAACGCCTCGTGGATCTCGTAGAAGTCGAAGTCCTGCAGGCTCAGACCGTTGCGCGCGAGCAGGCGCGGCACCGCGTACGCGGGGGCCATGAGCAGGCCCTCCTTGCCGTCGACGTAGTCGACCGCGGCGGCCTCGCCGTCGACGAAACGGGCGAGCAGCGGCAGATTGCGCTCCTTCGCCCACGCCTCGCTGCCGAACAGCACGGCCGAGGCGCCATCCGTCAGCGGCGTCGAGTTGCCGGCGGTCATCGTCAGGCCCTCGCCCTTGCCGAAGACCGGCTTGAGCTTCGCGAGCTTCTCGGCCGTGCTGTCGGGACGCAGGTTGTTGTCCTTGGCGAGGCCGAGGAACGGCGTGATGAGGTCGTCGAAGAAGCCACGCTCGTAGGCGGCGGCCATCTTCTGGTGCGACGCGGCGGCGAGCTCGTCCTGGGCCTCACGCGTGATGCCCCACTCCTTGGCCGTGATGGCCATGTGGTCGCCCATCGCGAGGCCGGTGCGCGGCTCCGAGTTGCGGGGCTGCTCGGGCGCGAGCTGGTTCGGGCGGATCGAGGCGAACGCCTTGAGGCGATCCGGCGTCGTCTTCGCGTAGTTCGCCTTCATGAGCGTCTTGCGCAGACCCTCGTTCAGTGCGAGCGGCGCGTCGGACGTCGTGTCCGTGCCACCGGCGATCGCCGAGTCGATCTGGCCGAGCTTGATCTTGTTCGTCACGAGGATCGCAGCCTCGAGACCCGTCGCGCAGGCCTGCTGGATGTCGTAGGCCGGCGTCGTCGGCGCGAGGTGGCTGCCGAGGACGGATTCGCGCGTGAGGTTGAAGTCGCGCGAGTGCTTGATGACGGCACCGGCGACGACCTCACCGAGGCGCTCACCCGAGAGGGAGAAGCGCGAGACGAGGCCGTCGAGGGCCGCCGTCAGCATGTCCTGGTTGGAGGCCTTGAGGTAGGCGCCGCCCGAGCGGGCGAACGGGATGCGGTTGCCGCCGATGACGTAGGCGTCACGGATCGTGGTCATGAATCGCTCCGGTTGAGTCGTGGTGGGTCGTGCGCGAGTCGATGACGAGGCCGCGCGGACGTGAGCACTCGTCAAAACTTACCGATACGGACAGTAGCAGGTACGGCGCGTACGCGATACCGTGTCAGGCATGTCCACCACCACCCGAGCATCGAGCGCCCAACCCGACGGACGCGACGCGCGCTGGGCCGCCCATCGCGTCGCCCGCCGTCGCGAGCTCGTCGACGCCGCCCTGCGCGCCATCCGCCGTCACGGCGCCGGAGTGGGGATGGACGAGATCGCGGCCGAGGCCGGCACGAGCAAGACCGTCATCTACCGCCACCTCGGCGACCGGCTGGGGCTCTACCTCGCCGTGTGCGAATCGGTCGACGCGCTCATCCTCGCCGAGATCGACGCGGCCGCGAGCGCCACGTCGGATGGTGACGGCGACGCCCGCGCCACCGGTTCGTCCGCGCGACGCACGCCGCCCGGGCCCGCGATGCTCGGCGCCGTCATCGACTCCTACCTGCGCCTCGTCGAACGCGATCCCGAGGTGTACCGGTTCGTCGTGAGGCGCCCGGACGTGACGCTGCCGGAGGGTCCTGGCGATCCCGTCACCGGCCTTTCGGGACGGATCGCCGACAACCTCTTCGACCTCCTGCTGGCCTTCGGCCCCGACACCGAGGAAGCTCGCGGGAGAGCGCGAGCGTTCGCGTGGGGCGTCGTCGGCCTCGTCAAGGAATCGGCCGACCGGTGGCTGGAGAGCCCCGGCGGATTGAGTCGCGCGCAACTCGCCGCCCACCTCGCCGCGCTCGCCCACGGCGGCCTCGCCGGGGCGCTGGCGCGAGACGCGCCAGGGCCGGCCGATGCGCACATCGCTACTGCTGGCCCCGGCGGCGTCGACCAACCCGACCGCCCCGCCGACACCGGACGCGACGAGCGAAGCATCCACGACGACACTGCCCGATCCGACGAAACACCGACGTTCGACCCGGCCGGATGACACGATCCGTTCCGAGGCAGCTCTCACCCGCAGGCCGCACCGCGGCGCCCGCGGCCGACAAGGAGGACGACATGAGCACGACTCCCGAGACCACGACCGAGAACACTTCGCCCGCGCCCGCGACGAACGACGTCGTCGAGCAGATGCGCATCGCGCTCGACGGGCCGTGGCGCGACCTGCGCGAGCGGATCCGCGGCGAGCTGCCGTGGGAGGCCATCAGTGGCACGCCCGGCGAGTCGATCGAGGCTCAGCGTGAGCGAGTGACGCGTCAGGTGCTCGCGCTCGCCGACAAGGGGTACGGCTCGATCGGTTTCCCGACGCAGTACGGCGGCACCCTCGACTACGGCGCGTCCTGCGTCGCGTTCGAGATGGAGGCCTACGGCGACCTGTCGCTGCTCATCAAGAACGGCGTCCAGTTCGGTCTGTTCGGCGGCGCCGTCTCGCGCCTCGGTACCGACAAGCACCTCGCCGCGTACGTGCCCGACATCATGAGCGGCAAGCTCATGGGCTGCTTCGCGATGACGGAGGTCGGCCACGGCTCGAACGTCGCCGCCGTCGAGACGACCGCGACGTACGACGTAGAGACCGACGAGATCGTCGTGCACTCCCCCACCGTTTCCGCGACGAAGACGTACATCGGGAACGCCGCCAAGGACGGACGCGCGGCCGCCGTGTTCGCGCAGCTCGTCGTCCCGAGCGTCGGTGACGTCGCCGACGGCGAGGAGGAGACCCCGAGCAAGGGCGTCCACGTCGTCGTCGTGCCGATCCGCGACGAGGACGGCAACCCGATGCCGGGCGTCACGATCAGCGACAACGGCGTCAAGGGCGGGCTGCCCGGCGTCGACAACGGCACGATCGCATTCGACCACGTCCGTGTGCCCCGCGAGAACCTGCTCGACAAGTTCGGTGGCATCGACGAGACCGGCACCTACGTCTCGGAGATCGACAACATCAACCGGCGCTTCTTCACGATGCTCGGCACGCTCGTGCGCGGCCGCGTGTGCGTCGGCGGCGGCGCGGGTGCGGCGGCGCAGAAGGCGCTCGCCATCGCCGTCCGCTACGGCGACCAGCGGCGTCAGTTCTCCGCTCCCGGCACGCCCGACGAACTCGTCGTCCTCGACTACCTCGCGCATCAGCGGAAGCTGCTGCCGCGCCTCGCGAAGTCGTTCGCGCTGCGCTTCACGCAGAACGCCATGACGGCACGCCTGCAGGAACTGGAGGACGCAGCGACGTCGTCGGAGAAGGAGACGCCCGGCGCCGACCACGAGGACGCTCAGCGTGAACTCGAGGCGTGGGTCGCCGGCATGAAGGCGCAGACGACATGGCATGCGCTCGACACGATCCAGGCGTGCCGCGAGGCGTGCGGCGGCGCCGGGTACATGGCGGCCAACGGGCTGACGCAGATGCGCGCCGACGTCGACGTGTTCGCGACGTTCGAGGGCGACAACACCGTCCTCATGCAGCTCGTCGCGAAGGGGCTGCTGACGGAGTACAAGGACCAGTGGGGCGATCTCGACATCGCGGGAACGATCGCGAAGGTCACCGCGCAGACCGTCGAGGGACTCGTCGAGAACACGCTGAAGCGTGCCGGCCTGCAGCGCCTCATCGACGGCGCGACGCCGCGCAACGACGAGACGGCGCTCGACTCACGCGGCTGGCAGGAGTCGATGTTCTCCGAGCGCGCGTCGCACCTGCTCGAGACGGCCGCGATGCGGCTGCGCAAGGCGGGCAAGCGCGACGGGTTCGCCGTGTTCAACGCGGCCCAGGATCACATCCTCGCCGCGGCGAAGGCCGACATCGACCTGCGGATCTTCGAAGCGTTCAAGGAAGGCCTCGAGGCCATGCCCGAGGGCGAGGCGCGCGAGCTCATGGCGAAGGTGTTCGACCTCTACGCACTGGCGTCGATAGAGGAGGACAAGGGCTGGTTCATCGAGCACGGCCGCATCACGGCGTCACGTTCGAAGGCCGTCACGACGCGCATCAACGAGCTGTGCGCCGAGCTGCGTCCCCACGCCGTCGACCTGACGAAGGCGTTCGGCATCCCCGAGTCGTGGCTCGAGAACGACCTCATCGACCTCGGTCAGGACCGCGCGGGTGTGACGGCCTGACGACGGGTTCGACGCCTCGCGGGTTACAGGACGCTTCGGCGGCCGACGCATCGCGGCGCGAATGCTGACGGTCGCCTCACCTGGCTGGTGAGGCGCCCGTCAGGCGTTCTGCCCGCGCGTCTGGTGATGTGCCTGGCCGCACGCGGGGGCGTCCCGGGGCTCAGCGCACCGGTTCGCTGGAGGCGACGAGCTGTTCGAACGTCATCGCCTTCTGCCCGGTGAGCAGTCGCACGTCGTTGCTGACGACGTCGAGCTCCCCCGCGGCGATCGCCGTGTAGGTGCTCACCCATGCGTCCATCTCGAACGGCTGCGGGTCGTACTTCTGCCGTGACGCGCGCGCCTGCTCGATCGTCTCGGGTTCGTAGCGGAAGTCGCGGTCGCGACCCGCGCTGAGGATGGCGGCGATCTCGTCCAGCGTCAGGGCCTGCGGGCCGGTGAGATCGTACGTGCGGCCCGCGTGCTCGCCCGGCGCGAGGAGCACCGCCTGCGCGGCACGGGCGACGTCCGCTCGGGCGACGGGCGCGACGCGTCCGTCACCCGCCGGGCCGCGGAGGACGCCGTCCTCGTCGGCGAAGTGCTCGAAGACGTCGGCATAGAAGCTGTCCCGCAGGAACGTCCACACCATGCCAGAGGCCTTGATGTGCTCCTCCGTCGCGAAGTGGTCGCGCCCGAGCGTGAACGTCGAATCGGGCGCCGCATTGAGGAACGAGGTATAGACGATGTGCTGCACGCCCGACTTCGCGGCCTGGTCGACGAAGTTGCGGTGCTCCTCGACGCGCGTCGGGCTCTCGGCCGCCGACACCATGAACAGGGTGCCGACGCCCTCGAGCGCGGCGGCGGCGTCGGGGGCTCCGTACTCGGCGACGGCGACCTCGCTCTCACCGTCGCCGTCACCGAGATGTGGCAGGCGCGAGACGTCGCGCAGGAGAAAGCGAACCGGGCGTCCCGGTGCCGAGACGAGGCGCGCGACGGCGCCGCCGACGGCACCCGTCACACCGGTGACACCGATGCGGGGAAGAGTGGTGGAATCTGCGCGAAAGGCCATGTGCCCATCATGCCCGTCTATCGTGGCGCGCATGAGAACGATTCAGCACATCGCGGTGGCGGAGGAGTGGCGGGACGCGCTCGAGAACGGCGAGTACATCTGGTCGACGCGCGGCATGACGATCGAACAGGTCGGCTACCTGCACGCGAGTTTCCCCGAGCAGGTGCGGCCGACGCTCGAGCGGTTCTACTCGGACATCGACGTGCCGCTGGTGCTGCTGACGTTGGACGCGGACGCCATCGTCGCGGCGGGGCTCGAGGTTCGCGTCGAACCCGCGCTCCCCGGCGCGGCGGGCAGCGAGAAGTTTCCGCATGTCTACGGTGGCCCTCTGCCGACGTCATGCGTGAGCAACGTCGAGGCGATCGGACAGCCGCCGGCTGCGTGAGCGTGGCGCCCACTCGGCAGACGGGCCTTGGCAAGACGAGAGCCCCGCAGACGAATCTGCAGGGCTCTCGGTGCATCTGTGGTGCCAGGTGAAGGATTCGAACCTTCGTAGCTTTCGCGACGGATTTACAGTCCGCTCCCATTGGCCGCTCGGGCAACCTGGCGCGCGTGCTCGGAAACCATAGCAAGAGCGCGCGCCGTTGAGCGAATCGGCAGGGCACGCGCGGGTGTGCGAGGTCACGGCGGCGCGGCGGCGTCGCCGTCAGGAAATGATGCCGGCTGGAACGGTGACGCGACGGCGCGGGATCGGCGTCACGGCATAATGAGGCGCAGGAAGCGCCCGCGTTCAACGAAGGAGAAACCGTGGCAGACAGCTCGTTCGACATCGTCAGCAAGATCGACAAGCAGGAGGTCGCCAACGCGGTCAACCAGGCCGCGAAGGAGATCGGCTCGCGCTACGACTTCAAGAACGTCGGCGCGTCCGTCGAACTCTCCGGCGAGTCGATCGTCATGAAGGCCAACTCCGAGGAGCGCACGCTCGCCGTCCTCGACGTGCTGCAGACCAAGCTGGTCAAGCGTGGCGTCTCGCTCAAGACACTCGACTACGGCGACGACGACCCGACGCCGAAGCTGTCGGGCAAAGAATACCGCCTCGAGGCGAAACTCAAGGACGGCATCTCGAGCGAGAACGCGAAGAAGATCAGCAAGATCATCCGCGACGAGGGCCCCAAGAGCGTCAAGGCCCGCATCGAGGGTGACGAACTGCGCGTCACGAGCAAGAGCCGCGACGACCTGCAGGAGGTGCAGGCCCTGCTCAAGGGCTCCGACCTCGACGTCGCACTGCAGTTCACGAACTACCGCTGACCGGCGTACTTCACCACCCGATGGACGAGGGCCCCGCACCGATTCGTTCGGTGCGGGGCCTCGTCGTCGACATCCTCGACGTCAACGCCAGGGGTGGCGCAGGATCAGTTCGGTGTTGCGGTCGACGTCGGCGCCCAGGAGGGCAGCCGAGCGGTTCGGGTCGTTGTAGGACAGCTCGCGGTACAGCGATGCCAGATCAGCCTGGCCCTGCCCTGTCGTCGACGCTGCGTACGGCGCGGCCGACTCGACGAGCGTGGCGAAAAGGCTGAGCGTGCCGTCGGCGTTGTCACAGAGCTCGATGATGCGCGCGTGCTGCGGGAAGTCGACGTGGCTCGCCGTGTTGATCTCCCAGAACGACCGTCGCGGATCGGCGTGACGATGCGCGGTGATGCGGTTCTCGTGCGTGTGCCCGTTGACCCACGCCACGACGTTGGGGAAACGCATGAGCGTGTCGCGCACCTCGCGCCCGGCGTGCCGCAGTTCGGGCGTGGCCAGGTCGAGCAGCACGTTCGTCATCGTCGTGCTCGTGTGATGGCTGAAGATGACGAACATCTCGTCGGCCACGGCATGGCGTTGTGTGCGACCCCAGAAGTCGACGTACGTGCTGCTGCCCGCGGTGAGGACACGCTGCAACCACAGGAACTGCTCGTGCCCGAGGCTGCCCTCGGTGAATCCGGCGCGGTTCGTCGAATCGAGCGAGATGCCCGTGACACCGTCGGCGATGCGGAACGTGTAGTAGCCGCGCCCGGTCGCCACGTTCTCGTCCGTGAAGCCATGGCCGCCGCTCGGCAGGTGCGCGCGCATGTACTCCGTCGGGGTGAACGGCCTGCGGCGCTCATCGGGTGTGACGTGCCAGGTGTTCTTGGTGCTGCTGCTGACGCCCTTGATCGCCGTGCTGCCGGTCGCGAAGGTGCGTCGCAGTGCCGCATCGGACGTGCCCGAGGTGAAGCCGGTGAACTTCACGTCGCCGGTGTACATCGCGGCCAGTGCACCCCAGTCGGACGGCAGGACGCCGCTGACGGAGTCGTCGTGGTTGCCGAAGACCGAGAACCATCGCACGTTCAGCCCCGGGCTGCGGTGCGCTGCCGTGGCGCGGCGGAAGAAGCCGTCGAGGACCGGGAAGCCTGCGCTGACGTACCGGTCGCGGACGGAGGCATTCTCGACGTTGTAGTACTGCGGGTTGCCGCTCGTCTGCGCGCCCTCCCACCGGTCGCTCGCGCCCGTGTTCGGGGTGATGACGCCGCCGTTCATGACTGCGAGGTACCACTCGAGCTCGACGTGCTCGTGGTTGTCCGTGTTGTCACCCGTCGAGACGACGCAGTCGAACCGGCGCCCGGTGAACGGGCCCTTGGCGAGGTCGTTGACCCGCTCGACCAGCTGCGCCGCCCCCTGGGTGCCGAGAGCCTCCTGCGGGCGGCACGCGCTCGAGTTGACCGTGTTGAGGAACTCGAAGCGCACCGGGCTCTGCGCGTCGACGACGTGCAGGTCGGTGAACTGGACGATGCTCGCGAGGCCGGTGCGGGTGTCGTCGCGGGAAGGTCGCGGCTCGGCGAGGTCGGCGCGCACGACGAGGGGGTAGCCCGGCCCGGCCGTCAGACGCGTGTAGCCGCTCGTCGCCACCGGGGCCGCAGCCTGCTCGAGCGTCGTGCCGCGGGTGTAGACCGAACGATCCGCGGCCTGCGCGAGTTGGGCGTTGGTCGCGGCGAGCGCTGCGGTGACGAGGGAGCCGGAGGCGCCCTTGAGGAACGCGCGACGTGTGGGGCGAGGCATGACGACAACTCTCCGTCGGGGATGAGGAGGTGCCAGCGTGCCCCTGGCGCGGGGCATGGACGTGACGGGCGGCTGAATGCGACGTGAACTCGTAGCTCCTCAACCGACCTGATTCTCGGGCCCGACAACGAGGCATTCGAGGCGCGGATCATCGAAGAACCGCTGGGCCAACGACGCCTCGGCGGCGAGGTAGGTGCTCACGAGATCGGTGTCGTTCGCCAGGCACCACGCGCCGGATTCGGGGTAGACGATCGAGACCGTGTGCCAGTCGTCGACGAGGACGATCTCGTCGAAAGCGCCGGTGAACGGCACGATCTCTCGCTCCGGTTGGTCGATGCGACATTGTGTGGCGCCCTCGACGTCCAACCCGCCGATGCCGGCCCAGATCCCCTGGACGATGCGGGACGCATCGGCACGCCGCCTGAGATCGTCGCGCAACAGCTGATGGATGACACGGCGCTCGGGCTCCGGAATGACCCCCTCGACGAGCTCGACGCCGCGTTCGCTCTCGAAGTCGAGGTCGATCAAACCATCAGGACGACGATCGGGGCGCCAGCCCGGCTCGTCGAGTCGGGCGTCGGGCAGGGCACTCCATCGCAGGCGCGTGATGTCGTCGTCGCGCTTCTCGATCGGGTGCAGGATGCGGACATACGCGTCGAATCCGCGCCCGACGAGCCCGTCGACCGTCGAGAACCCGCCGAAGGACGGTTGCCAGGCCAGCACATCGACGGGGTGAAGGGCGAACCCGTCGCTCCAGTGATCCGCGCGAACTCGGACGCCTCGCTCTGCGACGAGGCACTGCGCCGGCGTGAGATCGGCGTCGGGATCGACGGAGAAACCGACGCTCACCGCGCCGGCACGCTGCCCAGCCGGGGCCAGTTCCATCGGCAGGGTTCCGGGCATCTCGTCGAGAAGGGCCTCGAGCTCTGCCTCGTCGACGTCGTCCTCCGTGACATCCGGCGTGGGCGGGAAGAGCGCGAACCGGGTCTTGACGGCGAGCGCCGTCACGAAGAGAAGTGGGAAGCGGGCCCGCTCGCCGCGCGGCCACCATCGCGGGGCTGACAGTTCGTACCACCCGAACTGCTTCGGGCCGCGCCACGATCGCCAGTCGATGAGGTAGTCAGCGCTTCGCATCTCGTCCCGGGTCATGGCATTGACGCTATGGGGCGCCTGCTCACCCCGTCCACACTTTTTCTGGTGCCCCCGCCTGACGGCCAGCTCCTACGGTGTTCCTCGAACCGTGGATGAGGTGCGCATCGCGACGGCGCCGAGACCATCGCAGCGGTTACGTAAAGGTAAGGATCGCAGCCCGGCGACAAGTACCTGTGACGGGGCGTACCATGCAAAGAGCGATCAAGCTACCCATGAGTTAAGAAAGGCGGCGTCCCATGCCCCGCAACATCTACGACGAAGACCACGAGGCGTTCCGCGCTTCCGCCCGCGAGTTCGTTGAGCGCACCCTCGCCCCGCGTGCCGAGGAGATGATCCGCGATCACGTCATCGCGCGTGACATCTGGCTCGAGGCCGGCAAGCAGGGCTTCTTCGGCCTGTGCATCCCGGAGGAGTACGGCGGCGCCGGCATCGACGACTACCGCTTCAACGCGATCTTCGCCGAAGAGATCAGCAAGTTCACCGCCGCCGTCGCGTCGTGCTTCGGCATCCACTCGGATGTCACCGCGCCGTACATCGTCAGCCTCGGCACCGAGGAGCAGAAGCAGAAGTACCTGCCGCGCGTCGCGACGGGTGAGCTGATCCTGTCGATCGGCATGACGGAGCCGTCGGGCGGTTCGGACCTCGCCAACCTCAAGTCGACGGCCGTCAAGGCTGACGACGGTTCGGGCGACTGGATCCTCAACGGCTCGAAGACGTTCATCACGAACGGCCACCAGTGCGACGTCGCCGTCGTCGCGGCACGCACGGACCCGAGCAAGGGCGCCAAGGGCATCTCGCTGTTCCTCGTCGAGGCCGGCACCGAGGGCTTCACCAAGGGCAACAAGCTCGACAAGGTCGGCCAGGTCGAGTCGGACACGTCGGAGCTGTTCTTCGACAACGTGCGCCTGCCCGCCGACGCGCTGCTCGGCCCGCAGGACCTCGGCTTCATCGCGATGATGAAGCACCTGCCGCAAGAGCGCATCGGCAACGCCATCGCGAACATCGCGAACGCGAAGCAGATCCTCGCCGAGACGATCCAGTACTGCAAGGACCGCAAGGCGTTCGGTCAGCCGATCGGCTCGTTCCAGCACAACACCTTCAAGATCGCCGAGATGGTGACGAAGATCGAGGTCTCCGAGGCGTACATCGACGACTGTGTCGCCGCGCACGCCGAGGGCAAGCTGACGGCCGTCGACGCCGCAAAGGCGAAGTGGTGGGCCGCCCAGGTGCAGTGCGACGTGCTCGACGAGTGCGTGCAGTTGCACGGTGGCTACGGCTACATGAACGAGTACCGCGTGGCACGTGCGTGGCGTGACGCTCGCGTGCACAAGATCTGGGCCGGTTCGAACGAGATCATGAAGATGATCATCGGGCGTGACCTGGGTTTGTGACGAGCGAATACCGAAGGTCGAGGGCCATGGCGATCGCGCTGCGCGCGATCGCC
>NZ_JBXASS010000008.1:0-47317 GCF_058809565.1 Dermacoccus sp. MPR-E5 | reverse complement strand
TCGTGCTTCATGGAGCACGAACCTCCACAACCCTCGTGGGAGCGGCTGCCACCCGTCAGGCGAACGCGTCGGCGGCTGTCGTCGTCGAGCCCACCGCGTCAGGCTGCTTCGTCCAGGACGCTTGGGCGTTGAGGACGCGGATGGCTTCGTCCGGGCCGTAGGGCAGGCCATGTTCGCGCATGTCGGCGGTCGTGTGCGCGTCTTCGACGAGCGTCATGTCGTAGCCGCGGTGGATGCCGCCGTAGAACGTCGAGCGGATGCAGGCGTCGGTCTGGCCGCCACAGAGGACGATGCGCTTGACGTTGCGCTCCTGCAGACGTTCGGCGAGGTCGGTCTCGACGAACGCATCACCCCACGTCTTGTCGACGACCGGTTCGCCAGGTGCCGGAACAAGCTGCGGGACGATCTGCCACTCGTCACTGTCACGCGGCATCCCCGGCTCGGAGTGCTGCACCCAGATGACGGGCACACCCTGCTCACGCGCCCGATCGACGAGCGATGAGATCTTCGCGACGACGTCGTCGCTGTTGACGGATTCGGCCATGACATCGTTCTGCACATCGACGACGAGAAGTGCTGTTTCGCTCATGCAGTCAGCGTAGGTGGCCCCGGTGACAACGCTGCCCGGACGTCCCACTCGATGCAGAACGACGCCAGGTGGGGACGCGGCGGCCCGCGGACGTCCCACTTCATGTCAGGTGGCGCCATGTGGGGAAGTCATCAGGCCTGACGGGCAGTGCGCAGGACAACGCCATCCAGTTGTTGAGCAATGCTCAACAAGATGCCCCAGGAGCGTTGTCGGTGTGGTGTGATGTGATGCACAGCACAATCAACGTCTGGAGTGCACATGTCCGAGCTGCCCCTCGTCTCCACCACGCTCTCCCTCGCCAGCGTGCTCGCCGAACCGGCACGCCGCACCCCTGACGCTCTTGCCCTGATCGAGGGCGAGCGTCGACTCACGTACGCGGAGGTCTGGCGCGAGGCGCGCACGGTCGCCGCGCAACTCATCGCGGACGGCGTCACGCCCGGCGACCGCGTCGCGCTGCTGGCGCCCAACGTCGTCGAGTTCGTCACGAGCTACTACGGCATCCTCGCGGCGGGTGGCGTCGTCGTCCCCGTGCCGACGCTGCTGCAAGGGCGCGAGGCCGCCTACCTCCTGGAGACGGCCGAGGTGAGCCGCCTGCTCCACCACCCGGCTGTCGCGGCGACGGCGATGAAGGCGTCGGAGATCACCGGTGTCCCCGCGGTCGACATCACCACGTACGCGGCCGGCGCCGAACCCATCAGCAACTTCGTGGCACGCGAGCCGCTCGACCCCGCCGTCATCTTCTTCACGAGCGGCACGACGGGCAAGCCCAAGGGCGCGATCCTCACCCATCTCAACTTGGTGATGAATTGCACGGTCAGCGCGTTCGACGGCAACGGCGTCGCGGCGGGCGCCGTCGTCCTGGGGTGCCTGCCGTTGTTCCACATCTTCGGTCAGTCCGTCTCGCTCAACGCGGCGTTCCGGCGTGGCGTCACCGTCGTCCTGCAGCCGCGTTTCGACGCGACGGAGGCGCTGCGCCTCATGAACGCCGAGGGCGTGACGATGATCTGCGCCGTGCCGACGATGTACATCCAGCTACTCAAGGCGGTCGGCGAGCACCCCGAGATCCCCGTCCCGCAGCTCGCTGACGCCATCAGCGGCGGCGCGTCGCTGCCCGTAGCCGTGCTCGAGAAGTTCGAGAGGGTGTTCTCGACGAAGATCCACGAGGGCTACGGCCTCAGCGAGACCTCGCCGTCGATCACGTCGAACCAGGAGGCGCTCGGCGTCGAACCGGGCACCGTCGGACACGCACTGTGGGGCATCGACATGGGCATCGCTGACCTGACGGTGCCCGAACGCGTCGAGCTGCTGCCGCCGGGCGAGCGCGGCGAGGTCGTCTGCCGCGGCCACGCCATCTTCGCCGGCTACTGGAACAACCCGGCCGCGAGCGCCGAAGCCCTGCAGGACGGGTGGTTCCGCACCGGCGACATCGGCATCCAGGACGAGACGGGGCGGGTGCGCATCGTCGACCGGACGAAGGATCTCGTCATCCGCGGCGGGTACAACGTCTACCCGCGCGAGGTCGAGGAGACGCTGATGCGCTATGACGGCGTCGCGCAGGTCGCCGTGATCGGCGTGCCCGACGAGCAGTACGGCGAGGAGATCATGGCCGTCGTCGTGCCGTCCGACGACACTGCGCTCGACGCGGAGACGCTCGTCGCCTGGAGCCGGGAGCAGCTCGGATCGCACAAGTACCCGCGCCGCGTCGACATCGTCGAGGTGCTGCCGCTCGGGCCGAGCATGAAGGTGCTCAAGCGCGAACTTCGCACGAGGTACGCCGAAGGGGCATAGTGTTGTTGAGCAACGCTCAATAGCGTTGCGTGCGTCTTTCGAGAGGAATGCTTCATGACTGCACAGGCCAGCCGCTTCACTGGCAAGGTCGCGATCGTCACCGGCGCGAGCCGCGGGATCGGCCTCGCCATCGCCCAGCGCTTCGTCGACGAGGGCGCGAACGTCATCATCACCGCGCGCGGCCAGGAAACGCTCGACGCCGCCGTCGCGCAGCTCGGCGACGCGGCCATCGCCGTCGCCGGCAAAGCGCAGGACAAGGCGCACCAGGACGAGGTCGTGCGCACCGCGATGGAGCGCTGGGGCCGCATCGACGTGCTCGTCAACAACACGGGCATCAACCCCGTCTACGGCGGCCTCATGGACCTCGACGACGACGCGGCGCGCAAGATCGCCGACGTCAACCTGCTCGCGACGCTGTCGTGGACGCGCGCCGTCTGGAACGCGTGGATGAAGGACAACGGCGGCTCGGTCGTCAACCTCGCGAGCATCGCCGGGCTGCGCGCCGCACCCGGCATCGCGTTCTACGGCGTGACGAAGGCCGGCGTCATCCACATGACGGAGGAGCTCGCCGCCGAACTCGGCCCGAAGGTGCGCGTCAACGCCGTCGCCCCCGCCGTCGTCAAGACCGACTTCGCGAAGGCCCTGTACGAGGGACGCGAGGAATCCGTCGTCAAGCCCTACCCGCTCAAGCGCCTCGGCGCGCCGGAGGACATCGCGGGGCCCGTCGCGTTCCTCGCCTCCGACGACGCCGCGTGGATGACGGGCCAGACGCTCGTCGTCGACGGCGGCATCACCGTCACCGGCGGGCTCGTCTGAGACCTGCTGCCGGCTACTGCTGGCCGTCGCTGTTTGCGTGCACGTGCACGCGAGTAGATGAGCCACGAAACCTGAACGACCCCCCGCTCCACGAAAGGACTTCCCCATGACCCAGCGAACCGCCATCGTCACCGGAGCCGCGCGCGGCATCGGCGCCGCCGTCGCCAAGCGCCTCGCTGCGGACGGCATGAAGGTCGCCGTCCTCGACCTCGACGAATCCGCTTGCGCGGCAACGGTCGAGGCCATCAAGACCGCCGGCGGCGACGCCCTGGCCGTCGGCTGCGATGTCGCCGACGAGGAGAGCGTCAAGGGCGCCGTCGCCCGCGTTGCCGACGAGCTCGGCGCGCCGACCGTCCTCGTCAACAACGCCGGCATCCTGCGCGACAACCTGCTGTTCAAGATGTCGGCCGACGACTGGGACATGGTGATGAACGTGCACCTGCGCGGCTCGTTCCTCATGTCGCGCGAGTGCCAGGCGCACATGACGAAGGAGGGTTTCGGCCGCATCGTCAACCTGTCGTCGAGCTCCGCGCTCGGCAACCGCGGCCAGGCGAACTACTCGGCCGCGAAGGCGGGGCTGCAGGGCTTCACGAAGACGCTCGCCATCGAGCTCGGCAAGTTCGGCGTGACGGCGAATGCCATCGCCCCGGGCTTCATCGAGACGGACATGACGGCGGCGACGGCCGAGCGCGTCGGCGTGCCGTTCGAGGACTTCATCAAGGGCGCCGCCGAGATGACGGCCGTCAAGAAGGCCGGCCAGCCCGACGACATCGCCAACGCGGCGTCGTTCTTCTGCGACGAGCGCTCCGGGTACGTCTCCGGGCAGGTGCTGTACGTCGCCGGCGGACCGCTCTGCTGAACCGGGACGAGGAGAACACCATGCGAACGTTCAACGGACTCGACGAACTCAAGACGGCTGTCGGCGAGCATCTCGGCACGAGCGAGTGGCACGAGATCACGCAGAAGATGGTCGACCAGTTCGCGGACGCCACCGGCGACCACCAGTGGATCCACGTCGACCCCGAACGCGCCAAGAGCGGCCCGTTCGGCACGACCATCGCGCACGGCTACCTGACGTTGTCGCTCGCGCCGATGCTGTCGTCGGAGATCTGGACGATCGAAGGCATCACGATGGCCGTCAACTACGGCTCGAACAAGGTGCGCTTCACGCAGCCCGTGCCCGTGGGGTCGCGGGTGCGCGGCAGCATCGTGCTCGACAGCGTCGACGAGAGCCCCAAGGGCGCCCAGGTCGCCATGACGCTGACCGTCGAGATCGAGGGTCAAGAGCGACCCGCGTGCGTCGCGCAGACGCTGAGCGTCATCGTGCCCTGACGATCGGCGCCGCTGCGCTCGTGTTCGAGCGCGCACGATGGCGGGTGACTCACGAGGTGGAGGGCAGTTTCGAACCAACCAGTGAGTTACCCGCCATCGTGCGTCAGGCCTGCGATTCGTCGGTCCCGGGGTCGATGAACGCGGCCCGGATTCTGCGGGACTCCTCGTCCCCCAGCCACTCGAGCGCATAGATTGGGGCGGGGCGACCGCCCTGTGTGATTCCCGTCCACTCGCCTCGGGCCCACTGCGCGGTCTCGGCCTCGATTGCCGCGCCGTCACTCAGCCAGATGTCCGTGCACACTCCGTCCGGCAGGTCGAGCCACAGAATCGCGTTCTCGTAGGGTGCCGACCAGCATCGCCACCACAGATGACCACTCTCGAGCGTGGCGAGGCGAACCGATTCGACGTACAGACCTCCTGAGCGACCATCGGGCAACGTGGCACGCGCCGCGCGATCGCGAAACGGGTCGAGACGCGGATCGGGCACGAACCCCGTCTCGAGATCGGGCTTTGGTGACAGCCCCATCAGCCCTCGACGAACGCGGCGCGCGAGGCGAGGACCTCACGCACGAGGGCCTGCTGGTCGACGACGGCACGGCGCACCGATGCGGGCAGGTCGCGCTCGAGCATGCGGCGGGCTTCGACGTCGAGTTCCTCGCTCGCGAGGGCCGTCGGGAACGCAAGCGACGCGACGCGGGCGAGCGCGTCCTCGCCCACCCACGCGCGCATCGCGGGAACGTCGCTGACGTAGCGCTCGATGTACGGCGCAAGGGTGGCCTCGTCGTCGGCCGACCAAAAACCCGTGGCGAGCGCGTTCATCTCATAGTTGCTGTGCGCCGGCGTGTCATCGGTGGGAGCGGCCGTCAGCTCCTCCCACGCCCATTCCTTCGCCTCCGCGGTCGGGAACGACGCCCGTGCCGTGAGATAGCCGAGCTGACCCGACATCGTCTCGTCAGCCGCGAGGGCGTCGCCGAGCTCGGCGATCGTCACCGCGTCGAGCTGTGCGAGGCGACGCGCCACGCGCCACCGGAACGGTGCGTCACCGTCGAGCCCCGCCGGCAGGCCCTCCCCCGCGAACCACGGACGCAGACGCTCGGCGTCACCCGTCGAGGCGACGAGACGCGCCCCCGCGAGGAGGCGGGGATCGTCGACGACATCGACCCGTGCTGCCGAGGACGCACCGGCCGAAGTCGATGACGGTGCGCCGGCAGGGCTCAGCGAAGATGCGCCGGCAGCGCTCGACGACGGGCTGGCAGTGCTCGTCGAGGACGCCGCTGACATGGTGCTCGTCGAAGAATCCGATGCCGCAGCCATGAGCTGCTCCCCCACCGCGGCGAGACGTGCCGCAGCGTCCGAACGCTCGGACCACGGCATGAAGCGTCCGACGACCTGCCCCAGGGCCACGCCGACGGCGACGTCGAGCACCGGCATCTGCGTCTCGGCCGGCAGCGCGCCCTCGGCGATGGCGAGCACCTGCTGCGGGGAGACGACAGCCGTCGCGAGGCCGTGGGCGAGTGCCGTCCAGATCATGCCGCGCGTGGTTGCGTCGGCGATGCCGGGCAGTGCTGTCGGCAGCGCAGCGAGGGTCGCGGCGTCGAACTCGACGCCTGCCCACGTCAGGTCACCGGCGTTCGGGATGATGGCGGCGACCTGCTCACCGCGCGCCATCGCTCCGCTCACCTCGGGAAGGTCGACGCGGCCCGCAGCGCCCGTCAGGTCGTCGACGGCGACGAGGGCGCCGTCGGCTGAATGGGCGCTCACGCGGAGGGTGTGCGTGCGCTCGGCAGGCCACTGCGTGTTGGCCTCGATGACGAGGTGGGGCGCGCTCGTCGTGTCAGCCGCGGCGGAGGCATCGTGATCCGAGGGAGCGGACGCAGCCGGGTCGCGGGCGTCGTCGAGCGAGCGGGTGGTACGTGCTGCGTCATCGGCACCCTCGGTCACGACACCGCGGGCCGCGCCGACGAACCCGTCGACGCGGAGGGTGTCCATGCCGGCCGTCTCGAGCCACGCGGCGGCCCATCGCGTCAGGTCGGTGCCGGAGGCCTCTTCGAGGGAGGCGAGGAAGTCGGCGAGCGTCGCGTTGGCGAACGCGTGCCGCTGCAGGTGAAGGCGCACGCCCGCGATGAACGCGTCGTCACCGATGTGGTGGATGAGCTGACGCAGCACCGCCGAACCCTTGGCGTAGGAGATGCCGTCGAAGTTCTGCAGCGCCGTGTCGGTGTCGGGCGCGGGCGCGCCCGCGACGGGGTGCGTCGACGGCGACCGCTCCGCCGCGTAACCCCATGCCTTGCGGCCGGCGGCGACGTCGACCCACGCGTCGTCGAACTCGGTGGCCGCGACGAGCGTGCGGTTGGCCATGTACTCGGCGAACGACTCGTTGAGCCACAGGTCGTCCCACCACTGCATCGTCACGAGGTCGCCGAACCACATGTGCGCCATCTCGTGGCTGATCGTGTTGGCGCGCGACAGGTGCTCGGTGCGGCTCGCGGCGCCGGTGAAGACGAGCTGGTCGCGGAACGTCACGCACCCCGGGTTCTCCATCGCGCCCGCGTTGAACTCAGGAACGAACACCTGGTGGTACTCGCCGAACGGGTATCGGATGCCGAACAGCTGGTGGTAGTAGTCGAACGACTCGCGCGTCACGGTGAGCATCTCGTCGGCCTGCGCCTCGAGCCGGTCGCGCAACGAGGCGCGCGCGTGCAGCGCGAGGGGAATGCCGTCGTGCTCAGCCGTGACGGTGGCGAAGGGGCCGGCGCAGACGGTGACGAAATACGTCGCGAGCGGTTTCGTCGTCGCAGCGCGCCAGAGCTGCGGCTCGACCTCGCGCATGGCGCCGTTGGCGACGACCGTCCACCCCTGCGGGGCGCGCACGGTGACGTCGTACGGCGCCTTGAGGTCGGGCTGGTCGAAGCAGGCGTAGACGCGCGATGCCGCGTCCATGAACAGGTGGCCGTAGACGTAGTCGTTGCTGTCGGCGGGGTCGGTGGCCCGGTGCAGGCCCTGCCCGTCGCGCCCGTACGTCATGCGCGCGGTGACGACGAGTTCGTTGCGCTCGGCGACATCGTCGAGGCGCAGGCGACGACCGTCGAGGGCCGTGGTGACGTCGAGGTCACGCCCGTTGAGCGACGCTGACAGCAGCTCGTCGGGGTCGAGGTCGACGAACGTCGACGCTCCGGCCTGCGCGTCGAACGTCAGCGTCGTCGTCGAACCGAACGTGCGGGGCCCCGCGTCGAGATCGAGGTCGATGCGGTAGGCCGTCGGATGCACGATCGCGGCTCGTGCTTGCGCTTCGTCACGCGTCAGAGTCATGCTGCCATCCTGCCAGCCCAGGGTGTGCCGCAGGTGGAACGCGGTTACCGACGGCGCGGGCCTCAGAAGAAGCGCAGCAGCAACGACGGCAGGATGCTCGTCGCGACGAGCACGAGCGCCATCAGCGCGATGACGACGCGGTGGCCGCGCGTCGTGACGACCAACGGCGAGGCCGCCGCGCCTGCGGACGTACCCACGACGGTCGCGCCCGCCCCCTCGACGGAGTCAGCGGCCGGCGCATCGGATGCGTCGCCCGTCGCGTCACCGATCGGCACGAACATCGCGACGATCCAGCGCAGGTACACCGCGACGCCGAGCAGCGTGTTGAGCACCGCGAACCCGAGCAGCCACCACGAGTGGTCGACGGCGACGGGTTTCATCGCGACGACCTTCGCGACGACACCGACGATGCTCGGCGGCAACCCGGCGAGCGCGAGCAGGCCGAGCGCCATCGTCGCCGCACTCAGCGGATGCGAGCGGAACATGCCGCGCAGCGAGTCGATCTGCACTGCCCGGCCGGGCCGCTCGAACGCGGCGAGGACGACGAACACCGCGGCCGTGCCCAGCGTGTAGAGCGCAAGATACTGTGCGGCTGCATGCGTCGAACCGGCCGAGACGCTCGTGAGCGGCAGCAGCACCCAACCGGCCTGCGCAACCGTCGACCACGCCATGAGACGCAGCAGATCGACCTGACGCAGCGCCATGACGTTGCCGAGCGTCATCGACAACGCCGCGATGATGCCGAGGGCCGTCTGCGCCGGCGAACCGAGCGCGGACGCCGCCGACACGACGACGAGCATCGCGCCGAGCGCGCCCACCTTGGACGTCGTCGCGAGGAACGCCGCGACCCACGTGCCGGACCCCGCGAACGCCTCCGGCGTCCAAGCGTGGAACGGCGCGAGCGACAGCTTGAAACCCACACCGGCGAGCACGAGCATCATCGCGACGACGGCGAGCGGCTTGCGGGCCGGGTCGGCGAACGCCGTGATGACGGCGTCACCGCTCATCGCGATGGTGCCCGTCGCAGCAAACCACAACGCACACCCCAGCGCGAGCACGGCGAACGACGCGAGCGCCGTGACGAGCAACGTCAACGCACCGTGCGCGGCCGCCCGGCCACCACGCAACGCGACGAGGGCGATGCTCGGCAGCGTCGCGAGTTCGAGGAGCACGAGCCACGATGCGAGGTCTCGCGCGGCGACGACGCCGACGCATCCGGCCGTCGCGGACAGCACGAGCATGGCGCGCACCGCGGCGCGTTGAGGGGACGTCGGACGCACCGGCTCGAGCGCCGCGAGCACGACGACGACGAGCGCCGAGACGAGCGCCAACCCCACGAGGCCCGTACCCGGCGCGTCGAGACGCCACCAGCATTGCCCGCCGGAGCACAACGTCGCCACGTGCCCTCGGCGCCCCGCGACGACGAGGGCACCCAACGCACCGACCAGACCGAGAGCCGCGATGATCCACGGCAACCGCGCCTTGGCGTGGAAGACCACGTCGACGAGCAGCACGAGAAGCGCCGCGACCATCGGCGCGGCAGCCGGTGCGAGGGCGAGAGCGTCGACGGAGATCTTCACTTGACGCCTCCCAGCAGCGTGACGAGCTCGTCGTTCATGAGATGCATGAGGGGGCTCGGGGCGAGACCGAGGGCGATCGTCGCGAGCGTCAGCACGCCGATCGCGAGCCACTCCGCGCCCGTGACGCGCTGCGTGGCCGCGGCGCCGTCGGCCGGCGACGCGACGGCTGCCACGCCATCCGACGCGTCGGCGACGACCGTCGCGTCGAACGAACTCGCACCGGCCGGTTCCGCGCCGAGCTCGGTCGTCCTCGCGCCAGGCTGTGCCGCCGCGTCAGACGCAGCGTTCGCAGTCGCTCGACGGGCGTCATCGACAGCCGCGCGACGAGCGTCGTCCTCGAGGTCGCCGGCCCAGACGGCGCGCAATACGCGTGCGCCGTAGACTGCGGCGAGCACGGCGCCGAGGGCGGCGAGTGCCGTCAGCACGTGGAACAGGGTGTTGGGTCGTGACGGCGCATCCCACGCCGCGAAGAGTGCGAGGATTTCGCCCCAGAAACCGGCGAGCCCCGGCAGCCCGAACGCAGCGGCGACCCCGACGACCAGGGCGAACCCGAGTCGCGGATCGGTGTCACGCAATCCGAGCGCGGGCGCGTCGACGTCGACCGGCCCACGGCGCGCCTTCAGCGCACCGACGATCGCGAACAGCAGCGCCGAGATGACACCGTGCGCGATGTTGCCGTAGAGCGCGGCGCCGAAACCGATGACCTGCCCGGCCGCGAGCGCCAGCATGACGAAACCCATGTGGGCGATCGACGACCACGCGACGAGGCGTTTGAGGTCGTGTTCGACGAGACAGACGAGGCCACCGACGATGATGCCGGCGACCGCCAGGATCGCGACGATCGGCGCGATGCGGCGCCATGCGTCCGGCATCGGCAGCGCGACGAGACGGACGAAACCGTACGTGCCCAGCTTGAGCAGCACGGCGGCGAGCATCATCGAACCGGCAGTCGGTGCCGCCGTGTGAGCGCGCGGCAGCCACGCGTGCACGCCGAGCAGCGGCACCTTGACGGCGAGGCCGACGCTGATGAGCGTCGCGGCGATGAGCGTCGTCGTGAATGGCAGACGGTGTGCGGCCGTCGTGAGGTGGTCGAGGTCGCTCGTGCCGGTCGCGGCGACGAGCACGAGCAGCCCCGCGAGCATGAGCATGGAGCCACCGACGGTGTAGAGCGCGAACATCCACCCGGCGCGACGACGCTCGGCGGGCGCAGCGTCACCGAAGCGGTCGATGAGCACCCACATCGGCACGAGGGCGACCTCGAAGGCGATGAAGAAGCCGATGACGTCGCGCACCGTGAACGCGGCGACGGCCGCGCCGAGCACGACGAGCAGGCTGCCGTAGAACAGCCCCGGCGTGCCCTTCGGACGCTGACGGGACGACACGGCGACGGCGAGCAGCGTCACCGCTGCGGCGAGCACGACGAGGGGCGCGCTGATGCCGTCGATCGTCAGGTGCAGGCGCAGCCCGATCTGCGGCACCCACGGCCGGTCGACGACGGCGTCCCCCATCGCCGCGGCGAGGCCGGCGCCGAGCGACGCAGCCGCGGTCAGGAGGGCGATGCACCAGGCGGCGGTGTGCGACAGCGGACGTCCGAGACGGTCGGCCGCCATGAGAGCGGCGCCGAGACCGAGCGGCAGGGCGCTGGCGAGGAGCAGGGCGATCACCACAACGTCACCCCCACGACCGAGGCGACGACGACGCCGACGATGACCCACGACAGGCCCGTCGAGGGGCGGCGCGTGTGCGGTGCGTCGGCGAGGTCGCCGAGGCGCGCCATGCCGGCAGGCAGCGTGTCGTGCGCTGCGGCGAGACGAAGATCGGTGCCGTGGACGACATGGGCGAACCACACGATCGGCCGCGCCAGCGCGAGGTAGGCACGGTCGAGGCCGAACCCGCGCGTGGCGAGCAGCGTCATGCGACGCGGCAGGCGCCGGGAGGCGTCACCGTAGAGCTGACGCAGCGACATGATGCGCACGACGAGCACCGACGCGAGCACGAGCAGCACGGTGGCCCCCATCATCGGCAGGTTGAGATGCCGGGTGTCGATGTCGATGAGCGGCGTCAGCGCGAGGGCTCCACCGAAGATGCCGCCGAGGGCGAGCACCCACATCATGAACCGCACCATGACGCCGGGGCGCGGCAGCACCTCGTCCTCGTCGTACTCCTCGACGGCGGCGATCTCCTCGCCGTGCTCGTCGACCTCGGGCGAGGTGCGCAGTAGTTCGACGATGTCGACGTCGCGAACGACGTGCGAGTCGTTGAGGACCTGACGTTCACCGCGGCGCTCCAGCGTCGTGCGGTGCTGCAGGATGAGCCAGGCACGCATCGTATACGCGGCAGTCGCGGCGACGATGAGGAACAGCATGATGAACCCGATGAGCCCTTCGACGTGTCCGTCCGCCTGCGAGCGCGCTGCGTCGTTGATCATCGCATCCTTCGAGACGAACGCGATCGTCGGCGGCAGCCCCGCCATGGTGAACAGGCCGAGGGTCGCCGGAACGAACGTGCGCGGCAGGCGACGCAGCGACCCCGACATGCGACTCGCGAGCGTGCTGCCGATGACGACGGACAGCCAGCCGAGCAGCAAGAACAGCATCGACTTGAAGAAGGCGTGGCCGACGAGGTGGAGCAGCGCGGCGTCGGCCGAGTCACCCGGCGGGACGGCGCCGACGGCCAGCAGCATGAGCCCGACCTGGCTGACGGTCGACCACGCGAGCAACCGCTTGAGGTCGAACTGGCAGAACGCGGCCAGCGCCGCGAGCAGCGACGTGACACCGGTGACGAGGACGAGCGTCAGGCGGGCTGTCGGTTCGAGCGCGAGCAGCGGCTCGAACTGGGCGAGCACGACGGTGCCGGCGGCGACCATCGTCGCGGCGTGGATGAGCGCGGAGGCGGGCGTCGGGCCCTCCATCGCATCAGGCAGCCAGTCACTGAACGGCAGCTGCGCCGACTTGCCGAGCACGCCGCAGACGAGGCCGAGCAGGACGGCGAGTCGCAGAGGGCCGTCGATGTGCGTCCACGTGCTGAGGATGTCGCTGATACGCGTCGTGTGCGCGACCATCGCGAGCGCCGCGAGGCCGACGATGAACGGCGCGTCTGCGAGGCGGGTGACGACGAAGGCCTTGAACGCTGCGCGGCGGGCCGCAGCACGCTCGCTCTCGTGACCGATGAGCAGGTACGAGCACCAGCCCATGACCTCCCAGCCCATCAGCGTGAGCAGCACGTCGTTCGACAGCACGACGAGCACCATCGCTCCAGTGAACAGCGCGACGCTCGAGGCGAACACGCGATAGCGCGGATCGGAGTACAGGTACCAGCGCGCGAAGAGCTGCACCGTCAGTGACACGAGAAGCACGACGGCGACGATGAGCGCGCTCGTCGCGTCGTCGCGCAACTGCAGCGGCACCCGCAGCGTGGGCCCGAGCGGCAGCGCGTCGAGCGTCGTGACGTCCTGCGCCACCCCCGACCCGAGATGACGCAGGACCAGCCAGACGGACGCGCCGAGCGCCGCGGCCGTCGTCACGGAGGCGAGGACGAAGGCGACGACGTTGCGGCGTCCGAGGACGAACGCCAATAGCGTGCCGATGAGCGGCAGCGCGAGAGCCGCCTGCGCGAGGTGAGACGTCACGCTCGTCACGAGGTCACCTCCGGCGAGGATGCTGAGGATGCCGGCGACGTGGTCGACGTCGCGGCCGGCGAAGCTGTGGTGGCCGTCACGCCCGCCTCGCGAGCGCCGCTGTTCTCGCCCGTGACCTCACGCGTGTCGGCGCGTACCTCGTCGGCGTCGAGTCCTTCGCCGAGGTCGATGTGACCGCGCGCGCGAAATGCATACAGGATGATGCCGAGCGCGAGGGTCACCTCGGCGGCGGCGAGGGTGATGACGAACAGGGACATGATCTGGGCGGAGCCGCCCGGATCGGGCAGGATCGCGCTCGTCGTGACGAGCACGAGGTTTGCGGCCGCGAGCACGAGTTCGACACCGATGAGCATGAGGACGGCGTTGCGGCGCGCGAGGATGGCGTAGACACCGGCGCCGGCGAGGATCGAGGCGAGGCCGAACGGCAGCACGAGGTGGATCATCGACCGCCTCCCGAGCGTCGCGAACCGATCATCGCGAGGGCCCCGACGAGGGCGGCGAGCAGGACGAGCGAGACGACCTCGAACGGCCACGCGAACCGGCCGAACAGGTTCTGCGCGAGGTCGGTCGTCGTGCCCGAGTCGATGCGCGCGCGGCGTGTGCCGAACGCCGAGACGAACGCAGAGAACAACAGACCGCCCGTCGCCGCGGCGATGACGAGGGCGGCCATCCGCGTCATGATGGGCGCGTCGTGGTCGCCGCTGCGCCCGATCGGCGCGCGCGTCAGCATGACGGCGAACAGGACGAGGACGACGACCGCGCCGACGTAGACGAGCAACTGCACGAGCGCGACGAGTTCGGCGCCGAGGACGAGGTAGCAGCCCGACAGCGTCGCGAGGCACACCGTCAGCCACAGTGCCGCGTGGACGATCTGCCGCGTCGTCACCGCACAGATCGCGGACGCGGCGCTGATGAGGCCGAGGCAGGCGAACAGGGCGTCATGGACGGTCATGGTCGCTCCCCCCTGGTCCTGGCTGTCCGGCTGCTGATGGGCGTGTCGACTTCGGTGTGGCGGGCGGTGGCCCGCGTCGTCGTGGTGCTCGCGTTCACTGCGTCGGCCGACGTCGTTGCACGCGTGCGGGTTTGCTCGCCGCAGCCACCTCGGCGGCCCCGGGTGCGCCGTCGTCGAGATCGGGCGGCGCGGGGACGGTGCGCATCCACGCGCCGAGCTCGTCCTTCTCCTGCAGCAGGTCGCGGATGTCGTTCGTCGCGTACTCGAACTCGGGGCTCCAGAACAGCGCGTCGAACGGGCAGACCTCGATGCAGATGCCGCAGTACATGCACAAGGAGAAGTCGATCGCGAACCGGTCGACGACGTTGCGCTGACGATCGCGCCCACCGGGCGCCTCGCTCGGCACCGTCTCCTTGTGCGAGTCGATGTAGAGGCACCAGTCGGGGCACTCGCGTGCGCACAGCATGCAGGCGGTGCAGTTCTCCTCGAGCAGCGCGATGACGCCGCGGCTGCGCGGCGGCAGGTCGGGCTTGACGTCCGGGTACTGCTGCACGGACGTCTTCTTCGTCATCGTGCGCGCAGTCGTGCGCATCCCGGCGAGCAGGCCGCGGATCGGACCCGCCTCACGCCCGGAGGAGGGCAGCGGGTGGACGTGGCGACCGAGATCGCGCGGGGCGTCGGGAGTCGCATCGCCCGAGGCGGACGCGTCGTTCTCGTGAGGCTGAGTCATGCGGTGTAGATCACTCCTGCCGCGGTGAGAGCGAGTTGGACGAGTGCGAGCGGGACGAGCACGAACCAGGCGAAACGCTGCAGCTGGTCCTCACGCAGCCGCGGCCAGCTCATACGCATCCACAAGATGACGAAGGCGACGACGGCCGTCTTGAGCAGCATCCACACGAACCCGAGCGCGCCCTCGAACGGGCCGTTCCACCCGCCGAGGTAGAGCGCGGCGAACAGTGCCGACATCACGACGATGCCTGCGTACTCGCTCAGCAGGAACAGCGCGAAACGCAGGCCGGTGTACTCCGTCATCACGCCCATGACGACCTCTGAGTCGGCGACGGGCATGTCGAACGGCGGGCGTTGCAGCTCGGCCGTCATCGCGACGAGCAGGACGAACGCGCCCGGCAGCTGCCACAGCAACCAGATCGGGTGCCACTCGTGGACGATGCCGGAGATGCTGAGCGAACCCGCAGCCATCGCGAACGACGCGCACGCGAGGATGAGCGGCACCTCGTAGCTGACGAGCTGCGCGGCCGACCGGAACGCGCCGAGCGTCGCGTACTTGTTGCCCGAACCGAACCCTGCCATGAGCGTCGCGACCGTGCCGATGCCGGAGACGGCGAGCACGTAGACGAGCGACGCGGGCAGGTCACCGGCGACGAGGCTCGGCGTGAACGGGACGGCCGCGAGCGCCAGCAGATAGCTGAACATCGATACCGCCGGCGCGAGCTTGAACACGCCCCGGTCAGCGGCGCGCGGCGTCACGTCCTCCTTCTGCGCGAACTTGACGCCATCGGCGACCAGCTGCGCCCACCCGTGAAAACCGCCGGCCTCCATCGGGCCGAGGCGCCCCTGCATGTGCGCCATCACCTTGTGCTCGACCTGGCCGAGCACGAGCGGCAGCACCATGAAACAGGCGAGCACGGCCACGCTGCGCAACGTGACGTCGAGAACGCTCATCGCGGCCCCCACGTGTCGTCGGGGACGCCCGGCGCCATGACCTTGCGGCGCTTGGCCGCTCCCGCGCGAGGGCTCTCACCCTTGGACTCGCCGGGGTCCTTGATGCCCGGCCACTCCTTGCTCGCGCGCGCCGTGAGGACGAACGACTTGCGCAGCGGCGTGCCAATGAACGTCTCGGGCAGCAGCAGCTTGCGCAGACCGGCGCCCGTGCCGTCGTCGAACCCGTCGAACACGATGCCGAACATCTCGAACGTCTCACGTTCGTGCCATGCCGCGCCGCGCCACAGGCCGGTGAGGCTCGGGGCGTGCGCCGGGTCGTCACCCGAGGCGAGCGGCACCCGTGCGCGCGTCATGACACTCGCGCGCACGCCGGGGACGTCGCCGTCACCGATCTCATAGAGGTGGCTGACGAGGTCGAAACCGGCCGGCTTGTCGGGCAGATCGCGATCGGTCTCGTCGACGGCGGTGACGAAGTCGAAGAACGTGTAGCCGTCGGCGCGGTGCGCTTCATGCGTGGCGATCCACTCGTCGAGCGCGACGTCGACGCGGCGCGGTTCGCGGCTCATGCGTCATCACCGGTCGTGGGGGTGTCGGGTGTCGGGGCGTCGGCCTTGGTGGCGCCCGTCGCCTTCGTCGAGGGGACGTCGTGCCCCGGCTTCGTCACGAGCGGACGCTGGACGGACGCGGCGCTGCGGCGCTTGGTGGAGAACGGGTTGAGGCGCGACATGATGCTCTCGCCGGTCAGCTTCTCCTGCGCGATCTGGTTCTGCAGCGTGACGATGCCCTGCAGCAGCGCTTCGGGGCGCGGCGGGCAACCGGGCACGTAGACGTCGACGGGCACGAGCTGGTCGACGCCTTTCGTCACGGAGTAAGAATCCCAGTACGGCCCACCGGAGTTCGAACACGCGCCGAAGCTGATGACGTACTTCGGCTCGGGCATCTGGTCGTAGAGGCGACGGACGGCGGGCGCCATCTTGTCGGTGACGGTGCCGGAGACGACCATGAGGTCGGCCTGACGTGGGCCCGGCGCGAAGGGGATGACGCCGAGGCGGATGAAGTCGTGGCGCGACATCGAGCCGGCGATGAATTCGATCGCGCAGCAGGCGAGGCCGAAGTTGAACACCCACAGTGAGTAGCGGCGCCCCCAGTTGAGGACGAGCCGCATCGGCTTCGGTGCATGCTCCTGCGCCATGCCGACGTGGGGACGCACCGTCGGCATCGGCAGGTCGACGGCGCGCTCTGCGGTGGCTTCGATCGGCCCTGCCGTGGGGGAGGTCGCGTCGGCGGCGGGCGTGCGGGAATCGTCGGTCATCGTCGGATCACCTCACAGCCAGGCCAGCAGGCCCCGGCGCGCGGCATGCGCGAGGCCGACGAGCAGGACGAGGATGAAGATGCCCATCTCGAACAGTGAAGCGACGCCGAGACCGCTCGTGCGCAGGACGAGCGCCCACGGGAACAGGTAGACGGCGTCGACGGCGAACACCACGTAGAGAAACGCGAACGCGACGTACCGGAAACCGGACTGCTGCCAGTTGCCGGCGATGGGGTCGACGCCCGACTCGTACGTCGTCAGCTTCGTCGGGCTGGGCACGCGCGGTGCGAGGACACGACGGACCACCATGGCAGCGACGAAGAGCGCGACGCCCCCGAGGGTGACGCCGAGCACGACGAGGTAGCCCAGCAGACCGGAATTCACCGGCCCAGCCTATCGGGGCGCACCACCTGCGCCCGCGAGGCTGGCGCGTGTGTCTCGCCTGCGGGCGTTCTGCGGTGACGCCGGGCATCATGCGGCTGCCCTCTCACAGATGGAGTGGGGAGCCTGTCTGCCCCTGTCACCGACGGGAGTTCGTCGAGGCTGAAGGCCCACACCCGCAGCCGTGGCGTTCATAGGCTCCTGCCGGCAGGTGCGATGTCGCCGATGGGACGCAAGAACCCCGGAATCCCGCGGTTGTCGGAGGCAGCGTCTACTGTCTGTGACGTGGCACTCATCCTGCATCGGGAAGCTTCCCCGACCGCTCTCGCCGAGCAGCTCGGCTCGCTCCTCGCGAGCGATCCGCTCGACGTGTTCGACCGTGAACTCGTCATCGCGCCCTCCCCCGGCGTCGAGCGCTGGCTGAGCCAACGTCTCGCGCACGAGCTCGGCGCGAACATCGGCGACGACGGGGTGTGCGCCGGGCTGAGCGTCCACACGCCGTACTCGTTCATGTCGTTCGCCCTCGAGCGCGAGTTCGACGACCCGTGGCACCCCGACCGGCTCGCCTGGCTCGTCCTCGAAGCCGTCGACGCGGCCGTGCAGCGCCCCGGGTTCGAGACGCTCGCCCACCACCTCGGGGCCGATGCGCTGCCCGGCGGCGCGTCGAAGAACGACGCGTGGTTCCACCGTGCCCGCCAGTCTCGTCGGTACGCGGTCGCGCGGCGCCTCGCGGGGCTGTTCGCGCGCTACAGCGACGAGCGTCCCGCGCTCGTTCGTGCCTGGGAGAGCGGTGCCGGCGGCGACGTCGCGCCCGACCTCGCGTGGCAGCCCCGGTTGTGGCGTGACGTGCTCGACGTGGCGCGCGCGCACGGCATCGACGAGTCGCCCGTCGCGCGGCTCGACCGCGTGTGCACCAGCCTGCGCGACGGCACGCTGACGCTGTCCCTGCCGCGGCGCGTCAACTTCTTCGGCTACACGCGGGTGTCGACGGCGACACTCGACCTGTTCGAAGCGATCGCCGCACGTCACGAGACGCACCTGTGGCTGCCGCACCCGAGCGACGCCCTCTGGCAGCGGTTGCGCCAGCTCGATTCCGGCGGCCTCCGGCGCCGCGACGACGACAGCGCGCGCGCCGCGGAGCACCCGTTGCTCGCCACGCTCGGGCGTGACATCCGCGAACTCGAACTGACGCTGCTGCGACGCGACGTCGAGGACGCGAGCGCACCGGCGGCCGCCCCGTTTGGGCAGGGGCCTGCCGGTGAGGGATCCTCGCGCGGGGCTGCTGCCGGCACGCGCCTCGAGCAGCTGCAGGCCGACATCCGCGCCAACCGCGCCCCGAGCGCCGTCTCGACCATCGACGACACGACCACCTTCCAGGTTCACGCCTGTCACGGCCCGGCCCGTCAGGTCGACGCACTGCGCGAGACGCTGCTGTGGCTGCTCGACGAGTCCAAGGGCAGTCTGCAGCCGCGCGACATCGTCGTCATGTGCCCCGACGTCGAGACGTACGCGCCGCTCATCAAGGCGGCGTTCGCCTCCGTCGACGACGACGGCGCGCACCATCCCGGTCGGCGTCTGCGCGTGCAGCTCGCCGACCGCGGCCTCGCCGCCACCAACCCCCTCGCCGAGGTGGCCCTGAGACTGCTCGGCCTCGCCGGCGGGCGCGCCACCGCATCCGAGGTGCTCGACTTCGCGCACCTGCCCGCCGTGCGCCAGAAGTTCGGTTTCGACACGGATGCCCTCGACCGCATCAGCCGGTGGGTGCGCACGAGCGGTGCACGTTGGGGTTACGACGCCGAGCACCGCCGCGAGTACGGCCTCCTCGAAATGCCGGCCAACACGTGGACGCTGGCTCTCGACCGGCTCGCACTCGGCGTCGCGATGAGCGCCGACACAGAAGCTCCGGCGGGCGCCCTGCTGCCGATCGACGATCTGGGCACCTCCGACATCGAGACGGCGAGCGCCTTCGTCACCCTCATGACGGAGGTGACGGCGGCCGCCAAGGCCGTGCGCGGCACGAGCTCAGCGGGCGTCGACCTTACCCGGGGCAGTTTCACGCCGCAGGAATGGTTCGACTGGTTGCGGCGTCACGTGGGCGCCGTCGCTGCTCCGTCACGCGACGAGGCGTGGCAGCTCGGAGCGTTCGAGCGCGAGTTGGCGTTCCTCGCCGAGGGCAGCACCCGCACCGGTCTGCGCCTCACCGACATGCGCGTCATGCTCGAGCAGCGCTGGGGCCCGCGCCCGTCGCGCAGCAACTTCCGCAACGGCGCCGTCAGCGTGTGCACGCTGACGCCGATGCGTTCGGTGCCGCACCAGGCCGTCATCCTGCTCGGCCTCGACGACGAGAGCTTCCCCCGCTCCTTCGTCGTCGACGGTGACGACGCGCTCGCTCGCGACCCTCATCTCGGCGAGCGCGACCCGCGCAGTGAGGACAGGCAACTGCTCCTCGATGCCGTCATGGCGTCGCGCAAGCACCTCATCGCGTTCTACTCGGGCTTCGACGAGCGTGACGGCACTCGCCGCCCGCCCGCCGTCCCGCTGCAGGAGCTCATCGCCGCGGCCGCCGCGACCGGCGCGCCGACCCCCGAGGACGCCGAGCGTCACCCCTTCGAGTTCGTCCACCCGCTGCAACCGTTCGACGAACGCAACTTCACGTTCAGCTCACCCCTGCCGGGTGGCTCGTACGACGCGGTCGCGCTCGCCGGCGCGCGTTCGTTGCGGCAGGCGCGTGAGAGCGGACGCGACGTCGCCGACGAGACCTCGCTGCCGCCGCTGCTCACCGGCCTGCTGCCGGCCCGCGAACCCCGTGACGTCACCCTCGACGAGCTCGTGAGGTTCATCGAGAACCCGGCCCGCACGTTCCTGTCCGACCGGCTGCAGACGGGCGTCACGTACGAGGCCGACGAGACCGAGGATGCGCTACCGATCGACCTCGACCCGCTCGAGCAGTGGGCCGTCGGCGATCGCCTCCTGCGTCGCACCCTCAGTGGGGTGCCGCTGGAGCAGGCGAGCGCCGAGGAGAGCCACAGTGGCGCGTTGCCACCGAGCCCGCTGCCGTCGAAGATCGGCGACATCACGCGCAAGGTCGGCGCCATCCTTCAGGGCCTGCCGCCGGGTGAGCGACGCAGTATCGACGTGTCGATCCCCCTCACGCTCAACGGACCGAGCGGGCCGACCTCCGTCCGGCTGACGGGTGTCGTCCCGCACGTCATCGGCGACGAGATCCAGATCGTCAACTACAGCTCCGTCAGTGCTCGGCACCTCGCGCGGGCCTGGGTGAGCGTCCTCGCGGTCGCCGCCTCGCGTCCCGGGCAGGAGTGGAGCGCCGCCGTGCGCGGCAAGTACGGCGAGTGCCGCCTCACCGCACCCGATGACCCGCTCGGCGCGCTCACCGACCTCGCGGCCCTGCGCCTCGACGGTCTGCGCGCGCCCCTGCCGGTGCCGGCGAAGACGTCGCTCGCGTTCATCGAGGGCTACCGCACCGGGCGACGCTCGCGCAACGCCACCGAAGAACTCGCCCTCAACGTCGGGGCGAGCAAGGCCCGCCCGGTCTGGGAAGGCACCTTCGATCGCGAAGGTGAACGCGACGACCCCTGGTGGCAGCGCGTTTACGCGCCACAGGTGCCCTCACTCGACCGGCTCAATGCGGGCAACGTGTTCATCGACCGGAGCAAACGGCTGTGGATGCCGCTGCTCGACCAGAAGGGACCGATCGGGCGATGACCGAGACCCCCGCACCCGTCGCGACGAACCCGCTCGGGGCACCCGCGCCGCCGCCGTCCGTGCAGTTCGACGTCACGGCGCCCATCCCGCACGGCACGACCCTCATCGAGGCGAGCGCCGGAACGGGCAAGACCTGGACGCTGAGCGCCCTCGTGACCCGTCTCGTGGCCGAGGAGGGGCTACCGCTCGAGGAACTGCTCGTCGTGACGTTCTCCCGCGCCGCCAGCCAAGAACTGCGCGAACGCGTGCGCGAACAACTCGAACGCGTGCTCACGCGGCTGCGTCAGGCGCCCCGCGACGACGACGGCGTCCTCGTCGCAGCCCTGCGCAGCGACGACCCAGGCGTGCTCGCCGAGCGCTGCGACCGCCTCGCCCGGGCGCTCGCGTCGTTCGACTCGGCGCTCATCGCGACGATCCACCAGTTCTGCCACGACGTGCTCAAGGGCCTCGGCGTCGCCGGCGACTCCGACTCGTTCGCGACGCTCGTCGAGGACACGACCGGCCTGCGCGACGAGGTCATCGACGACCTTTACGTCGCCCGCCGCGCGCAGGATCCGTCGTTCGACCTCTCGCACGAGCGGGCACGATTCATCGGCCACTGCGTATTGACGAACACCGGCGCCGCCCTCGACGCGCCCGCCGACGACAGCCAACGCGCCGTCATCGACTTCGCTGAGGCGCTGCGCAACGAGTACGCGCGCCGCAAGCGCCGCGCCGGCATCCTCGAGTACGACGACCTGCTCGTCGACCTGCGCACCGCACTGCGTGCAACCCCGTCGATCGCCCGCGAACGGATGCGGGCGCGGTGGAGTGTCGTGCTCGTCGACGAGTTCCAGGACACCGACCCCGTGCAATGGGAGGTCTTCCAGACGGCGTTCTCGGAGGCGGGCCGCTCCCTCATCCTCGTCGGCGACCCCAAGCAGGCGATCTACGGTTTCCGCGGCGGCGACGTCCACACCTACCTGCGGGCGTCGCAGACCGCCGAGCACCGTTCGACGCTGCCGACGAACTACCGCAGCGACGGCCCGCTCGTCGACGCCCTCGGCCGCCTCATGGGCAACGTGACGCTCTCGCCCGGCATCGTCGCGCACCCCGTCACCGCCGACCGCGAGACGTCCCGCCTCGTCGGCGACGCCGCGCCGATCGAGATGCGCTGGGTCAACGGTGACCCGCTGCCCGCAGCTGGCGCGCGCAGCGCCGTCGCGCACGACCTCGCGGTGCGCGCCAGCGAGCTGCTGGCGAGCGGGACGACGTTCGGCGACGCGCCGCTCGCGCCGCACCACATGGCGGTCCTCGCGCGCACCCACGCACAGCTGCTCCAGGTCCGCGAGCAGCTGCGTGCCGCCGGCATCCCCGCCGTGATGATGAGTGGCGACTCCGTACTGCGCAGCAGCGCCGGGGCCTGGTGGCTCGAGCTCCTGCTCGCCCTCGAACAACCCCATCGCGCGCAGCGCGTGCGAGCGGCGTGCCTGACGCCCCTCATCGGCTGGGACGTCGCCCGCATCGACGCACTCGAGACGGCCGACGCCGACGAATCCGCCGAACTCGTCCACGCGCTCGCGGCGCAGTTCGACGAGGGCGGCATCCCCGCCGTCGTGGATGCGCTGCGAGCGCACGGCATGCTCGAACGCCTCCTCGCCCGCGTCGGCGGCGAACGCGACGTCACCGACATCGAGCACTGCGCGCAGTTGCTGACGGAGCGTCAGCTCGCGACCGGCGGCGGCATCGCGGCGCTCGTCGCGTGGGTGCAGGAGCAGAGCGCCGCGGATGCCAAGGTCACCGCCGACGCGCGCCTCATGCGTCTCGACTCCGACGCGCAGGCCGTGACACTGTCGACCATCCACGCGAGCAAGGGGCTGCAGTACCCCATCGTCTTCGCGCCGACGCTGTGGAACCGATGGGACAAGGACCGCTCGGTTCCCGACATCGTCTACACCGAGGCGGGCCGTGTCGTCTCGTTCGATCCGGGCGTCATCAACGCGTCGCGATCGCACGAGGAGGCCTCCGGCGAGGAGATGCGCCTCGCGTACGTGGCGATGACGCGCGCGCAGAGCAAGGTGGTGTTGTGGTGGGCACCGACGGCACGCAGTACCTCGAAGAGCGCTCTGCACCGGCTGCTGTTCGGTCAGGCCGCCGACGCCGCGTCGCTGGGAGAACTGCTGACGCGCCGCACGAGCGACAAGGGCAGCGAGGTCATCACCACGACCGAGCAGAACGGCCTGCCGCGCGGTGACAAGCTGTTCGAGACCCTCCAGACCTGGGCTGAACACCGGGCCTTCACCCTCACCGAGGTCGTGCCCGGCGCCAAGCCGACGCCCGTTCACGTCGCCGTCTCGAGCGACGAGATGAACCTCTCACGGTTCGACCCACGCCTCGTCGACACGTCCTGGCGACGCACGTCGTACTCCGCGCTGTCGGCCGCCGGCGAGCGCGCCGACGAGCTGGCGGGCGTCGTCAGCGAGCCCGACGCCGTCGGCGCCCAGCTCGACCCGGACGTCGACCTCGCGCTGCCGCAGGCACCGTCGGCGCCCGATGTCCCGGGGGCTGACGCTCTCTCCCCCATGCACGACCAGCCGCTCGGCGCGACGTTCGGCTCGCTCGTGCACGGTGTGCTCGAGGAGGCCGACTTCCAGGCCGACGACCTCGACGCCGAGCTGCACCGGCACATCGTCGAACAACAGCTGCGCTGGCCGACGGACGTCGACGTCGACGCCCTCGTCGAAGCGCTGCGCGGGGTGCTCGCCACCCCGTTCGGGCCCCTGGCCGACGACGTGTGCCTGCGTCGGATCGCAACGAGCGACCGCATCGCCGAGATGGACTTCGAGATCCCCCTCGGTGGCGGTGACACCCCCCACGCCCGGGCGACCCTGCGTGCGTTCGCCGACGTCCTGCGCCGTCACCTGCCGGAAGACGACCCGCTGCGTCCCTACGCCGACCACCTCGAGGCCTCCCTGCTCGGCGAGGAGACGCTGCGCGGGTACCTGACCGGCTCGATCGACCTGACGTTCCGTCACGGCGGGCGCTATTTCGTCGTCGACTACAAGACGAACCGCCTGGGTGATCCGGATGCCCCGCTCACGTTGTCTGCTTACGGCCCCGAGGCCCTCGCCGCGGCGATGAATCACTCGTCCTACCCGCTGCAGGCGATTCTGTACGCCGTCGTCCTGCACCGCTACCTGCGCTGGCGCCTGCCCGGCTACGACCCCGAGACCCACCTCGGCGGCGTCATGTATCTCTATGTGCGTGGCATGGCGGGGGCTGACACGCCCCGCGGTGACGACGACACCCCCTTCGGCGTCTTCACGTGGCGCCCACCGGCAGCGCTCGTCGTCGCGCTGTCCGCCATCATCGACGGTCGCGAGCGAGGGAGTCAGCGATGACCGACCACCATGTCGAGACTGCGCCCGAATCGGCGGTTGTCGCACCTGACGCGGGTCGCACAGACGGACGCCACCCACTCGACGTCCTCGCCGAGCACGAGTTCGTCAGCCGCGGCGACGAACTCGTGGCCCGTCGCATCGCCCGCGCCGTGGGTGAACGCGACGGGTGGCCGCTCGCGCTGCTCGCTCTCGCCGTACGCGCGGCCCGAGAAGGATCGAGCGCGCTCGACCTCACAGGCGTCGCCACGACGGGCGCCGAGGTCGCGCGTGACCAGGAGGACGAGGTCGACCTCGCGGTGGCGACGCTCGCCGAGGTGATCGCCGTGCCCGACCCTGCGGCCCTCGCCGATCTCGTGCGTGCGAGTGCGCTCGCGCACCAAGGCGTCGTGCACCTGCGCGGCGACGGCGCGGACGCCGCAGATCCGCCGCTGCTCATCATGGATCGTCACGACCGCGACGAGAACCTCATCGCCGACCTCATCGCACAGCGGCAATCACTGCTGGCTCCCCTCACCACGCAGTCGCAGGCCGAGGCCGACGCGGCCATCGCCGGCATCGCGCTCGACGACGCGCAGCGCGGAGCGGTGCACTCGGTCTTGACGCGATCGCTGACCGTCCTCACCGGTGGCCCGGGCATGGGCAAGACCTACACGCTCGCTGCGATCATCCGCGCCGCCCACGCGGGGCTCGGAGCCGACCTACGCCTTGCGCTCGCGGCTCCCACCGGCAAGGCGGCGGCGCGCATGACGGAGTCGTTGCGTGAGAACGGCGTCGGCCCCGACGCGGCCCCCGACGCCATCACCCTGCATCGCTTGCTCGGGTGGGATCGCACGAACTCGCAGCGCTTCGTGCACGACGCGAGCAACCCGCTGCCGCACGATCTCGTCGTCGTCGACGAGGCGTCGATGCTGTCACTCGCGATGACGGCGCGCCTGCTCGAAGCGCTCAAGCCGACGGCGCGCCTGCTCCTCGTCGGCGACCCCGATCAGCTCGCATCCGTCGAGGCCGGTTCGGTGCTGAGCGACCTCGTCTCCGGGCTCGACGACGCGCAGATCGTGCGCCTCACGACGCATCACCGGCTCAGCGAATCCCGCCGCGATCTCGCGCTGGCCTTCGCGGCGCCGACGCCGGACGAACAGGTCGCGGGCGTCACCGCGGTGCTGCGCGGTGGGCGCGGCGACGTCGAACACCTCAGCGAGGGCGACGTCGACCTGGCCGCGCTGCCGCACGTCGCGGAATCGGCGTGGCAGCTGCGTCAGGCGGCCGCTGCCGGGGATCGTGACGCGGCGCTGGGCGCCCTGCGTCACCACCGTCTCCTGTGCGCGCACCGCACCGGACCGTACGGTGTCGCCCGCTGGAACCGCCTCGTCGAGGCCTCGCTCGCCGATCGGGGCGTCGACATCGTGGCGGGCCGCATGTACGTCGGCCGGCCCGTCATCGTGACGAAGAACGACCCGAGCCTCGGGCTTTTCAACGGTGACACGGGCGTCGTCATCGACGCGGGCGGGCACCTCGTCGTCCTCGTCGACCGCGGGCAGAAGGCGGGCGAGGAGACGAAGAAACGCACCGAGTTCTCACCGTGGCGCCTGGCCGACGTCGAGACGATGCACGCGATGACGGTGCACAAGGCGCAGGGCAGCCAGGCCGAGCACGTCACGGTCATCGTGCCGCCGGTCAGTTCGCGGCTGCTGACGCGCGAGATGCTCTACACCGCGCTGACCCGCGCGAGTGCGCACCTCACCGTCGTCGGCACGGACGACGCCATCGAGCACGCGGTGCGCACCCCGGTGCGCCGAGCGTCAGGGCTGGCGCGGCGCCTGCGTGAGACGAACATCCAGCGCGAGACGAAAACCGAGAATGGATAGATTTCTGATGCACTGACCGGTGTCACCTGCCCCGCCGGGATCACCCGGCCCGACGACCGATGGAGAAGCGTGGCTGACGAGCAGCGCCAAGGCACGATCTACGGCTTCCTCGCCTACCTGGCGTGGGGTCTGTTTCCGCTGTACTTCCATGCCCTCGAACCGGCGGGCGCGTGGGAGATCCTCAGCCATCGCATCCTGTGGACGCTGCTGCTGTGTCTCGTCCTGCTGGCGATCACCCGCAATCTGGGCTTCCTGGGCGGGTTGTTCAGGGACGCGCGCAGGCTCGGCGCCATCACCATCGCGGCGCTGCTCATCGCCGCGAACTGGACGATCTACGTCGTCGCCGTGACGAGCGGCCACGTCACCGAGGCCGCGCTCGGGTACTTCCTCAACCCTCTCGTGACGGTGATGCTCGGCGTCCTCGTGCTCGGTGAGAAGCTGCGGCGTCTGCAGTGGCTCGCCGTCGCGATCGGTGTCGTCGCGTGCGTCTACCTCGCGATCGACTACGGCAGCCCGCCGTGGATCTCCATCTCCCTCGCGCTGTCGTTCGCCGCATACGGCCTCATGAAGAAGCGCATCGGCGGCCACCTCAGCGCCCTCGAGGGGCTGACGGCGGAGACCGTCGTCCTCGCGCCGTTGGCCGCCGCACTGCTGCTGTTCGTGCTGCCGTCGAAGGATCTGACGTGGAGCGGGCACGGCGTCTCGCACAGCGTTCTGCTCGCCTTCAGCGGCGTCGCGACGGCCATCCCGCTGCTGCTGTTCGCCGCCGCTGCCCGTCGCATCCCGCTGACGACGATCGGGCTGCTGCAGTTCATGACGCCGATCATGCAGTTGCTGTGCGGCGTGCTCGTACTCGGCGAGCACATCAGTGCCGGACGCTGGGTCGGCTTCGGCCTCGTGTGGCTCGCCCTCGTCGCCCTGACGCTCGACTCGCTGCAGCACGCCACCCGCAGCCGCCGCGCCCGACGCGTCGCAGCCGCCGCCTGAACACGCAGCCACTCGGATCATGGCGCCGACGCGCGCCGGGTCAGCGAGGTCATGCCACGTCAACCGCACGACGATGAAGCCAAGACGCTCAAGACGCAGGTGACGCAGCTTCTCGGCCTGCAGGGCGCGCGGGCTGTCGTACTTGCCGAGCCCGTCGAACTCGATGAGGACACGAGTACTGCAACCCGGAAATCAGCCCGGGCGAAGACGCCGCCCGTCTCGTCGCGAATCGGGTGTTGCGGCTCCAAGGCGATCCCGTAGGTGTGGCACAACCAGCGCAGCCGGCTCTCCCCCGGCGACTCGACCCGGGCGTCCGCGAGATCGACGACGACGCGCGCCATGCTCACCCCCCTTGCGACGGTCATAGAGGGCAAGCACGTCTGGCAGTGCCGTGAGCGTGGCGGCAACACGGCGTCGCGCCAATTCGCGGCGCCACACCGCCGGATTCTCGGACGTCGGCGGCGTCACGATGTGATAGCTGCCGTTGCCGAGCGATTCGAGCCAACCGTCACGGACCCAGCGTCGGACGTGGTCATGCGTCAGCCCATGGGTGGCGAGTTCACTCACGTGCAGATGATGGGGTCCGTGCTGCATTCGCTGCCGCAGCAGCTCGGGTGGCGGATTCACTCTCACACTGTCGCCCATCGAGGGCACGGCGTGCTGGGCGAACGACGTCGCCCTGTGGACAACCAACCACGATCGAGCGAATCGGTGGGATCAAGCACTGCAGCGCTCGATCCCACCGATTTCGCTCGTGTTCGGCCCGGCTCGGCCCCGTGCGCCCAGCCGTCAGGCCCCGAGCACCTGTTCCAGATACGGGTTGGCGAACACCCGCTGCGGGTCGAGACGATCGCGCAGGGCGACGAAGTCGTCGAAACGCGGGTAGACCGAGCGCAGGTAGTCGGCGTCGTAGTCGTGCATCTTGCCCCAGTGAGGGCGCGCGCCGAGTTCGCGGGCGACGTCCCAGAAGTGCGCGAAGTAGGCGCGGTGGTCGGCCTTCACGTATTGGTGGATGGCGATGTAGCAGCTGTCACGCTCGTTGGCCGTCGACATCCAGCGATCGTCACCGGCAGCCCAGCGCACCTCGACGGGGAACGCGACGGGTTCGGCGGTGCGCTCCACCCACCGCTGCATCTCCCGCAGGATCGGCTCTGCGGCCTCGAGCGGCACGGCCATCTCCGATTCGCGGAACCGAACCGTTCGCGGTGAGGCGTACACGGCGTGCGAGCGATCCGAGAACTCGCGCGCGGACAGCGTCGAGGCGGAGATGTCGTTGAGGCGCGGCACGAGCGACGGCCGTCGCACCGCGAGCTCGTTGAGCCACCCGAAGACGGTGTTCGACAGGAACTGATCCTCGAGTCGTCCCTTCCAGCGCGGCAGCGGATTCACCGCCGCGTCACCGCCCCTGCGGACGTTGCGCTTCGTCATCACCTTGTCGGTGTGCGGAAACCAGTAGAACTCGTAGTGGTCGATCTCGGCGAGCGTCGCGTCGAGGCCGGCGAACTCCGTCGTCATCGTCGACGGGCCCTCCGTCGCGGCCAGCGTGAACGCCGGCACGCACTGCATCTCGACCTCGGTGATCACCCCGAGCGCCCCGAGCGTGACGGCGAGCGCCGGCACGAGGTCGGCGTCCTCCCCGTCGTCGCTCCAGCGCAGAACCTCGCCGGTGCCCGTCACCATCTCGCCGCCGACGACGGCGCCGCCGAACCCGGTCCAGCCGAGCCCTGTGCCGTGCGTCGACGTCGAGACCGCCCCCGCGATCGTCTGACGGTCGATGTCGCCCATGTTGGGCAGCGCGAGCCCGTGTTCGGCGAGCCGCTCGACGAGGTCGTACAGGTGCGTCCCCGCCTTGATGCGCACCCGGTTCGTCGCCTCGTCGACGACGATGCCGCTCAGCGCATCGAGACGCACCTGGACGTCGACGGGCTCCGCGATCGCCGTGAACGAGTGCCCTGCCCCGACCGGTTTGACCCGCCCGCCCGACGCCGCGGCGCGCTGCACGAGCGCAACGACCTCGTCGCGCGATCGCGGCGTGACGACCTCGCGCGGCGTCGCCGTCACGTTGCCGGCCCAGTTGCTCCACTCAGCCAAAGTTCTGCCCTTCTCCCCGATAGGTCGCGACCTCGTCGGCGAGGGCGCCGTTCTCGACGACGAGGATCGAGTCGAACCGCTCGCACATCTCCCCTGCCTTGGAGTGGCGGAACCACACGTGGTCGCCGATGCTCAACCCGCGCGCGGACGCTCCGTGCAGCGGCGACTGCACCTCCCCCGCGCCCAGCTGGCCGTAGTACTTGAGCCCACGCGGATGCACGGGCACCGGCACCCGCGAGCGTGACGGCGGCCCGGAGCCGATGTAGCCGCCCGAATACGTGACGGCGGTCTGTGGGTCGGGTTTGCGCACGACGGGTGAGACGAACCAGCAGGCCGGTTCGGTGCGCAGCGCGCGGTAGCGGTCGAACAGACGCGGCGCGAACAGACCGGAGCCGACGGCGATGTCGCCGAGCACGCCGTCACGCCCGCTGATGTGCGCCGATCCCGTGCCGCCTCCGTTGATGATCTCGAGGTCGGAGTACGCCCGCAGCGCGTCGACGACGGAGCGTCGGCGGCCCTCGATCTCGCGCATCGACGCCCACTTCATGAGGCGGTGACCGGGCGTCGAATCGGGCACGCCCGCGATCTGTGCCTCGTAGAACATGCAGCCGACGAGTTCAACGCCTCGCGTCCGCTCGATGCACTGCGCGAGGCTGACGGCGTCCTCGGGCGTACGCACGTCGGAACGGTGCGCGCCGGCGGTGAACGGACCGACCTTGAACGTCATGTCGACGTCGATGGCCACGCGCAGCACGACCCCCGCCTGCGTGGCGACGCGCGCGATCATCGCGACGTGCTCGGGCGAGTCGACCATGAGCGTGACGGTGGCGCGTGCGTCCTCGTCGTCGGCGATGGCGCGCATCGCGACGACGTCGGTGCTCGGGTAGGCGACGAGCACATCACGTAGCCCGTGAGACACGAGCCACCGCGCCTCGGCGACCGAATAGGCGAGCAGACCGCTGACGCCGTCGTGGCGCAGCGCCTCCTCGATGAGCGCGCGCACGCGGATCGACTTCGTCGCGATGCGCAGCGGCACGGGGGCCGCGACGTCGCGTAGCGCCGTCAGGTTGCGCGTGAACGCTGCGCGGTCGAGGACGGCCATCGGCGCCCCGATCGGCCCCAACGGTGTGTCGAAGACGCTCACGTGGACACTCGGTCGGCGAACAGGCCGGCGAAGGCGTCGAGGACGGCGAGCGCCTTGTCGTCATCACCGTCGGCGAGCCAGGCGAGGGCGACGCCGTCCGTCATGGCGATGACCATGCGCTGGACGACCTCGGTCGGGATGCCGAGGTCGTTCGACCAGCGTGTCTGGAAGGTCTCGACGAAGTCGTGGACGATCGCGTAGTTCGTGGCGAAGATGCGGCGCGCGAGCTCGGGGCCCGAGTCTTCCTGACGCACGAGGTAGGCGACGAGTTCGTAGACGAGTCGCTGCCGGTCCGCCTGCGCACCACTGATCGACCAGTAGTGGCGGAACGCGGCGCGGATGGCGTCGACGGGCGAGACGTCGTCCGGCAACGGCAGTGACGCCGCCTCGATGTCGCGAGTCGCGATCGACTCGACCATGGCTTCGAGCAGCGCCTTCTTGCTGTCGAAGCAGTAGTGGACGGTGCCGAGCGAGACGCCCGCCTCCGTCGCGATACGGCGGACGGTCGTGTTGTCCAGACCGTCCCGCAGGGCGATCGCGACGGCCGCCTGGATGAGTTGCGCGCGTCGCGTTTCGATGTCTAGCCGAGGCATAACTGCGACTCTAACGCCCCCTCAACTGGACATGTGTCTTGCACCACATTCGACACCCAGATGGTCACCTGCTGAACACCCGGCGTTCACGCCTCGGGACAGAACGCGGTGTCAGCACGTGGTCTCAACTCTCCCGCACCGGCGCCCGTCACGCCGAACGCGTCGCGACGCTCAGCGGAACCTCCTTGAGCGCGTCCTGCACCTCGCCCTCGCCGAGTTTGTCGATGAGAGCGGCGGCTTCGCGCGCTGTCGTCAGCGTGTGCGCGCGGGCCTGCTCCATGGCGGGGTGCGCGCGCAGCAGCTCGAGGGCCTCGGCGTGCTCGGCGTCGTCCGTCAGTGGCCTCGCGAGCAGTGCCTTCAGGCGCGCGTCGGCGGGGTCGCTCGAGGCGTTGACGTAGAACGTCGGCAGCGTCGCGACGCCCTCACGCAGGTCGGTGCCCGGGGTCTTGCCCGAAGTCTCGGCCTCGCTCGCGATGTCGAGGATGTCGTCGCTCAGCTGGAAGACGAGCCCGACGAGCTCGCCGTAGCGGCCCAGCACCTCGACGGTGCGCTCGTCGCAGCCGGAGAACATCGCCCCGTACTGCGCGGCGGCGGCGATGAGGACGCCCGTCTTGTCGGCGAGCACCTTGAGGTAGTACTCCATCGGGTCGGCGCCGTCGGGAGCCTGACGCTCGTCCTCGATCTGGCCGGCGCACAGGCGCACGAACGTCCGGGCCTGCAGGATGACGGCCTCCGGGCCGAGGTGGGCGATGAGTTCAGAGGCCTTGCCGAAGAGCAGGTCGCCGATGAGGATGGCCGTCGAGTTGCCGTAGACCGCGTTGGCGCTCGGCACACCGCGGCGGATGTCGGCCTCGTCCATGACGTCGTCGTGGTACAGCGAGGCGAGGTGCGTCAGCTCGACGCCGGCCGCCGCGTCGACGACCTCGTCGCTGATGCCGGTGCCGAGCATCGAGGTGAGCAACGTCAACATCGGGCGGAAACGCTTGCCGCCGGCGTCCACGAGGTGGTGGCTGGCCTCACGCACGAGCAGGCTGTCGTGGTCGACGACGACGTCGAGGCGCGCGTTGACGCGCTCCAGCCCGTCGACGAGGCGGTCGCTCAGCTCCGCCGAGGCGTCCGGCACGATCGCGGACGCGACCGACTGGGCGCTCGAGGTGCGCGCGGATTCAGCACTCATGGTTCAACTCTTCCTGGGCCGTTCACGCGTTGGGCGCGAGGCGGGTCAGCACGGTGTACAGGCGATCGGTGGCGCTCTTGCCGCCCGGGTCGGCGAGGTTCGCCATCACCTTGACGATGATCTTCATCAGGTCCTCGCGCGGCAAACCGTACGTGACGGCGAGCTTCATGATCTGCGGATTACCGATCATCGTGGCGAAGTGGCGACCGAGCGTGAAGTAGCCGCCGAGGGCCTGCTTCATGACGTCGGGGTAGGTGGCGAGGATGCGTTCGCGGGCGACGTCGCCGCCGTTCTTCGCGGCGCCGAACGCGTCCGCGACGACGCTCGAACCGAGGCGCGCGGCCTCCATCGCGTACGCGATGCCCTCACCGTTGAACGGATTGACCATGCCGCCGGAGTCGCCGACGAGCATGAGGCCGTCGGCGTAGTGCGGGGTGCGGTTGAAGCCCATCGGCAGCGCCGCTCCGCGGATGTCGCCGACCATCCTCGCGTCGTCGAACGTCCACTCGGGCGGCATCGTCGCGACCCAGCGGCGCATGACCTCGCGGTAGTCGGTCTTGCCGAACGCCTTCGAGGTGTTGAGGATGCCGAGGCCGACGTTGCTCGTGCCGTCCCCGACACCGAAGATCCACCCGTAGCCGGGCAGCAGGATCTTCTCGCCGCGCTCGTTCGTCGACGGCAGTTCGAGCCAGCTCTCGAGGTAGTCGTCGTGCGTGCGCGGGCTCGTGTAATAGGCACGGACAGCGACGCCCATCGGCCGGTCCTCGCGCTTCTCACGGCCGACGGCGAGCGCCAGTCGGCTCGAGTTGCCGTCGCAGGCGACGACGAGCGGGGCTCGGTACGTCGCCTTCTCGCCGGTGGCACGCCCGTCCTCGCCGAGCAGCTTCGCCTCGACGCCGGCAACGCGGCCGCTCTCGACGATGGGCGCCGTGACGTTGACGCCCTGCAGCAACCGGGCGCCCTGGGCGACGGCGTGCTGGGCGAGGATGTCGTCGAAGTCCTGGCGCGTGCGCACGAGACCGTAGGCGGGGAAGGCTCCCTCGTCGGGCCAGTCGACCTGCAGACGCATGCCACGCCCGACGAGGCGCAGCCCCTTGTTGCGGATCCACCCCTCGCTCTCGGGCGTGGGGATGCCGAGCGCGTCGATCTCCTTGACGGCGCGCGGCGTCAACCCGTCACCACACACCTTCTCGCGCGGGAAACGGGTCTTCTCGAGCAGCAGGACGTCGAGGCCGGCCTGCGCGAGGTACGCGGCCATCGTCGACCCACCCGGGCCGGCACCGACGACGATGACGTCGGCGCTCTCGGTGGCTGCCTGGGGGCTGGTGCTGACGGCGTCGCTCACGCCGCGCCGCCCTTCTTCTTCGTCTGCTGGTTCTTCGGCGCATTCTTCGCCGCGGGCTTGACCGCGCGGTGCAGCGCGACGATGCCGCCGGTGAGGTTGCGCCACTCGACGTCGGCCCAGCCTGCCGTCTTGATCAGCTCGGCGAGCTCACGCTGCGCGGGCCAGCTCTGGATCGACTCGGCGAGGTAGACGTAGCTCTCCGGGTTCGAACTGACGGCGCGCGCGACGGGCGGCAGCGCCTGCATGAGGTACTCGGTGTAGACGCGGCGGAACGGCCCGTTCGTCGGGTGGCTGAACTCGCAGATCAGCAGGCGCCCGCCGGGCTTCGTCACGCGCGCGAACTCGGCGAGCGCGCCCGTGACGTCGACGACGTTGCGCAGACCGAAGCTCATCGTGACGGCGTCGAACGAGGCATCGGCGAACGGCAGCTTCGTCGCGTCGGCGGCGGTGAATCCGAGGTCGGCGCGGCGCTTCTTGCCCTCGCGCAGCATGCCGAGGCTGAAGTCGGCGGGCACGACGTGGGCGCCCGCGGCGTCGAAGGGCTCCGACGAGGTGCCCGTGCCTGCGGCGATGTCGAGCACGATCTCGCCCGGCTTGGGATCGAGCGCCGTCAGCACCTGCTTGCGCCAGCGACGGTCCTGGCCGAGGGAGAGCAGGTCGTTCATGATGTCGTAGCGCGCCGCGACGTCGTCGAACATGCGCGCGACATCGCTGGGTCGCTTGTCCAGGCCAGCACGATTCATGGGGCCATTCTCGCACTCGCGCGCGCGTGCCCTCGCGGCCACCTGAATGAGCAGGCGCGCGGGGCGTCATCACGCGTCGCTGACGGCGGCGCCTCGCGCCACCGAGCCGTCTGCGGCACGGGGTTAGGCTGGTGTCTCGTGAGCCTTTCCCCATCGCCCGCCGACGCCGCGCGCACGCCGCACCTGCGGGTGCGCACCCAGGAGCTCGCCGACCCGGGCGATCTCGTCTCGCTCGTTCCGGCGGGCCGCCCGGCCGAGGACGTCATGTCGTGGGTGCGCCGCGGTGAGGGTCTCGTCGCGTGGGGGCGCGCCGCGTCGATCGCGACGAGCGGTGACGAGCGATTCGCCGACGCCGAGTCGTGGTGGGATGCGCTCGTCGCGGCAGCCGACGTCGAGGACGAGGTCGCCCTGCCCGGCAGTGGACTCGTCGCGTTCGGCTCGTTCAGTTTTCGCAACTCCTCCGACGAGGGTTCGGCGCTCGTCGTGCCCGAGATGGTCGTCGGGCGCCGCGGCGGGCGAGCGTGGCTCACGACGATCAACCGCACGAGCGACCGCCTGCCCGACGTCACGCCGGCGCTGGCACCGACGGGCGTCGAGGCCCGTGACGGCGCGCTGACGCCCGCGCAGTGGCGCAGCGCCGTGAGCGACGCCATCGAGATGATCCGCACGGGGCGCATCGAGAAGGTCGTGCTCGCGCGTGACGAGATCCATGTCGCGGACGCCGACATCGACCCGCGCTGGCTGCTGACGCGTCTGGCGGCGCGTTACCGCGACACGTGGGCGTTCGCGGTCGACGGTCTCGTCGGCGCGACGCCGGAGCTGCTCGTGCGCTCGGAGAAGGGGCTCGTCACCTCACGCGTCCTCGCCGGGACGATCCGTCGCGCCGGGGCCGGCGCCTCCAGCGAGGAGCAGGATCTGGCGCTCGCCGCGAGCCTCGCGCGCAGTTCGAAGGACCTCGAGGAGCACGAGTACGCCGTCCGCTCCGTCGAGGCGGCGCTGCGGCCGCACTGCTCGTCGATGAACGTGCCCGACGCGCCGTTCGTCCTCAATCTGCCGAACGTGCTGCACCTCGCCACGGACGTCTCCGGTGCGCTCGCCGGGGGTGCGTCGTCGCTGACGCTCGCGGCGTCGCTGCACCCGTCGGCTGCGGTGTGCGGGACGCCGACGAACGAGGCGGCGCTCGTCATCGACGAGCTCGAACACATGGACCGCGGACGCTACGCCGGGCCCGTCGGCTGGATCGACGCCGCCGGCGACGGCGAGTGGGGCATCGCGCTGCGCAGCGGCCAGATCGACATCGAGAACCCCTGCCGCATCAGGCTGTTCGCCGGGTGCGGCATCGTCGCCGGGTCCGATCCGGTGAGCGAGGTCGCCGAATCCGTCGCCAAGCTCTCACCCATGCGCGAGGCGTTGCGCGACGACTGACGCGCGAGGAGGGCGGGTTTGGCGACGTCGCTCCGGTTCTTGTGCGCGTTCGCAGCTGCGATCCCGCCATGCCGACTTTCAGCCCTCACGGTGCGAGATGAGCGCCACAACCCTGCCATGCGGTACTTCAGCTCCGCGCGGGACGGCTGGTTCCACGCTCGGCGGCCGGGCGGTAGCGTCGATCAGATGAAGCGTCTTCTCGTCATCAGCCACGCACCGACCCTCGCCACGGTGTCCCTGCGCGATGCAGTGATCGCGGGGGCGAGCGACCCGGAGTTCTTCGACGGACTTGTCGAGGCCGTCGCGATCGAAGCGCTGGAGGCGACCGACCCGCGGGCCTACCTCGACGCCGATGCGTACCTGTTCGGCACACCGGTCAACTTCGGCTACCTCTCCGGCGCACTCAAGCACAGTTTTGACTCGACGTACGACGCGCTGCAGGGGTACGTCCGCAGGCGCCCGTTCAGCTACTGGGTGCACGGACGCAGCGACGCGACGGGCGCGCGCCGCGCTCTCGACGCCATCACGACGGGCCTCGAACTGCGCCTCGTCGCCGAGCCCTTCGAACGTCTCGGCGACGTGGGTGATGACGACCTCGCCGCTGCCCGCGAGTTCGGAGCCACCGTCGCGGCACACCTGTTGGACTGAGCATCCATCTCGCCGTCTCCGCTGGGCTGGTGAACTCACATGGGCTGGTGAGCTCACACGCGTGACCATGCCAGTGCGGCGCCGGGCCACTCGATCGTGACGCGCGACAACCGGCCACCCGCCATCAGGCAGCTTCGATCGCCCCGGAAGTACCCTCGGTGGGTGGTGCAACACATAGGGTGAGGTCGCGCTCATCGTGTGGTGAAGCGGAGCGGTCACATCGATGTCAGCGTTCCGCCCCCGGCAGGGGGAACCGAACCCCGCGCTCACCTGGACGGCCATCGTCGTCGCACTGGGTGTGGCCCTGGCCTTCGTCGCGGCCTTCGGCGGGCCGAAGAACGTGCGCCGCACCACTGGAGGCAACATCGCCTTCGCGATCGGGGCTGCGGCGCGTTCGAAGCGAAGGCCTTCCCGAGCGGTGTCATCGCCAACACGGATCAGCACACGGCCCTGATCATCACGATCACACCGAGCGCTGCATAGTCGCATGTCGATGTGCGCGATTTCGCCGTCATCGACGCGGGGCCTGCCGACGGCCCCCTTGATCTCGAGACGGCAATCAGCATAGGGGTCGCGTCGCTTCCTACCGTCGCGCACCCACACGAGATCTTGCCCGGGCATCAGGCAATCATCGAGGTCCGCCTGACCTCGCGTGGCCGCCCGTCCCACTCGGCCGGATAAGACATCACAGTGGCGAACGGCCCCGCCACGCACGTGGTGCATGACGAGGCCGACATGACCTTCACCGGGGCCTGATCGGCCCCGCGTGATGGCGTGATTCAGACGACGCGGTTCAGACGGCGTGGTCCGTCGGCGTTCCCGGGTCGTTGCTGACGATGGTGCGCGTGGGGTCACCTTCGTCGATCGAACCAGCCTTGTCGGTTGCGTTCTGAGCCGTCTCTCCGGTCCTGTCGGACGCGCCGCTCAGGCGCGCCTTGAGCTGCTCTATGAAGTCGGACAGTGCCATGCTCGTCATCTCCTCGTGTCGTCGTTTCGCGCATCATGCCCGGGCGCCCGCAACCTCGCGGGCGGCCGGGCAGCGCGCTCAGTTCTCCTGCAGTTTGTCACCGTCGAGGCCGGAGTGCGGGACGTTGTCCTCGTCCACCGTGTCGGCCTCGCCGCCGGCGTCGGGGGTGTCGATGTTGGAGGCGTCCTGCTCGCTCAGACGCTCACCGTCGTTGTCGCCGTCCTCGGGCATCTCGAACACTGCGTCGGTCGCAACCGTCATGTCGTCTCTCCTTCATCGTGTAGCGCGCCACCATGTGGGCTGCGGCGCCCGGGCGGGCGTCGCCTCCTGCCACTCTTGCCGAGATGACGCGGGCGCGCACCATACCTGAGGGTGGGGCGCGTCAACGACGTTCGTAGCGCGCGTCCATCTCACCGGCATCGGCGACGGCGTCGATGGCGGCCGCGAAAAGGTCGTGGCGCGCCTGACGCTCGAGGTGACGCTCGGTGCGCACCTCGATGACGTTCAGCCCGGGCGCCGGGTCGCTGACGCGCTCGATGAGTTCGTCACGCGACCCGACGAGCGAATACCCGACACCGCGGGCCTCGCACACGAGCGCGAGGTCGGCGTTCGTCGGCGTGCCGAAGACGCGCTCGAAGTGCTCGGCGAGTTCGCTGCGCCCCTGCTCGAGCGTGCCGAAGATGCCGCCGCCGTCGTCGTTGATGACGACGATCGTCAGGTCGGGGCGCGGCTCGCCGGGGCCGATGAGCAGGCCGTTGCTGTCGTGCAGGAACGTCAGGTCGCCCATGAGTGCGAAACTCGGGCCGTCGTGCGACAGCGCGATGCCGACGGCCGTCGAGACCACCCCGTCGATGCCCGACAACCCGCGGTTCGCGACGGAGCAGACCCGACGCGCGATGCGCTGCGGATTGCGACCGAGATCGAGGTCACGCGCCGTGTTCGACGACCCGATGAGCAGCGCCGACCCGGCCGGCACGTGCTGCACGAGCGTCGACGTCGCGGCCAGGCCAGACGGCCACGACCGCGCGACGAGCGGCCCGATGCGCTGCGCGAGACGCTGCCCTGCGATGCGCCAGCTGCTCGACCACCGACGGTCCGCGCACGCCGCGACGAGTTCGTGCGAGCGCGCGATGGCGGCCCACTCGTGCACGCGCTGTACGACGTGCGACGGGTCGGCCCACGACGTCGACGCCGTGATGACCTCGACGGTCACCTCGGGGTGACGCAGCAGCTTCGCGACATCGCGCGAGAGCGTCATGCGTCCGGCGACGAGAACACGCTCGGGCAGGTGCTCGTCGAGCCAGTCGTGGGCGGCGAGGATGAGCGAACCGTGCGGCATGGCGCGCCCGCGGTGGTAATCGCCGAACGGCTCGGCGATGACGGGCCAGCCCGCCGCGTCGGCGAGTTCGGCGACCTCGGCGGCCAGCTTCGGATCGGGCAGATCACCGAGCAGGACGAGAGTACGCGGCACCGGTGCGATGCCCGGGCCGGGCGCGACGGTGACCGTCGATGCCGGAGCACGCAACTGCATCCAGGGGCGCCCGCGATCCCGCCCCTCGAGGCTTTCGGGCCACATGGGTGCCGTCGCTGAGGGGGCGTCATCAGCCCGGCCTTCCTCATCGGACGTCGCGCTCGTATCCCTCGCCACGATCGCCCCCGCGCCCGCAACGGCTCCGGCCATCGCGAGGTCGGCGACGTCGGGCGTCAGCGGCTCGCGGAACGGCAGGTTGAGGTGGACCGGCCCGACGTCGCCCGTCGGAACGCCCGTCGCGTGGGCGAACGCGCGACCGACGACCGAGCGCCACACCGTGTTCTGCCCAGCGCGCTCGCTCGGCGTCGCGAACTCGTGAAACCACCGCGTCGCGGAACCGAAGATCTTGACCTGGTCGGTCGTCTGGTTGGCGCCCGTGTCGCGCAGTTCTGCGGGGCGGTCGGCGCTCATGATGATGAGCGGCACCTGCGCGTGATGCGCTTCGAGGACAGCCGGGTGAAGGTTTGCGACGGCCGTGCCGCTCGTCGTGATGACGGGCACCGGGTTGCGCGAGATCTTCGCGAGACCGAGGGCGAGGAACCCGGCCGAACGTTCGTCGACGCGCACGTGCAGACGCAGCCGTCCAGCCTTGTCGGCCGCGGCCACCGCGTACGCGAGCGGCGCCGAACGCGAACCAGGCGAGAGCACCACGTCCTTGACGCCGAGCCGCACGAGTTCGTCGATGATCACGCTTGCCATGGCAGTCGAAGGATTCACGCTCACCATCTTGGCGCATGGCGCCGACAACCCCAACGACGCGCCCGTTCCCTACGCTGTGGGCGTGACGAACGACGAGCAGCCCACCCTTCCCAGCGGCATGCAATGGCACATCCGGGCGTCCGGGTACGAGGCGACGATCGTCGAGGTCGGCGGCGGGTTGCGGGCGCTGCGCCACGACGGCGAGGACATCGTCCATGGATACGCCGAGGACACCATGGCCGACGCGGCCCGCGGGCACGTCCTCGCGCCGTGGCCGAACCGCATCGCCGGCGGGCGCTACGCGTTCGACGGCGACACGTACCTGCTGCCGCTGACCGAACCGGAGCACACCAACGCCGCCCACGGGCTGGTGCGCTGGCAACCGTGGCAGCTCGTGGAGCACGCAACGCATCGCGTCACCGTCGGCGTCACGCTGCACCCGCAGCCGGGATGGGCGTGGACGGTGCGATTCGAGTTGACGTACGTGCTCGGCCCCGATGGCCTGACGATCACGCCGCGCGCCACGAACCTCTCCGACACACCATGCCCGTTCGGGTTCGGCATGCACCCCTATCTGACGGCAGGTGAGAGCTCACTCGACGACGTGACGCTGACCGCCCCTCTAGACGAAGCCCTTACCGTCGACGAGCGGCTCATCCCGGTGGGGCGTGAACCAGCCTCGATCGACTTCACCGAAAGCGCATCACTGCGCGGCGTCACCCTCGATACGTGCTTCACCGGTATCGGAGCCCGCCCGGGCAGCGGAATGCCCTCGCGGCCTGCTGACGCGGCGCCACGGGCTGACGGAGCCGCGGCGTTGAGCAACGACGCCGCACGCTGGGAGGTCAGCGTCAGCACGTCGTCGCGGGTGACGACGTTGTGGGCCGATGCGCGCGAGTTCGGCTACGTGCAGCTGTTCACGGGCGACGGGTTGCCGGAGCCGAAGAACCGACGCTCGGGCTTGGCCGTGGAGCCGATGACGTGCCCTGCCAATGCGTTCAACACGGGCGAGGGCCTCATGGTGCTGCACCCGGGCCGAACATGGACAGCCTCCTTCGGCATCTCTTCACGCCACTGATCCTCACGACCCCGACCCTCACAACGCTGGCCCCACCCGTCCCCATCCGCGATCCATATCGGCGATTCCTGTCCACCTTCGCGATCCACGTCCACATCCGCGATTGCTGTCCGCACGTGCGACTTTCATCCACCTTCAGCTGGCCGTCATACCGCGCACTCGAGCCCCCGCCCACCCAGCCGACGTCCATGGTGCGCTCTGCCGTCTCGCCACAGACGTCTTCACCGGACGTCGAGGTGCCCCCGGCCGCGCCGCCGACTACCGTGGTGCGGGTGCCCAGAGCCGCGCGCAGTTTTGCCGATGATCTGAGGGCCCGCAGCGACGACGAGCTCGCGGCCCTCCTGCTCGCGCGCCCCGACCTCACGCGACCGGCGCCGGCGGACATCACTTCCCTCGCGGCTCGCGCCTCGACGCGCGCCAGCGTCCAGCGTGCGCTCGAACATCTCGACGGCGGCGCGCTGCGCCTCGTCGAAGCCCTCCTCGTCGTCGGTGCTGACGGCGCCGCGGCCGCGCTCGGCGCGTCGAGGAGGGCCGTCGAACAGGGGATCCGGGAGCTCTGGGCGAAGGCGCTCGTCTGGCGCGCTTCCGACGGCTGGCGAACGGCTCGCGCGGTCGGTGAGATCCTCACCCACCCAGCAGGATTGGGACGTTCGACCGCCGAGCTGGTGACACATCCGAGCACCCTCGCGCTCTCGCCCACGACCACCCCCGACGAGGTCACCGACGTCGAAGCACGTCTCACCGATCGCGCGCGCGCCGTCATCGACCAACTGCGCTGGGGCAGCGCCCGCGCCTCGTTCACGACGCCCGCCCTGCGCGCCGTCCGTGACGAACTCGTCCGCGCCGGGCTCATGGTCGCCCTCGACGGTGACGACGCCGTCATCCCGCGCGAGGTGGGCCTCGCCCTGCGCGGCGGCCGGCTGTCGCGCGAACCGTGGGCGCCGCCACAACCCGAGCCACGTCACGTCGACCAGGCCGACGCCGACACGGCTGCCGCCGGGGAGGTGCTCGATCTGCTGTGGCGACTAGACGATGTCGCCGCCGCCTGGGATGAGGAGGCGCCGCGTGTCCTGCGCACCGGTGGTCTGTCCGTCCGCGATCACCGTCGTCTCGCCGCGAGGCTCGATGCGTCGAGCGAACTGACCGCCTTCGTCCTCGAGATCGGCCACTCCGCAGGCCTGTTCGCCTCCGACGGAGAGATCGACGCGACGTGGCGACCGACCGATCTGTACGACGAATGGACGACCTGGAGCCCGGCGCGACGCTGGACGGCCCTCGCTCTGGCGTGGCGTGACACCGTCCGCGCCCCCGGCCTCGCGGGTCAGAGCGTCGACGGGACGCTCGTCAACGTCCTCGGCAAGGACGCCGCGTGGCCGCTCATGCGGGCCCGCCGCCGGGACGTGCTCGACGTCCTCGCCGCCCTCCCGGCGGGCAGCGCCCCCACGATCGACGACGTCGAAGCGCTGCTGCGTTGGCGCCGACCGCTCCGCCTGCCTGCCGGGGCGCCCACCCACGCTGATGTCGTCCTGCGCGAAGCGGCATGGCTCGGCGTCCTCGGCCGGGGCGCGCTCACCAGCGCCGGGCGTGCGCTGCTCGCGGCCGACCCGTCGTCCGCCGCGGATGTCGAGGCCGTGACGACCGCCATGTCGACCGCGCTCCCGGAGCCGGTCGATCAGGTCATGCTCCAGGGCGACCTCACCGCCATCGCACCCGGCCCGCTGGCGGAAGAGGCCGCCACGTTCATGCGTCGCGCCGCCGACGTCGAATCCCGCGGTGGTGCAACGGTTTTCCGCTTCAGCGACGCGAGTCTGCGTCGCCTGCTCGACCACGGGGTCTCCTCGGCGGAGGCGCTCGAGTTGCTGCGTCGCCACAGCATGACGCCGATCCCGCAGGCTCTCGAATACCTGCTCGGCGACGTCGCGCGCCGCCACGGCCACGTGCGCGTCGGGTCCGTCAGTTCGTACGTGCGCAGCGATGACGAGGCCGCCCTCGACGCGCTCGTCGCCGACACGGGCCTCGCGTCGCTGCAGCTGCGCCGCATCGCACCCACCGTCTGCGTCTCCCCGATGCCTGCGGCGACGCTGCTCGACGTCCTGCGCGAGCATCGTCACGCGCCTGTCGCCGAGACCTCCGACGGCGGGGTCGTCGTGCGCGCCGCCACCGTCGAGCGCGCCCCGACGCCGTCGCGCCGCACCACCCCCGTCCAGGTGCACACGCTCGACGCCGGTGAGGCCGAGCAGCTGGCCGGCCGTCTACGGGCCGCTGAGAAGGACGCCGTCCGTCCGAGCGAGCACGACGCGCACACGCGCATCCCGTCCTGTGATCCGACGGTGACGTTGGCGCTGCTGCAGGACGCGGCCGCCGAGAGCGTTCCCGTGTGGATCGGCTACGTCGAGGCCGGCGGCGACATCAAGCGCGGCTTGTTCCGCCCCGCGAGCGTGACGGGCGGGCGCGTCACGGGCCAGCTGGGCGACACCTCGCCAGTGACGCGGACGTTCTCGATCCACCGCATCACGGGCGTGGCGTCGGCGTGACGTCCGCGACGCCCCTCGAGACCTGCCTCGTCCTTGTCACCCGTACGAGCGACGGGGCGGACGAGGTGCTGCTCGGGCGAAAGCTGCGCGGCTTCGGTCGTAGCCGCGTCGTTGCCCCCGGCGGCAAGATCGACGCCGGTGAGAGCGCGCAGGAGGCGGCCGCCCGCGAGCTCGAGGAGGAGACGGGTCTGCGCGCGCAGACGCTCGCGCCAGCCGGCGTCCTCGACTTTCGCTTTTCCCACGACGACCTGACCCAAGACATGCAGGCGCATGTGTTCATTGCGTCCGATGCCCTCGGCGCGGTGCAGGATTCAGACGAGATCGCCGGCCGGTGGGTGCGTCAGGACGGGATTCCGTACGTCGAGATGTGGCCGGATGCGCGCCACTGGATGCCCCGCGCGCTCGCTGGCACCCTGCGGCACGCCCTGTTCGTCTACGGCGCGGACGGCGTCACGCTCGAGCGCTTCGAGCTCTGACGACGGGCGCCCAGCCGCGTCAGCGCGCGCGGGCCGAGCACGATGACGGCCACGCCGACGAGCAGGAGCGCGCCGCCGACGAACGCGGCAGCGTTGGGGCGTTCGCCGAGGAAGACCCAGCCTGCGAGGAAGCCGACGACGGGGACGAGCAGCGTGAACGGGGCGACGTTCGATGCCGGATATATGCCCATGAGCCCGTTCCAGATCGTGTAGCCAACGAGGCTCGCGAGGATGACGGTGTACGCCGTCGACGCGATCGCCGCGCCGCCGAAGTGCGTGAGCGCGCCACCGACAGCGCCCGGGCCGTCGATGAGCAGCGACAGCACCAGCATCGGCAGCGGGACGAACAGGCTGCCCCACACCGTCAACCCGAGGCCTGAAGCTCCCGCGCAGCGTCGCGAGGCGACGTTACCGGCACCCCAGCTCAGCGCTCCCGCGAGACACAGCAGGACGCCGACGAGCGGTGTCGCCCCCGAGCGTCCGAGGGCCACGACGAAGAGCCCGCCCACGGCGATGCCCATGCCCATGAGTTGGATGGGTCGCGGCCGCTCCCCCAGGACGGCCGCGGCGATGACGACGGTGAACAGCGCCTGAGCCTGCAGGATCAGCGAGGCCAGCCCGGAGGCCAGACCCGCCGCCATCGCCGAGTACAGAAAACCCGAACTGTCCGGCCGACATGAGCAGCCCGACGAGTGCGAGGTCGCGCCACGCCACCTGCGGGCGCGGCACGAACGCCATGATCGGCAGGATGCACGCGAACCGGATCGCCACGAACAGCAGCGGCGGTATGCCGGCCAGCCCCTCGTGGATGACGACGAAGTTGAGCCCCCAGATGAGAACGACGAGCAGCGCGAGCGCGATGTGGCGTGGGGTCATGAGCCCCATCCCACCGCACCGCGCCCGCCGCCGGAAGAACGATCCGTCTGGTGGCCGTTCAGGGCCTCGGAAGGTGCCTCAGAAGATGCGCACGCGCTCGTCCTCGTCGACCCACATGCCGTCGCCGGCCTTGACGTCGAACGCCTCGACGAACTCGGTGAGGTTGCGGGCGGCGTTGGCGCGCACGTCCATTGGCGAGTGCGGGTCGGTGGCGAGCAGACGCTTCGCCTCGGCCTCGCGGGCGGTGCCGCTCCACACCTGAGCCCAGCCGAGGAAGAAGCGCTGCGCGCCCGTGAAACCGTCGAGCTCAGGCGCCGGGGCGTCCTCGCAGGCGATCGTGTACGCCTTGTACCCGATCGTCAGTCCGCCGAGGTCGCCGATGTTCTCGCCGACCGTCAGGCCACCGTTCACCTTGAGGCCGGGGGCGTCGCGCGTCTCGAGCTCGGAGAACTGCGCGATGAGCTTGGCCGACAGGGCGTCGAAGCGCTCGCGGTCGCCTTCGGTCCACCAGTCGACGAGTTCACCGTCTCCGTTGAAGCGCGAGCCCTGGTCGTCGAAGCCGTGGCCGAGTTCGTGGCCGATGACGGCGCCGATGCCGCCGTAGTTGACGGCATCGTCCGCGTGGACGTCGAAGAACGGCGGCTGCAGGATGGCGGCCGGGAAGACGATCTCGTTCATCATCGGGTGGTAGTAGGCGTTGACCGTCTGCGGGCTCATGAGCCACTCGTTGCGGTCGATCGGCTGCCCGATCTTGGCCAGCTGGTAGTCGGTCTCGAACGAGGCGGAACGCTTGATGTTGCCGACGAGGTCGTCGGCGACGATCTGCAGGTCGGAGTAGTCGCGCCACTCGTCGGGGTAGCCGATCTTGGGCGTGAACGCGTCGAGCTTCTCGAGCGCCTTGACCTGCGTCTCGGGGCTCATCCACGTCGATTCGCGGAAACTGCGACGGAACGCCTCGACGAGGTTGCCGACGAGTTCCTGCATCCGCCCCTTCGCCTCCGGCGGGAAGTGACGCTCGACGTACAGCTTGCCGGCCTCCTCGCCGAGGACGCCCTCGACGAGGCCGACGCCGCGCTTCCAGCGCTCACGCAGCTGCGGCGTGCCCGACAGGGTGCGGCCGGCGAAGTCGAAGCGCTCCTCGACCACGGCGTCGCCGAGGTAGTTCGCGAAGGAGGTGACGAGGTGCCACGTCATCCACGCCTTCCAATCCTCGAGCGGACGGTTGGCGAACAGTTCCGCGAGCCCCTCGAGGTAGCTCGGCTCCCCGACGACGACGTTCGCGAACGCGCCGTCCGGCACGACCTGGCCCTCCATCCACGCGTCGAGGTCGAACGCGCCGAGCACGTCGCGCAGCTCGTCGAGCGTGTAACGGTTGTAGGTCTTGATGGCGTCGCGCGTCGAGACGTTGTCCCAGTGGTGCTTCGCGAGGTCGACCTCGAGGGCGTACGCGCGGTCGGCGACGGCCTCTGGCGTGGAGACACCCGCGAGTTCGAGCAGCCGCACCATGTGCTCCTGGTAGGCGGCGCGGATCTCGGCGTACTGCGCCTCGCGGTAGTAGGCCTCGTCGGGCAGCCCGAGGCCGCTCTGGCCGATGTAGACGATGTACTCGTCGCTGTTCTTCGCGTCGGCGCTGACGTAGAAACCGAACAGACCGCCCATGCCGTAGCGCTCGAGGTGGCCGAGGAGCATGAGCAGATCGTGCTCGCTCGTCAGCCCGTCGATGGCGGCGAGATCCTCCGCGATCGGCGAGACGCCGAGACGGTTGATGCGCTCGGTGTCCATGAACGAGCGGTACAGGTCGCCGACCTTCTGCGTGGCCGGGCCGAAGCCCTCGGCCGGGTTGCCGTTCTCGGCGTCCTCCGCCTTCTGCGCTGCCTCCTCGATGATGACGCGCATCGCCGCCTCGCTCTTCTCACGAAGGCGGTCGAACGCGCCGTAGCGCGACTTGTCGTCGGGGATGGGGTGCTCGCGAACCCACGTGTTGTTGACGTAGGCGAACAGGTCGTCCTGGGGGCGGACGGACGCGTCGAACGTGTCGACGTGGAGGCCGGACTTGCGGGTCATGCGAACACCTCAGATTTCGTGGAGGTCGAGGACTTCTCAGCTGACGTCCATCCAAACACCTCGCACCGACAACCGTCATCCGCAGCTCGCCGCGTGACGTCGTCCAGGAGAGTCGCCCCCGTCGCATGGGCGGCGATGTTGTGTCATGAACGCGCGCTCTTTTGCGCGTTCATGACACAACATCAACCTGGTCGACGCTCGGTCTCGTGGAGACGTGCCACGACTGATCGAACCGACGATCGCCCTGCACGAGGCGTTCCTCGTCGCCCATCGCGAGTGGGGTGCGGGGCTTCACGAGGACGGATTCGGCATCGCGCGCGGCGATGACGTCATCAGCCCTGAGGGGTTCGCGGCCTGGATCGAGGAGCTTCACGGACGCCCGGCCACGTCGTGGTGGATCGCCGATGACGAGCCCATCGATACCCGCGGGCAGAGGGTCCTCGGCGCAATCGCCCTACGTCCCACAGAATTCACCGGCGAGCTGACGACCGGCCACATCGGCTATGGGGTCACACCTGAATCGCCCCGGGTTTGTTAGAGGCTGAGTAATGCCGTTTCGGCGGGCGCCGCAACGGTGTGCTGCTGATCGTAG
>NZ_JBXASS010000007.1:172483-182625 GCF_058809565.1 Dermacoccus sp. MPR-E5 | reverse complement strand
GACCAACTACATCGCCAGATCCCTGCTCGAGTCCGGCGGATTCAGACCTCAACTACACCCTCATCTGTGAAGAGCCTGAAACAGTCGAGAAACTTCTCACGCATCTTCGGCCAAGGCGACGCTAAGCTAAAAGCATGTCAGAGTCGCACGATTTCACAGCGTCCCACTCCCACGGACGGGCCTACGGCGAAACGCCTCCCCTGGAAGCTTCTTCGGGTGTTCACCGAGTGGCGAGGGATGCGAGCGGATTTCCAAGCTTCCTCGATACGCCTAGATTTATACCCTTCTCCTCCGGTGACGCCCGCGCCTCGGGCGTCTACGGTGCGGAAGCCAGGGTGGTCGAAGCTTCGAGAAGACCAAGTGATCTACCGGGGGGACAATTGGTTAATCCAATTCTGCTTCTCCAAAGTGGAATTGTGTGGCACTATTCGGATGGAACGGGCGTCGCTAGCATTGTGGGGAATCGAGAGTTATGGGCCACATCGGTCTCGAGCTTGAACGACGCCGGCGAACTCACTTATGGCTTGCGTAGGATTTGTGGCGCCTTGAGAGAGGCGAAAAAAACGGCAGGGGGTGTTTGGCTCGACCATCTTGAAAATTTGTTAAGAGAGATGGATGACAGCGCCCGGCATCTCGATCGAACCTATGTTGCATGCGCTTCTATGTCGAGTAATTCTCTCAGCCAATGGCGGGCTTACAGTGGCAATGGGGTTGGTTACGCTATTGGACTCGACTGCAATGAGAAACTGGCTGTGGTGGCAGGCTCAGATGTCGACATTGACGCTTCGATCAGTAAGACGATGACACTTGGCTGGCTTCCGGTCCTTTACGATCCGGCGCAACAACGTTCTTTGGCCCAAGATACCGTCGCATATGCGCTCTACAATTTAGAGTGGGGATGCCCCGTAGACAGCGTCATGACTGAAATTGTTTTTTCTGCGATTTGCATGAAACACCCGTCCTTCAAGGATGAGGAAGAAGTTCGCTACGTCACCCAAGTGTATGAAGAGAACGCCGTTCAGTTCCGCGGGGGAAAGTACGGAATTACCCCCTATGTGCGCCTAACGGCACCTCAAGATGGTGGCATCAATGAACAGGGGACAATCCTCTGCGTTCACGGTTCCTGCGACTCACTACCTATCGTCGAGCTGAACGTCGGACCGGGCAAGATGGCAGACTCCGCGCGGAGAGGCGCCGAAAAATTGCTGCGACATTGCGGTTTTTCAGAAGTCTCCGTCAGCTCGGATGAGTCTCCCATACGGTGGTGAGCGGCGAATAGTGCGGTCCAAACGAAGTTGGACGCCAGATAATCTACGACCCAGTCACAGCTCCTCCCATGTCTAACTTAGTGCCCAAGAATTCTGCGAATATCGCCGAGCGTGAGCGTTGGGAAGGATGCTCGGACAACATCTTCGTCAGGCTCGCCCGCGAGCATCTGAGCCAGCGCATTGACATGACACACCTGATATCGGCGGGCGAACGTGCTCAGCGAAACACCCTGGCACCGCGCTAGAGGGATCAGGGGCGGTCGAGGCTTGCTCAAGGCATGTGCGTAGGTGGTCTGTATGGTTCTAAAGTCACGCACTCCACGCAGCATCATAGAATTGCGATAAAAAGCGTTCGCCAGACAGATTGAATGACTCGCGGGCGACGCATAAATTTGGGTTTTGCGGACCCGGCCTTCGACTGCGCGCAGCATGCCGTCGATGATATTGGGAATGCCCTGGACCCTCGTCCGTGCAGCTCGCGACTGCGCGTGCGCAATCGCGCGTCTCAATATATGAGACACTTATAATCGGCCGCGCGTGCACTCATCGCGGTACTTTCTGCGTCACCGCAGTAGGTCCTTTTGTTGTTTTAGGTTTATTGCCGCGCTTATCTGAAGAACAGAAGTGCATTCACTGTGGTATATAGTGCGACCTTTCAGCGCTGGCTTGGCGCGGGCACGCGATTCGGACTGTTTGCGCTTTCGCAAACGCAAGACTTTTCTTGTTCTAGCCAAGAGGTGCTTGGCCAGGACAAGGAGAACAAATGGTTATCCAGCGACGGATCAACATGGAGCACGCGAGCGTCTTCCCTGCGGGGGCGTTCTTGAAGGGGGCGGTGGAGCCCGTAACGGACTTCAACGCGCCGAGGCGGGAGGACGGGTCGCGTCCGCAGCAGGCGGACAAGGAGACGGGCCTGCTGGTGTGGCAGGTGATCGTCATTGACGCGGATGAGGAAGCGTCCAAGAAGGACTCCGCGGTCTCGGTGAAGTTCCTCGGTCCGCACCGTCCGGTGCCCCCGGAGAACAAGTCTGGGATGCCGTGGACGCCTGTGGAGTTTGTGGGCTTGTCGGCGCTGCCGTACCTGGACAAGAGCGGTCCGAGTCCGCGGTTGGCGTGGTCGTTCCGTGCGGAGGGCATGGAGGAGCCGTCTGGCTCGGGTCGTGGTGGCGCGGGTAACGGTTCGAACACGGAAGCCGCCTGATGATGGGAGCGTTACCGCGAGATCGTTCGTCGGCACATCATCCCGACATGGGGTACATGGCAGCTCGTCAAGATCTCGCGCTCCGACGTGACGAGCTGGCTGGGTCGTCTGAGTGCGGAGGGGCTGAGCGCCGGGACCATCCGCAAGGTGTACCTCGTGTTGTCGATGATGTTGGATGCTGCGGTGGCCGACTCGCGGATCGTGCGAAACCCGGCCAAGGGCGTGCCTCTCCCCCGACAGACGCGGAAGGAACCGCGCTTCCTCTCGGCCGACGAGCTTGGTCGGCTCATCACGGCAGCCGGTGACGATGGCCTGCATATTGCGGTGCTGGGTTTGACGGGTCTTCGGTTCGGCGAGTTCGCGGCGCTGCGGGTCGGCAAGCTCGATCCGGTGCGTCATCGCCTCACCGTGTCACAGAGTGTGAGTGTGGTCGGTTCGCAGATGGTTTGGACGACACCGAAGACGCATCGCACGCGCTCGGTTCCGGTGCCGCCTGCGCTGACGGCCCGCCTCGTGGATGCCGCCGGAGGGCGAGACCGGAACGACCTGTTGTTCCCGGCCCCGATGGGCGGCCCGATCCGCCTCAACAATTGGCGACGTCGGGTGTTCGCTCCGGCGTGCGAGGCAGCGGGCATCGCGGGAGCGACGCCGCACGATCTGCGTCACACGGCGGCCTCGTTGGCGATCGCTGCGGGTGCGAACGTCAAGGCGGTTCAGCAGATGTTGGGCCATGCGTCGGCGGCGATGACCCTTGACGTGTACGCCGGGCTGTTCCCCGACGACCTCGATGCGGTGGGTCGCTCGCTCGATGGGCTTGTGCCAGAAATGTGCCATTTCGGGGGTGTGGACGTGGAGAAGCAGGGCGCCCCGGCCTCCACTCGCGCGGAAAACCGGGGCAAACGGTGAGTGCTCCCGGCAGGATTCGAACCTGCGACACCCGCTTTAGGAGAGCGGTGCTCTATCCCCTGAGCTACGAGAGCGTGCGCCGAAGCGCGCCCGTCAGCCTAGCCGATCATCCGGACGCGCTGGCAGGCCTCTCCCTGGCGCCCGTCCTAAGATCACCCCATGCCCACCTGGCGAAGCCGTTACGTGCCCACCCCGCTCGGGGTCATCCGCGCGACCCCGCCTCCCGCGTCGACGCCGCCCGAGGAGACGTCGTTCGAGCCGCTTCGCGACGAGGACGACCAGCCGCCACCCGAGGCGACGATCGTCAACTCGACGATCTACGCGGGCGAGCAGAAGGTCAGCGACGCCGGGTCCATCGCCGAGGCGTGGCGCGAACTGCACCACCCGTCACACCACGACCACGGCCCGCGCATGGCGTGGATCGGCATGACGCAACCGACGCCGCGTCAACTCCAGCAGGTCGCGCGCATCTTCGACCTGCACCCCCTCGCCGTCGAGGACGCGATCGTCGCGCACCAGCGCCCCAAGCTCGAGCGTTACAACGAGACCCTCTTCGTCGTGCTGCGCCCCGCGACGTACGACGACGCGACGGAGACGGTGAAGTTCGGTGAGATCCACGCCTTCATCGGCCCCGACTTCGTCATCACGGTGCGCCACACGGCGCAGCCGGTCCTCACGCCCGTGCGGAGCCGCTTCGAGAACGACCCCGACCTGCTCGCGCGCGGGCCGCAGGCCGTCCTCTACGGCCTGCTCGACTTCATCGTCGACGGGTACGCGCCCGTCGCCGCCGGCCTCGAGAACGACATCGACGAGATCGAGACGCAGGTCTTCGAAGCCGACCCGACCGTGTCGCGCCGGATCTACGAACTCTCCCAGGAGGTCATGGAACTCCAGCGCGCCGTCAAGCCGCTGCAGACGATGCTGCGTGGCCTCGAAGCCGGCGCCGCCAAGTACGGAACCGACGACGAGATCATCACCGCCCTGCGCGACGTGCGCGACCACGTCACCTCGATCGTCGAACGCAACGACAACTTCCGCCAGTCACTGTCGGAGATCCTGCAGCTCAACGCCATCCTCGTCGCGCAGACGCAGAACGAGGAGATGAAGCGCCTCGCCGAGGTCGCCAACAACCAAGCCGACGAGGTCAAGCGCGCGTCCTCATGGGCCGCCATCCTCTTCGCCCCGACCGTCGTCGCCGGCGCCTACGGCATGAACTTCGACCGCATGCCCGAACTGCACTGGGCGTACGGCTACCCATTCGCGCTGTTTCTCATGGTCGCCGTGTCGTTCTGCATGTGGCTCGTGTTCAAACGCAAGAACTGGCTCTGACGGCGACGCGGCACGGCCCGCTCGGACGTCGCTCGCCCGCGACGCGGTGACCCCGCCACGCCCACGTCCACGCCCACGCCCGCGCCCGAGCAGCCTCACCCCGCGAGCGCCTCCTCGACACTGACGACCGGCCGGTCGGTCGCCTCGGCGACGGCGGCGTTCGTCAGCTGCCCGGCGTGCGTCGTCAGCCCGCGCCCGAGGGCAGCGTCGCCCTGGCATGCGGCGCGCCATCCGTCGTCGGCGATCTGCAGCGCGTGGCGCAGCGTGACGCCCGCAAGCGCATGGGTCGACGTGTGCGCGACGGCGCCCGGCATGTTCGCGACGCAGTAGAAGATGCTGTCGTGCACACCGAACGTCGGGTCGGCGTGCGTCGTCGGGTGCGAATCCTCGAAGCACCCGCCCTGGTCGATGGCGATGTCGACGAGCACCGAGCCCGGCCGCATCCGCGAGACGAGCTCATTGCTCACGAGGGTCGGCGCCTTCGCACCGGGCACGAGCACCGCGCCGATGACGAGATCCGCTCGCAGACAGGCGTGCTCGACCTCGTGCGCGTTGCTCATCACCGTCCGCATCCGCCCACCGGTTGCCGTGTCGATCGCCCGCAGCCGTGCGGCATCGAGATCGAGGACGGTGACGTCGGCGCCCATTCCGAGCGCCACACGAGCCGCGTTGAACCCCGACACGCCGCCGCCGAGCACCACGACATCCGCGGGGCGCACCCCCGGCACGCCGCCCATGAGCACGCCGCGCCCGCCGTACGGCTTCATCAGCGCCTGCGCGCCGACCTGCGGGGCGAGGCGCCCGGCGACCTCTGACATCGGTGCGAGCAAGGGCAGCGACCCGTCGTCGAGGCGCACCGTCTCGTAGGCGATCGAGGTGACACCGCGCTCGAGAAGCTCCCCCGTCAGCGTCGGGTCGGCCGCGAGGTGCAGGTAGGTGAACAGCACCTGGCCCTCGCGCATGCGGTGATATTCCTCGGCGACCGGCTCCTTCACCTTGAGGATGAGATCACTGTCGGCCCACACCTCGTCCGCGTCGTCGACGATGACGGCGCCCGCCGCGCGGTAGTCGTCGTCGGTGAGGCTCGAACCGTCCCCGGCGCCGCGCTGCACCCGCACCTCGTGCCCGTGCAGCACGAACTCGTTGACGCCCGCCGGCGTGCACGCCACCCGGAACTCGTTGTTCTTGACCTCGCTCGGAACACCGACCCGCATGATCTTCTCCTCCGACTCCTTCGACGTGACCGTGATCACTTGCCACGCTAGGAGTTCACCGCGCTACGAGCGAGTAGGGCCGGGCCGGGCGCCGTCAGAGCCGTCACATCCGCCCGCGATCCCACGCGGGCAGGGGCTGCAATGAAAGCATCGAGGGCATGGATCGGCAGCCGCCCGTCCCCGTTCGAGCAGCCACCCACGCCCCCATCCGGCCCGGCGAGCACGCCCGCCATGCAGGCACCGGCCATGCAGCTGAGCGAGCTGACGAAGAACTTCGGCAGCCACCGCTAGGTCGATGACCTGAGACTCACCGTGCCGCGGACGCACTCGGCCTCGACGAGGCCGCCGACAAGATCGTCGCCGACTATTCCGCAGGCATGACGCAGAAGATCGGCCTCGCCTGCGCGCTCATCCACGCCCCGCGCGTCTGGGCGCGCGGCAGCTCGAGCAGACGCTGACCGAACTGCTCGCGAAGATCAACACCTGAGCCGTGCGACGCCCTGACGGGCGCGTCCAGGCATGCTCGTGATTGCATGGGTACTCACCGGTAACAACGAAGAGGACCGCATGAAGCACTGGATGCGCCCCGCCCTTGCGATGCTCGCCGTCGCCTGGGGCGGCAACGAGTTCACGCCCCTGCTCGTCATGTACCGCACGCAGCATCACCTGCCGCAGGTGACGGTCAACGTGCTGCTCTTCGCGTACGTCCTCGGCATCATCCCCGCGCTGCTCATCGGTGGGCCGCTCTCCGACCGCTACGGCCGACGGCGCCTGCTCGTCCCCGCGCCGTACATCGCGATGCTCGCGAGCGCCATCCTCGCGTTCGCCCACGCCAACGTCACCGTGCTGTTCCTCGGGCGCGTGCTGTCGGGCATCGCGCTGGGTCTCGTCATGGCCGTCGGCTCCTCGTGGATCAAGGAGCTGTCGAGCCCGCCGCACGACGACGCGCCCGACGGCACCGGCGCCAAGCGTGCGTCGATGTCGCTGACGGCCGGCTTCGGCCTCGGCGCCGCGTTCGCCGGCCCCCTCGCGCAGTGGGCGCCCTACCCCGACGAGCTGTCGTACCTCGTCAACATCGTCGTGACGGCGATCGCGGGCGTGCTCGTCCTGCGCACGCCGGAGACGGTTGACGCGGCGTCGCGCTCGACGTCGTCGTTGCGTGACGATCTGCGCATCCCCGCCGTCGGCCACCGTCGGTTCCTGTTCGTCGTGCTGCCGATCGCCCCGTGGGTCTTCGGCGCCGCCGCGTGTGCGTACGCCGTCCTGCCCGCGCTCATGTCGTCGCACGTCTCGTCGGCGCCGATCGCGTTCTCGGCGCTGCTGTGCGTCGTCGGCCTGACGTGCGGCTTCCTCGTCCAGTCTGTCGGGCGCCGCATCGACTCCCCCGGCACCACCCGAGCGGTGCGCGTGGGGCTCGTCGTCCTCGTCGTCGGCATGCTCGCCGGCGCGCTCGCGAGCCGCGAGCTCAACATCGCCACCGCGATCCTCGGCAGCTTCTGCCTGGGCGCCGGCTACGGACTCGCGATGGTGAGCGGCCTGCTCGAGATCCAACGTATCGCCGGGCCCCGCGACCTCGCCGGGCTGACGGCCGTGTTCTACGGCGTCACCTATCTCGGCTTCGCCGTCCCCGCGATCATGGCGACGCTCGCGCAGGACGCCGGGTTCAGCTACCCCGCGATGTTCGAGTTCGGCGCGATCATGGCCGCGCTGTGCCTCGCCGTCGTCGTCATCGCCGACCGTCGGATGCCTACGAACGGCTGAACGGCTTGCGGACGCAGCTCACACGACGATTCACTCGAAGACCGTGAGGAGCACGATCGCGACGACGGCGGCGATGAGGAAGCTGCTGATCGACGAGGCGAGCAACCGCTCCGACGTGCGCTGCGGCACGAGTTCGGGGTGACGCTCGCCGTCGGCCCGGCCCGTGAACGGCGACAGGATGACGGGCGAATCGACCGGAACATAGGCCTGCGCGGCGCCCTCCAACGCGTCGAGGTCGGCGGGCGCGAACATCGAGATGCCGGCGACGAGCAACGGACGATCGCCCCCGTCGAGGAAGACTATGGCGTCCTCGGCCGTCCACCACCGGAAGCGGCGCGGCACGATGCGCGCGGTCTCGTTCCACGCGATGAAGACCTGATCACGCCCACCGGCGAGATACTCGACGCCGTCCTCGTCGACGCGCAGCCGCGTGCGCATGTCACTGAGGAACGAGAAACCGAAATAGGCGACGAAGAAGACGACGACCGCGACGATGTTGCCGACCGACGGGCGAATGGCGAGCACGGGCGCCGCCAGGACGGCGAACAGCACGACCTCACAGGCGTGATGGCGCCAGAACGCCCACGGGCTCGCCTCGATGACCACGGGGCCTAGTCAACCAGACCGCGCCCGCGGCGACGAAGCGGGCGCGGGGGCCGGTCGAGCCCCCAAGACTCCACCGACCCCGCCCCATGCATCGCCCAGCCTGCACACCCCTGAGCATCGAGCGCGACGCACGGCTGACCGCCGTTCATTCATACAGACGCCCGACATCCTGAGCCGGTTGCACCCCACCGCAGACTTTTTTTCGACCTGGAGCTCCTGGTCGGGCCCATGACGCTCGCGCGAGCGCCCGCCATGGGAGACAATCCCAATGACGCGGGGAGGCACCCTGCGACGAGCGAACCAGGGAGCCACCCCACGATGCACCGCCTCACCCCCAGCACCCACGCTTGCCTTCGTGCCGGCTCTCGTGCCGGCGCAGCCGCCCTGCTCGCCGCGGGAGCCATCGTGCTCGGCGCGCCAGCGGCAACCGCCGACCCCACCGCACCGTTGGGCTCGCCGAGCACCGGCGCGGGCGTGAGCAGCGCCGTGTTCCAGAGCGCCACGTGCAGCGCATCGGGCGGATACTCGGCCCTCGTCACCCTGACGAACGCCGCCCCCGAAGCCCAGACGTTCTCATTCACGACCGGCGCGGGCGGCGGCGCGACACCGGCAGCGACGAGTGTCGGCGCCGGTCAGAGCCTCACCGTGCGCGTCAGCGCACCCTCGCAGGCCCGTGCCATCTTCGTGACGACGGCCTCCGGCGGCTCCGCCGGCTCGCTGCCCCTCAGCGGCTGCGGTGACGCACCGTCCACATCTTCGACGTTGTCCGCGACCGCTGAGCCGACACGGACACCGCGCCAGAGCACCTCGCCCGCCCCGACGAGCGACGAGCCGATGCTCGCGCCCACGATCTCATCTACGGGCGCATCGAGCCCCGCATCCCCCCTGGCCCCCACGACGCCGATGGCACCGACGACACCGCGCAGCAGTTCGACGAGCGCCACCTCGTCGCCCGAATCGTCTTCGTCTTCGTCCGGGTCGTCTTCGTCTTCGTCGTCGAGTCGTTCCAGTTCGGCGTCGTCGACCAGCACCTCCAGCCCGTCGCTCGCCCCCTCGGACGCGGCATCAGCCGACGAATCCGACTCGAGTTCGACGAGCCCCCTGCTCGTCGCCGGCGGTGTCGGCCTCGCACTGCTCGGCCTGGCGCTCGCCGTCACCGTCATTCGCCGCGACTACCACTGACGCAGGATCGTCACGGCAGACCACCACGACCCCGCTCGAAGCACGCGCCACACGAAGAAGCGCCCTCCCCGTCACGATGACGGGGAGGGCGCTTCTCAGGTGGCCGCGCGGGCCGACCGATCACATCGATCAGAGGCGACCGTAGGTCGAACCCGACAGCACCGGGTACAGGCCGGTGACGGTGCCCGGGTGGCGCGCCTCGTAGACCATGCCGTTGCCGGCGTAGATCGCGACGTGGCCCGGCAGGAAGACGAGGTCGCCGGGGCGCGGGTCGCTGACGGGCGTCGTCATCGCCTTGATGGCGCCCGACTGGTGCGGCAGCTGGATGCCGGCCTTCGCGAAGACCATCGCGACGTAACCGGAGCAGTCGGCACCGGAGGTCGACGATCCGCCGTAGACGTAGGGGATACCCGTCAGGCCCGCGGCGATGGAGACGACTCCGGAGTTCGAACGCGAGGCGGAAGCCGTGTTCGTGGCCTTCTGCGCGCTCGAGGCGTAGGTCGGCGTGGCCGAGTGCGTCGTGGTGGCGTGACGCACCGTCGCGCGGTGCACGGGTGCCTGCTGGTGACGCGGCGTCTGGGCGACCGGGCGAGCCTGGGTGTGCTGCGAAACCGCCTGGCGAGCGTGCGTGCGATGCACGCGCTGGTGCGTCGCGGTGGCGCGCTGGGTGTTCGT